>JAZUKC010000072.1:0-5795 GCA_045643065.1 Prevotella sp.
CGTCTGTCCTGGAGCCAGGAAGAAGATTGTGTTCGGCTTCACTTCATAATCCACGAAGTCAACATTGTGAGTGCCCTCGCCATCCTGGAACCATAGTATCTCATAGAATGAATGCACATGAGGCGAGCAGTCGTTTATCTCACTGTGCAATAGGAAGTCGGGCATGTGTTCCACGCGGAAACCGTTGCCGCCAGGTGTCGCGCATACCGTATGATAATTGCTGTAAAGTTTGTCTGTATCCATAAGGAATTTTGCTTTTTATGGTGCAAAGTTAACGAAAATAATGGTAAATTACGGCATGGTTAATGGAAAATTTATGCATAATGCCGAAATTCACCATAAGCATGCTGCTATTTTCTTGGTTGATTTTGATAGTATTTGTAATTTTGTATCATCAAAACAAACGAATTATTAATCACTAAAAACCACAATACAACTATGGCAAACAAGTATGCAGGTACACAGACAGAAAAGAACCTTGAGGCAGCTTTTGCGGGAGAGTCTCAGGCACGTAACAAATACACTTACTTCGCATCGGTAGCGAAGAAGGAAGGCTTCGAGCAGATGGCTGAGATCTTCACCAAGACCGCTGATAACGAGAAGGAGCACGCAAAGCTTTGGCTGAAGGAACTTCAGGGCATTGGCTCGACTGCCGAGAATCTTGCTCATGCTGCAGAAGGCGAGAACTACGAGTGGACAGACATGTACGAAGGTTTTGCAAAGACAGCCGAGGAAGAAGGTTTCACCGCATTGGCTAAGAAATTCCGCATGGTGGCAGCCATCGAGAAGCGTCACGAGGAGCGTTATCGTGCTCTCCTTCACAATATTGAGGCTCAAGAAGTTTTCGCAAAGAGCGAGGTGAAGGTTTGGGAGTGCCGCAACTGCGGTCATATCGTAGTAGGCGAGAAGGCACCAGCCGCTTGTGCCGTATGTGCTCATCCTCAGTCATACTTCGAGGTACACGTAGATAATTTCTAATGTCTAACTCTCCTAAAACCAATAACAATGGAAACAAAAGACAAAGTATTGACAACAATGCGTGAGGCAGGTCAGCCTCTCAATGCAGGAAAGATAGCAGAGCTCAGCGGCCTTGACCGCAAGGACGTTGATGCTGCAATGAAGCAGTTGAAGGCAGAAGGCGCTATCGTTTCTCCTGTACGCTGCAAGTGGGCTCCAGCCGAATAAGCTGCTCCCACTTGGGACGATGAAATAATGGATCCAAAATAAAAGCCTCGGCACGTTTGTGTGCTGAGGCTTTTATCATACAAACTTCAGTTGTGTGCTTGCGGTAAATTATACATTCCTTTCTCTGTCAGCAATAATATCCTCCATGTTCTCCTTCGCCCAACGAATCATATTCTCCACCAAAGGGAGGAAGGAGTAGGCGCGAGGGGTGAGGTTGTACTCCACTCGTGGAGCTACTTCGGCAAAATGTTGCTGTTTAAAAAATTAATACTTTGCTGAATTGCGACAGATTCAAATCTGGTGCAACGTTTGCCTTGACAATCCTCACTGAGCGATTTAGCGGTGGTTGGCTTTAGCCAGACCGCGATGCTTTAGCAAAATTGCGATGCAAGTAGGTTTGTTTTCGCCGAATTTGCAATGATCCAAACGATGATAGGCATAGTTAAGAAGGACAGAGCATTCTTCGCAAAGTCCTTTGCTTACATGCTTCTTCCCTTGGCAGTAAATCTCAACCATCTGCCTGACGGTTTTCTTTTCTTGCTCTATGCGTGTCATAACTAACTCTTATTTGTTAATATTTACGTCCTGATACAGTTTGTTCGCCTTGATTTATCATTGCCAACAAATGCCTTGGCTGCATTGTGGTCACTTTTCAGTTGCCACATGAACCAGGCTGTCACATAACCGTCGGCACTATAGAGCATCTGACCGTGTTCGCAACCTTTCTTTCGTGCCATTACTTTTATGCCTTTCAGTTTGCTATAAGTTTGTTTCATCCTCTCAATGGGTAACACCATTTTTGTCTCAAAATCACCTTTTGTACCTGCCAGCATAAGGGTTGGGATTCTGACAAGCGCAGGATTGTAGCCATATTTCAAACCAGTTGCAGTTTCCTCGTTGGTTGGTGACAAGGCTACTGCGCTCTTATAATACTTGCCATACTGAGCATCGGTTATGGCATTGAACACGCCAGCTCCACCTTGTGAATGACCAGAAATGCCGATGCCATCAGGAACAATGGCACAGCCGTAGGTCTTACCAGCGACTGATAGATAAATACAGCGTACTTTGCTCCTTCAGAAGGAAATGAGAACGTATAGTCGTCCGAATAAATACATTCACAAGCGTGTACGGTCATAACCATCAGACAGGCAATGACGCGTAACCAGTCAAGAAAAATGATTCTTTGTTTCATAAACATTACTGATATTTACATCTTATTGCTTTTGGGAGTTTTGACACAACAAGGTCGTATGACTCCTTGATCCATTCCATTACAAGACTTTCATCGAGCTGTTCATAATATACATCGCTCCAATGTTTCTTGTTCCAGTGCCAGGCAGGAGCAACAGCTGAATACTGTTCCCGGAGTTCCTCATTCCTCTCAGGAGTAAGTTTTACCACACATCTTGGTTGATGCTCTTCCACATCATTAGCTGAACCACCCAGCCAAAGGCACATGAAAATCTTCCCCTCAATGCGAAATGCAATAAGGTCATCGCCAAATGGTTGGTCTTCGGTTACACCTTTGATGGAGAGTGTATAATCTCTGATCTGTTCAATGTCCATAGTTTATTCTTGTATTTCTCTTTTTATTGCTCTATCGGTGTAAGTTCGCCAGTAGCAGAATCCATGATGTAGCCCTTGACTATCACATCTTTTGGAACGAGTGGATGGTTCTTGACCAGATCAACGGTTTCGAGCACGGCAGCATCTGTCTTGTCAAATCCATGAAGCCATGACTCAAGGTCGATGCCACAATGCTTCATGAGTGAGATATGTTCCTCATCGATACCACGTTCACGCATCAGTTCAAGCATCTCTGCACCATCCATGCCCTGTACGCCACAACCCGTATGACCGATGATCATTACCTCGTTGACACCGAGTTCATATATGGCTACAAGCAAGGAACGTACGGTAGAGTCAAATGGGTTTGTAATGGTGCCGCCAGCATTCTTGATAATCTTCACATCACCATTCTTGATGCCGAGGGCAGCAGGAAGAAGTTGCACCAGACGTGTGTCCATGCATGTGACAATAGCAATCCTGCGGTCAGGGAATTTGCTTGTAGCGTATTGTTCGTACATCTTCTCTGCTACGAAGCGCTTGTTGTATTCAAGCATTTCGGTGAGTGGGTCACTTTCTATGTTCTTCGCCATGGCTTTTCTTGTTATTTCTATTCTTGTTTTATTACCTATTAAATCCAAAGTATGTAAGCCAGTGACACACAGCTTATAGTGATCCAAAGGAGAATGCCCTGGATGAGAGGTCGTATGCCTACGGCTTTGAGCGTCTTGCGTGTCAATCCAGCACCAATGAAGAAGAGGGAAAGCGTTATGATATGCTTGGCAAGTTGGTTGACAGCACCACTTATTGCAGAACCGATGTATGCTGCATTATCACCAATGAGCGAGGCATTTGACAAGAAATAGGTATTCACGAGAATAGCCACAACAAACCAGATGATGAAGCGTGGAATTGCCTGATGCCATGGCTTGCCTTCTTTGTCTTTTTCGTCATTGTTTCGCATGATGAACGGCGTGACAAGCACCAAAGCTACTATCCATAGAGCACGGGTGAGCTTGATGGTAGTGGCAACTTCGAGTGCCGAAACACCTTCGCTCGCCATCAGTTCAGGGTGCATGGCATCGTATGCAGAACCTGCACCAACCACAGAACTCGTATCGTGAATGGCTATGGCTGCCCACATGCCAAACTCTTTCATCGTCATACCGATGGCATCACCGATGTATGGGAAGATGAAGAGTGCAATGGCATTCAGCACGAATACAACTCCGAGTGCCACAGACATTGATTCAGCCTTTGCCTTGATGGTTGGACCAACAGCAGCAATGGCGGAACCACCGCAGATAGCAGTACCCGAAGAGATTAGATAACTTGTCTCTCGGTCAACCCTCAGCAACTTTCTACCTATCAACCAACCGATGGCAAGCGTACCGAACACGCTGACTATGGTAAACAGCATACCTTCCTTGCCCGATGCAAGTGCTTGGTTCACATTCATGCCAAAGCCCAATCCAATGACAGAATACTGAAGCATCTTCTTTGACATCGTCTTGGTGAACTTCTCGAAGGTAGCACCGAAGATAAGGGCGAACATAATACCCAACAGCAAAGCAATAGGCGATGATACCCAGCGTGCCATCCAATCCATAGCCCCCAAATCGACACCGAATTGCTTTGTGATGAATGCTGCAAGCAGTGAAATGCTCAATGCCACAACAATGATGATGTAGATTGTTTTCTTGTACATGTTGATGATTAGTTACTTTTGTTGTTCTTCCTTGATTTTAGCGTATTACTACATTCATTCGTTCAACCTCAATCTTCTGCCATACACGTTCTTGCACGTAAGGTTCGTTAGCAAGATATTCGTCAAGCTGTGCGCGATTCTCATATTCCATTATGAGCACCGACCCCTTCATTTTACCTTCATCATCAAGCAAACCTCCTGCACAGATGACGTGTTCCTTTATTCTTTCGATGCCTTCCAAATGACGAGGACGCACCTCCATTCTCTTGTCAAGCATTACTTCGCCGTCATAGGCTTTTACTATAAATTGCATATCTTTATCGTCTTATTTTTAAAATTTAATCATGTTTAGGTCTTTACCCTTAGCCAATTCATCTACGAGCTTGTCAAGGATGCGGAGATCTCGCATTCGAGGATCCTCAATATCTTCGACCTTAATGCCGCAGATTCTTCCCTTGATGTTCATCCTGGCAGGATTCTTCATTGGAGCGTTATCTATGAAGTCGCCATAGGTGGCTTCACTTTCGAGCATCGCTTCCAGCTCTTCCTTGGTGTACCCCAAGAGCCACTTGGTAACCATGAACACTTCATCCCGTGTTCGACCTTTTCTCTCTGCCTTGGCAATCAGAAGAGGAAAGACTTTCGCGAATTTCATTCCAAATACATCCATAATCTCAACAATTGAACATGTCATCAAGAATCTTTGTTCCGCTCTGTGTCCTGAAGATTTTCTTTCTTACGGCACGAATAGCATCATTGGATTCATTGTCTTCGTAAAGATTTACAAGAAAGTCAGCCTCTATCAGTATCTGGTAATCCATGTCCTCAGATGCGTGATAGGTGTGGTGATGGGCAACAAGCCAGCAGATACGCTCAATCTGTTCTTCTGTGTAGCCACCGGTACGAGTCAGCAGGTCACGTGCCACGGCAGGACCTTCCTGTTCCTGAAGCTTGCCATTCTGATAACCAAACTTCTTCTCGCTTGCCCTGATGCCTATGTCATGGACAAGAGCAGCACTTTCAAGGATGAATTGTGTGTCTTCATCCAATCCTTCGCCAATGCCTATCAATGAAGCATAGGCATGAACCTTGGTAGTATGCTGTATTCTCTTTGGATCGCCATTGTCATAGTTGATCATGGCAAGAGCCAGCTCTTGTATTTTATTCATTTGGTTTCTTTTTCAATGATTTGGAAATACCTGTCTCGAATGAACCATATTCTTGCTAACCAGAGGGCAAAGAATCCGTTGGAAACGACTTCATAGATGATATTCCAAGGGTGGGGGAGTTCAAAGAACATCTTTGCCAACCATAGTACGAGGTCAATGTCAAA
>JAZUKC010000073.1:0-4499 GCA_045643065.1 Prevotella sp.
CCAATTACCTCCCCCTTGCGCTTAGCTTCTGCAAGTTCGGCTTCCTATCGTTGCCTCCTTCCAGAAGAGCGCTGCGCCCCGGCATTGCTTCCGAAACATTTAGTTTCGTAATTATGTCGTCGGTCATGATGCCCGCATCACTCCCTCTTTATTAGGACAAAATAGCCTAAAAACACAAGCCAAATCTTCCGAAATTATTATTTCACCATTACTAAATACGCAAAATGTGCTAAAAGTATTGACAAAAGAAGCACAACTCCAGGATGTTAATTTACACGATTACATACATAGCGGGAATTAGTTTTGAAAAAGGCTTGTTCCCGCTTTATTGATAGAAAACAGGCAATCTCAATCCATCACAAAAAAGTAAACAAGAAACTCCACTTATGTCTTTAACAATCAAGACTTTCATATTCTCCATACTTGCTTTATGCTATGTAACGACCTTGTCAGCTCAGACAAAGCCGAAGGAGGGTGACGGCACAGCAGCCAATCCCTATATGATAGGCGATGCAAGTGAACTGAAGTGGTTCAGAGACCAAGTAAACAGAGGAAGGAGAAGCATCTGCGCAGAACTGAAAAGCAACATCTTCCTCAACAACGAGCAATGGACACCTATCGGCGAATACGGCGATGAATATGCTTACAGAGATGCCACATTCGACGGAAAGGGACACACCATCTATGGTCTTGACGCTCAAACAACTTCCCCACACGAAAATGACTGCGTTGGTTTGTTCGGACACACAAAAGGTGTACAGATAAAGAATGTGAGGGTGAGCGGCTCAGCCACAGGCATGGGATGCGTAGGTATGATTGTGGGATTCGCCACAAATTCAGAAACGCGTGAAGGAGAGATAACAAACTGCTCGGCAATTGGTTACGTCTATAGTTCTGGTGACTTCGCAGGAGGCATTGTCGGCAGAAGCGAAGTCGTCATAGCAATGTGCAGCAATTATGCCGATGTACAAGGAGAAGGCAAAGGCTATGCAGGAGGCATCGCAGGAGCAGCCGATGCAGCATCAATAAGAGAGTGCATGAACGACGGCAGGATAAACATCACAGGCAAGATGAAAGCAGCTGGCGGAGTGGCAGGAAGGTTCGGAGGAGACATCATTGCCGACTGCGCTAACGTGAACAACATAAGCCATCATCCATGCGAAGCTGGCGACAGCAGCAGCATCGGCGGAGTGACAGGTGTGCTGCGCGGAGAAGAAAAGACACAAATTGTGCATCTTGCGAGATGCTTCAACTACGGATATCTGGCAGGCAACGCCTACATTGCCCACATCATTGGAAATATCAACAAAGCATCAGCAACGTCTGAAAAATGCTTCTTCAACTCCGATGCTTGGATTTGTCGCTATACATTTGACGCTGAAGGCTTTATGAACGAAACAGAATACAAAGGACAAGCAGCCGATGGCGATAGCACAGGTGATGGGGGAAACGACATAGAAGCGGCAATCAAAGCATTCAACACATCAACAAAATCCCTAACACCTGAAGAAATAGCAGAAGCAGGCAGAAATGTGACATTGGGCACGGCATGGGGCTTTGCGCTATGTTATGACAAATACCCTGTACTTGCCATCTGCGAACGTACGGGAGGACTTGCTACTGCTCATGACATAAACTTCGACATCGACGGACATTGCTCCTGCTGCGGTGCAACCGATGTTGGCAACCCACCGCTGGCGAAAGACGGATATTACGAGATAAGCACACGACGCGAACTCATCTGGCTGCGCAACATGGTGAATGGCGGCTATACGAATATGAAATGCCGACTTATGGCTGACATAAATATCAGCGATGCAGAAGGCAACAGCTGGAATCCTATCGGCAACGTCTATAACAGGATGTTTACGAACTCCATATTTGACGGCAACGGACACACTATCAGCGGTTTGTACATCAACAGTCCTAACACCACCGCAGCAATAGGACTTTTCGGTTTCGTGTCGTCAAGCACAATAAAGAATCTTACCGTATGCGGTTCTGTGACAGGCAACTCCAACGTGGGCATGCTTGCTGGATATGCAGAGAAGAGCTACATCTCAAACTGTATCATCGGCAACGCAGACGAAGCAGAAACGGAAGTCACATCGAGTGTGCAAGGGAAGCATTATGTAGGAGGTATCGTTGGCACCACATCAACATCAGGAACAATAGATAGATGCGTGAACTACGCCTCCGTCACAGCAATTGTCAATGGAGCATTCGCATTTGGAGGCGTGGCAGGCAGCGTGAGTTACACAGACATACAAGCATGCGCTAACTATGGTGACATCCGCCCTGCACAAGGCAACTCCCTAACAGATGCTGGCGGTATGGCAGGAAGAGTGTCTGGCAGTTCAGATTTTACCAACAACGTGAATTGGGCTGATGTGTGCGCCAGCAGCAATGTTGGCGCTATGATAGGCAATCAGACATCCACCTATCAGTCAACAGCCATCAGTAGATGCTGGAACGAGGGCACTCTGCAAGCTACTGATGCTGAAGGCAATGTGGCTGTGTTTGTGGGCAACTCAAAAAGCACAAAACTCTTTCTTTCTTCATGCTGCTATTCGTCGGCTTCAATACTTGATGCTGATGGCAGCGTGATAGAAATCGGAGATGGGAATCTGATGCATAACATAAAAGGTCTCGACTATGCAGAGGAAAATGCTCGGCAGGCACATGCCTACGACTCCGCCACCGACCTTGCTTCGGGATACGTTGCTTACCATCTCGGCAAACCTTGGGGACAACAGATAGGTACTGATCCCTACCCTCTAATTGGTGGCACCACGGTGTACCAGATAGGACAAACCTACCACAATCAGCCAAGCATAAAGGGCGATGTGAATAAGGATGGCCACGTTAACATATCAGATGTCATCATGCTTGTCAACATGGTAACAGAAAAAACACCTGCCAACACAGCCTCCGACATCAATGGCGATGCTATCACCAACATAGCAGATGTTGCTGCACTCATAAGCATGGTAAGGGAATAACGTAACATTTGATGAGTTTGAATTAACGAAACGTGCAGCATTCGATTATAGAATGCCACCCCACTACCCCACCCTTCAAATCAGAATCAATAAAAAGCGACTACCACCTCCGAATGGAAGTGATAGTCGTTTTTGCTATTAGGGCGGGCATCTATATATGCCGTCTCATTTACCGTAACTCAAGGTGAATCAAAGCGCTATCTTTTTCTTGTTCACAATGTAAACGCCCTTGTTAAATCCATTGTAATTGTTTACGCCATTCTCAACATGAACGGTGCGGATAAACTGACCTGATGTATTGTATATACGGAAGTCACCAGAGAAATTAGCCTCAATGACAAGGTTGCCGCCTCTACCATAAACCTTAAAGAATTTGCCATCTGAATAATCCTCTTCAGGTTCATCCTCTATATCGAAGTCACCAATTGCAATGTATCGCATCTTTGCTAATGAAGAAGCGTCATTGATGTAGGTACGGAATGGAAGAGTAACAACATCTCCTGTTACATTCTCGAAACCGTTTCCTTCTGCATCGATAACATAGTCCTTAGCATACATAGCACGATGCAAGTATGTTCCGACATGACTATAACTACCTTCTACAGAAGACTGCTTCTCATCATCAGAAACCTTGATAGTAGCCTTGTTATTCTCGAACACCACAGGGTTAGTAAGATTGAACTCGTAGTAATCCTCACCTGGGAATGCGACAACATAAGGCACATCATTTGAGAGATAGACATAATCAGCGAATGTATGAGGAGTATCATACCAAGCCTGATTCTTCTTGCTGCCATAGACATCGTCGTCACGAGTACCATAGTAGTCTTCGTAGTTAGGAAGCTTTACAAAGTAGTCGTTCTGGAATACATAGTTGCCAGCCTCTTGCTTATCATTTGTAAAGAGACCTTCGCCATTAGTTGACGGACGAGCGAATGTGACACCAGAAGCAGCACCCACCATACCGTTCAACCAGTACTCATGATGGAGAGTGTGGTCATTATCCTTTGGTTCGCAAGTGAGATCCTCACCATAGAAGTGACTTATCACGCTTGCAAGGTCTGCGCCGCCATTAGGATTCTCAACCATAGAGAACACCTTCTTGGCTGTGAATGGTATGCAGATACCCTCCCATGCCATAGCTGAGCCATCACGGTAATTCAGAGGTTGACGCTCGTACCATGCACGGGTTCCCACATTAAATGCAATAGGAGCATTGAAATCCTGCTTATCGACAAGGTGGAAGTAACTGGTGCTGAACTTGCTGTCAGAACCTTTCACGATGTTGTGGTAAACTATATTACTTTCTGCGATATCTTTCACATCCTTCTTGTCAAACACCTTCTCGCCAGAATTATAAACAAGGAGATTCTGAGTGACATGGCCATAATTTGTATTGCTGTAAGCTGTAGCCTCAGCATCCTTATTGCTATCCACGCTGAACTTAGTCGGTATGGTTACTGCTTTGTCACCCTCATCTGTCATTGATGTATAGTC
>JAZUKC010000074.1:0-3933 GCA_045643065.1 Prevotella sp.
TGCTTGCTGTAGCAGCAGAGCAAAGTCGAGGGAAGCGTGTAAATGAAATGCCAGAAGAATGGTTTGAATCCACTCCCGTCACAAAAGACTCTACGGTAATGGAGATTGCGGCACGCAACCTATACTATGCTCGTTTGATGGACGAGATGCGCTTTGGCGAAGCACGTGAGGTTGCAGAAGAATTGATGTCGATAGGCAAAGCGCTGCCAAAGCTTTTCCAAATGGAAGTAGCAAGTGACCTTCTCCTCCTCGAACTTGCCACGCTCAATCGCATAGAAGTCATAAACGAGCTATGGAACCAAAAACTTGGAGTAGGAAACATGACGTTACAAAAATACATACAGACGTATCGTAAATATCTCCCAATGAAATGCGCCGTCCTCTTTGCCTACGAACTCATCAACAATCAGTCGCCAGAAGAGGCACAGAAGTATTACGATGAGGTTGCATCAAATCTCAACACCTTTACGCAACCAGGTGAAGCGCGTACGGCAGTTGCGATTATGGATGAGTTGCGACAAAGCATGAGACTAAATTAGCCTTTATTCGTTTCAATCCCTTACCATTATTGTAGAATCCTAAAAATTGGTTATTATTCCCAAAATTCAGGTATGCCATAATATAAATAATGTGAGTAACTTTGCAATCGTTAATCCACAAACAAATAACGATGAAACGAATACTTACAATTTTTATTACACTTTTAACAATGGCAACTACAATATCAGCTCAAGAACTCAAAAGCGACTGGCCAATAGGCAATCCTAACGATGCCTATGCTCAGTATTTCACAGGTCAAAGTTATCTTGCACCAATCACTCCAAAGAATCTGCAATCAGATTCCTCCCCTCGGGGAGGTCAGGTGGGGGTCGCGAATTATGCCAATGTAACATTCGAACCAGGTTGTCGCAACAACTGGCACATTCATCACGGAGCACACCAGATACTTATCTGCGTCAGCGGTGAGGGCATCTATCAGGAATGGGGCAAACCTGCCATCCGTCTTCATGCTGGTGACATCATAGACATCCCTGAAGGAGCAAAGCACTGGCACGGAGCGGCCAAGGATTCATGGTTCCAGCACCTTGCCACCCATGTTCATGTAGGTGATCCAGAAAGCAACGAATGGCTTGAACCTGTAACAGATGAACAATATAACGAAGCAAATGAATAAAACAACTATGAGCAAAATTACAATTATCACAGCAAGTCCTCGTAAGGACAGGTGGTGCACAGCGCAAAGAGTTATACAGCGGCAAAGGAAGGGATAGCCGCACTCACACATGCTCTTGCGGTAAGGCTCGCTGGTAAGGCTCGCGTCAACCCCATCTTTCCTGGATAGATTAAATGTGTAATAAACAGCGTAAACGCCGCAACGATAAAAGTAGCAAAACATACAGACAATTAAAGCGATTATGAGAAAAAAGACAACTATGGCACTCTTCCTGCTTTCAACACTGGTGGCCAGTGGACAAAGCGTGAAGGAGAACTTTGACTTTGACTGGCAGTTTGTGTATGCAGGAAGCAAAGGTGAGGCAAAAATAGAGACGGCGCAGAAGCAGAACATTAACCTACCTCATGACTGGGACATCTTTCATGCTCCATCCGTCGATGCTCCAATGGGAAACGATGGTGGTTACTACCCTGGTGGCGTTGGTATCTACACCAAGACATTCCAGTCACCCAAGTTGAATGAAGGCAGTACCTGTAAGCTGCACTTTGAGGGGGTGTATCAACACGCAACAGTAATGCTGAACGGACAAGAGGTAGGTACACATGGCTACGGATATACTCCGTTCTCAGTTGATATTACAAAGTACTTAAAAACAGATGGACAACCCAACCAACTTGAAGTAAAGGTGGACAACTCTCAGCAACCCAACTGTCGTTGGTATTCTGGGTCGGGCATCTATCGGCATGTATGGCTTGAGGTGTATGAGAAGGGAGCTATAGACGATCCGTCGAAACTCTTTATCCAAACTGAAGGTATCTATGGTATCTCTGCAGATGGGACCCAAGCTGATTCTGCAACGATAAGAATCAGTTACGATGGGCAGAAGGATGAACTCCGAACTTATAGCAATGTAAAACTCTGGAGTCCGGAGCACCCAGAACTTTATGACATTGCGTATGGTAAACTCAAGGTAAAGCATGGCTTCCGTACCTTTATTTATAGCGCACAGGAAGGATGCCGACTTAATGGTCAACCTATCAAGATCAATGGTGCTTGTGTGCATCATGATGATGGCATTCTGGGGGCTATGGCTTTCGATGCAGCAGAGATTCGTAAAGTGAGGTTGATGAAGGAGGCTGGATTCAACCTTATCCGAACTTCCCACAACCCACAAACAAGAGCAATGCTCGATGCGTGTGACAGCCTGGGAATGATGGTAATAGACGAAGCCTTTGATGGATGGTACAGTCAGAAGACCGCTCACGATTATCACGAACTCATCGCTGCAAACTATGCCGATGATATTGCTGCAATGGTGCTTCGTGACAGGAATCATCCAAGTGTCATTTGCTGGAGCATAGGTAATGAGGTTATCGAACGTAAGGAGATTAAAGTTGTTCAAACGGCTCGTGAGATGAAGAAGGTTGTGTTGGAACTCGACAAGACACGTCCTGTGACCGAAGCTCTCTGCTCGTGGGACAACGACTGGGAGATCTTTGATCCTCACGCAGAGGTGCTTGACATCGTAGGATACAACTACATGATGCACAAGGCACAAAGCGATCATGAGCGTTGTCCAGAACGTGTGATGTGGCAGACAGAGAGCTACCCACGTGATGCGTTCAAGAACTGGCAGAATACCAACCGTAATGACTTTATCATTGGAGATATTGTGTGGACGGGTCTTGACTATCTGGGCGAATCTGGTATTGGGCAGTTCTATTACGACGGAGAACCCCGAGGCGAACACTATAACGGTCAGCACTTCCCATTCCATGGTGCATACTGTGGCGATGTAGATATGACGGGATGGCGCAAGCCTATTTCGCATTATCGCGACATGCTATGGAATGTAAAGGACGGAGAGTCGGACTTCATCTACATGGCTGTGAGAGAACCCAATCACTACTACAATGGAGAAATATCAGAAACAGCATGGAGCGTGTGGCCAACATGGGAATCGTGGAACTGGTATGGTTGGGAAGGTAAAACCATAGAGGTAGAGATTTACACCAAGGCACGAGGTGTTAAGTTGTATCTTAACGATAAACTCATTTGCACCACGGCTGTTAGCGAAGCCGCAGAGTACAAAGCCATTATCCCTGTAACATACGAACCGGGGACGTTGCGTGCCGTTGCTGTTGACGACAATGGTAATGATGGTGCCATGACGATGCTTACCACTTCGGGTAAGGCATACTCTCTTCGTCTCACGCCAGAGCGAAAGGTAATCAGTGCTGATGGGCAAGATCTGGCTTACATAACTCTTGAAGTGGTTGACCAGAAGGGGATTGTAGTTCCTGATGCAGAAGTGGACGCCGAAATTGAGGTTAAGGGCACAGGCAAGTTCCTCGGTGCTGGTTCGGCAAGTTTCAAGGACCTGGAGCCCACCACAACAAACCGTGTAAGGACATACAAAGGATGTGCACTTATAGTGGTACGAAGCACGAAGAAAGCTGGTAACATAACCATAACAGCTAAGTCGGCATTGAAGAGGACTACAACAGTACTCGTCAAAACAAAATAAATACAAGAAGCAGAAGGCTACCGATGCCTTGAGTATTTACGAATAGAATAACGAAGCAAACATATAACGTATGACCCACAAACTTTTCCTGACAATATTTGCAACATTGATAGCAGCCAACACCTTTGCTCAAGAGTGGATAAGCACACCAGAAAAGGGCGAAGGCATGCCTGTATTCACCAAAACATTCAAGGCGGAAAAACACATTAAAAAGGCAACTGTCCACTCAAGC
>JAZUKC010000075.1:0-18395 GCA_045643065.1 Prevotella sp.
TCCCCCAACCCTCCCCCATCTCAACTTTTTTTATTACCTTTGCGCATGAATGCGCCCAACGCTCCGCATGGCCATAATCTGCAAGGAGCCGCACCAGTTGCGATAAGCTGGAAGACATTTTAGAAAAATAACAACGTTCTGTGTTATCGAATCACCTTGGAACCTAGGAAATTCTAAACTGATTCAAATGTAACGTAAAACAGAAGTAATAGGAACGTCTGCGCAATAGCGTGGACGGACTTATCTGTTTATAGTGGGCTTTGCAAGGGCCTCAAGGTGGAGATAAGTAAGCGTCCGCGCTTTCTTTATCTTCATCAGAGAGCCCTTTTGTCATTTGCTCACGTTGCTTTCATAGCCTCCCCCCTCGGGGAGGTTGGTGGGGGCCAGATAAGACAGCAACGTCCTTAGAACTATTGTGCTATGAGCAAAGAACAAGAGCGTGCGGAACTGCACCGCACCATTTGGGCTATCGCCAATGATTTGCGCGGTAGCGTGGACGGATGGGACTTCAAGAACTATATACTTGGATTCCTGTTCTATCGTTTTATCAGCGAGGACTTGACTGCCCACCTCAATGCTACGGAAGAGGAAGCAGGCAACGAGGGTTTCAATTATGCAACAGACGTAACCGACGAGGATATTGACGAGGAAATCCGCAGGTCAACCATCGACGAGAAGGGTTACTTTATCTATCCTTCTGAGTTGTTCCAGAATGTTGCTGCAAATGCAGAGAACAACGAGGATCTGAATATAACACTTGCTTCCATCTTCAAGAATATTGAAGGTTCAGCTATCGGAACCGAGAGCGAGCATGACATGAAGGGATTGTTCAGCGATATTGATGTGAACAGTCCTAAGCTTGGTGGCACCACAGCGAAGCGTAACGAACTGCTTGCCAAGATTATGCTGAACATTGGTCAGATGAATCTTGGTGGCGATCTCCGTGATGCTCAGATTGATGCCTTCGGCGACGCATACGAGTTCCTGATGACTATGTATGCAAGCAACGCAGGTAAGAGCGGTGGTGAGTTCTTCACTCCTCAGGAAGTGGCAGAACTGCTTGCACGTATCGCATGTGATGGCAAGAACAGAATCACGAAGGTCTATGACCCTGCGTGTGGTTCTGGCTCGTTGCTGCTGAAGTTTGCAAAGGTGCTCGGACAGGATAAGGCGAAGGCGGTTTCGTTCTATGGTCAGGAGATCAACATCACCACCTACAACCTTTGCCGAATCAACATGTTCCTGCATCATGTGCCATTCAATCAGTTTGACATAGAGTTGGGAGACACATTAATTGAACCAAAGCATCTTGGCGAGATTCCATTTGATGCTATCGTTAGCAATCCTCCTTATTCAACACGTTGGGCAGGTGATGACAATCCATTGCTCATCAACGATGACCGTTTCTCGCCTGCTGGTGTTCTTGCTCCAAAGACAAAGGCAGACCTTGCCTTCACAATGCACATTCTCTACAACCTATCAACAACAGGTACAGCTGCCATCGTAGAGTTCCCTGGTGTATTGTATCGTGGTGGTGCTGAGCAGAAGATTCGCAAGTATCTCATTGAAAACAACTATGTTGACACCGTCATCCAGTTGCCTTCAAACCTCTTCTTCGGTGTAGGCATTGCCACTTGTATCATTGTTTTGAAGAAGAGTAAGGCGGACAACTCTGTGCTATTCATTGATGCCAGCGAAGACTTTGTTAAGAACGGAAACAAGAACAAACTGACCGATGAAAACCTCGACACCATCTTCTCTGAATACCACAATCGTGAGGATGTGCAGTATAAGGCTAAGCTTGTGAGCAATACGGATATTCTTGCCAACGACTGCAACCTCTCTGTTTCTTCTTACGTGGAGCAGGAGGATAAGCGTGAGAAGATTGACATTGTTGCGCTGAATGCTTCGCTTGCAGAGATTGTTGCAGAAGGAAATGCTCTTCGTCAGAGTGTTGATGAAATTATCGCTAATCTTTAATATATATAAGGTATGGAGAAGATTAGTGAAATGATAAAGCGGATGTGTCCGGAGGGAGTGGAACTATTTCAGTTAGGAAAAATTTCAATAATATCCAAAGGAGAAAAACCTTCAGAAATCATTGAATGTGGAGATTATAAATACATCAATGCTGGCACTGTTGAATCAGGATATTGCCAGTACTTTAATTCTAAAGGAAACGCTGTAACTACACCCTCTCATGGTCAAGGAGGAATCGGATATGTTGGTTTTCAAGAAAAACCATTTTGGTGCGGTGCCCTTTGCTATAGATTATACGAAATACCAAATATTTCACATGTTCGCTATTTATACCATATACTAAAAAAGAAAAGTAATGTAATTAAAAACTTTATTAATGAAGGAGGTGTGCCATACTACAACCAAAATAAATTGGAGCAACTCGAAATTCCCCTTCCCCCTCTCCCTATCCAACAAGAGATTGTCCGCATCTTAGATTCCTTCACATCAATGATAACGAATCTTGAAACCGAATTGGCTTCAAGACAAAAACAGTATGAGTATTATCGCAATAAACTGCTCACCTTCGATGAGAATGATGAAAGTGTGGAATGGAAGACGTTGGGGGAGATAGGAACTATTGTCAGAGGAAATGGATTACAGAAAACAGACTTCTCAGAAGAAGGTGTTGGATGTGTTCATTATGGACAGATATACACTCGTTTGGGTTTCTCGATAGATAAAACATTGACATTTGTGCCAGAAGAATTGGCAGAGAAACTGACTCAAGTAGAACCAGGGAACCTGATTATTGCATGTACCAGCGAGAATGTTGAAGATGTATGTAAATCTGTAGTATGGCTTGGAACGGAGAATATTGTTACAGGCGGTCATGCTTGCGTTTTCAAACATAACGAAAGCCCAAAGTACGTTGGTTATTGCTTCTTGACAAATGATTTCTTTAATCAGAAAAAGAAATATGCGTATGGTGCAAAAGTTATTGACATTAAGACAGAAAAACTTTCATTGATAAAGATTCCTGTGCCTAACAGAAATATTCAAGACGAGATTGTGGAAAAACTCGACACCTTCGAATCCTTGATAACCAACATCAAACAAGAACTTGAAGCCCGCAAGAAGCAATACGAATACTACCGTGAGCAACTGCTTACTTTCGAATAAAATAACGAGAAGTGCTCTTTGACATATTGGAAACAAACGAAAAAAATAGCATAAGATTTGGTTGTTTCACATTTTTTTTGTACTTTTGCGGCATAATAGATAATATGTAGCATTATGGCAAAGAAATATGAAATTCCACAAAACTCCGTTCAGATGGTAGAGGAGTCCACTCCGTCATATGCCCTCCAGTACAACTACAATCAGATGAACGTGCATGGAAGTGAAAATGCCGCATGGGAGGCTATGGCTCACTCTAATCCGAAGCTGAACGTTTCTGTTGATAAACTTCGTCAAATGGGACGTGAATGTATCAACGCATCATGTATATCAGCAGAAGAGGCAATCAAGCATTTTATGAGTATGTAGTCATGGCAAAGGTAGTATGGACAAAAGAAGCTTTAGCCTTAGCTGACGAATGGCTGATAGAATCAGAGGAAAAATTTGGCATTAAAACAAAAAACAAACTAAAACAGGCATTTGTTGATATTACCAAACGCTTATCAATAATGCCCAAAACAGGTCCGCTTGATGATGTTTTTATGGACGAGGATGGAGAATTTCGTTTCTTGCACGCAAATAAAGCATTGAAAGTTTGTTATCGAGTGATAGATGATGATAATGTGATTGTTTTTGCCGTATTACATGTCAGAATGAATACAAACACCCAAAAAGCATATCTATAAGTTCTGCATCGTTTCTTTTGTTTGTTTCCAATAGTCATCATTTAATGATTTAGAAACAAACATTAGAGACAATGACTACATTTTTTGACCTAATTAGCGAGAACGACGAAAGCACCGTCGTGGCACAATATGACTCCAGCTATATGGCTGGGGAAAGAAGTTATATGTCTGAGCGAAAGCTCGAGGACCAGTTTATCTATCAACTGGAGCAACAGCAGTATGAGTTTGTGCCAATCACAACTGAGGCTGAACTTGAAGCCCGCAAGAAGCAATACGAATACTACCGTGAGCAACTGCTTACTTTCGAAAAATAGCCCATTCAGTTAAAAAAGTGTGACTTTTTATTTGTTTTTCCGTTGAAAAAATGTAACTTTGCAGATGATATTCCGTTAAATAAATGTAGAAGTCAAACATAAATCACTGTAAACCAGAATGGAAAGATATTTATACAAAGAACTGGAAGAATGGTGCAATTCGGAGGGTAGAAGGCGGTGGAGAAATCACGAATAGAACTGGATTTCATCATACAGCTCAGTGATAATGTTTATCCTGTGGAAGTGAAAGCCGAAGAGAATGTCAAGGCTAAATCAATGAGGGTCTTCATTGACAACAATCCACACTTGAAAGGCATTCGGCTCAGCATGAAGAATTATGAAAACCAGTCATGGATTGAAAACATACCACTCTTCGCCTTTCGGGAGTATCTGAACAGGCGAGTGTGAAAACTACTTCTAACCTTTGAATAAACAGATATGGCTACATATTACGACCTTATTAGCGAGAACGACGAAAGCACCGTCGTGGCACAATATGACTCCAACTATATGGCTGGGGAAAGAAGTTATATGTCTGAGCGAAAGCTCGAGGACCAGTTTATCTATCAACTGGAGCAACAGCAGTATGAATTTGTGCCAATCACAACTGAGGCTGAACTTGTTGACAATCTCCGTAAGCAGATAGAGAAACTGAACAAGGTAACCTTCAACGACAGTGAGTGGAAGCGTTTCTTCAATGGTAATATCGCAAAGCCTAATACTGGAATAGTAGAGAAGACTCGCATCATTCAGGAGGATCCACGTTTTACCTTCACCTTCGATGATGGTAAGATGGTGAACATCATGCTTCTCGACAAAACACACATTCATGAGAATAACCTACAGGTAACAAGGCAATATAAAGCCCCCCTGGCCTCTACCCCCACCCTCCCCCATAGGGAGGGAACTTCCAATCGCTATGATGTTACGATATTGGTGAATGGTTTGCCTTTGGTGCATGTAGAGTTGAAGAAACCTGGTGTGGACATTCGTGAGGCTTTCAACCAGATAAAGCGTTATAACAGGGATTCATTCTGGGCTGATAACGGCTTGTTTGAGTTCGTTCAGATTTACGTTATTAGCAACGGTACATACACAAAGTATTACAGCAACTCTACTCGCAACCTGCATCTTCATGAAGAAGATGAACGACAGAGGAAAGGTCAGGTTGTAAGCAAGTCATTTGAGTTTACTTCATGGTGGACTGACGCAAAGAACAAGAAAATCATGATGTTGGAAGACTTCACCAGCACATTCTTTGCCAAGCACACTATCCTGAATATCCTGACCCGTTTCTGCGTATTCACTGTTGACAAGAACCTGCTTGTGATGCGTCCGTACCAGATTGCTGCAACTGAAAAGATTCTGAACCGTATCAAGATTGCCAACAATCAGAAGATATACGGTTCGGTAAATGCTGGTGGCTATATCTGGCACACAACAGGTTCTGGCAAGACCCTGACCTCATTCAAGACCTCAATGCTGGCAAGTCAGCTGCCTTTCGTTGACAAGGTGCTGTTTGTCGTTGACCGTAAGGATCTCGACTATCAGACTATGCGTGAGTACGACAACTTCCAGAAGGATGCTGCCAACAGCAATACAAATGTGGCAGTATTGGAGAAGCAGTTGAACGACCCGACGTGCAAGATTATCATCACCACTATCCAGAAACTGTCTATCCTTGTCAACAGGGTGAAGGACTTGGAGGTGTATGGAAAACAAGTGGTTATGATATTCGATGAATGCCATCGTAGCCAGTTCGGTGAGATGCACACTGCCATTACCAAGAAGTTCAAGAAGTATTATATCTTTGGTTTCACTGGTACTCCTATCTTTGCAGATAATGTAACAGCAGGAAGACCTGGAATGATGACCACTAAGGATGTATTTGGAGATAAGCTGCACACCTATACCATCATCAATGCTATTCAGGACAAGAACGTCCTGCCATTCCATGTGGAGTATATTCGCACGATGAGAGAGAAAGAAGGTGTGGAGGACATGAAGGTTGACGATATTGACCGCGAGCGTATCATGCGCGATCCTAAGTATATTAGCAACATCGTTACCTATATCATCAAGAACTTCGGCAAGAAGACAAAGCGCAACAGTACCTACCAGGTGAAAGACCAGCGTTTGCATGGCTTCAACTCTATCTTTGCCACTGCATCTATTGATATGGCAAAACTCTATTACAACGAGTTCAAGCGACAGATGCAGTATGTTCCAGAGGACAAACGGTTGAAGGTTGCCATGATTTACAGTTATGGTGCAAACGCAGAAGACCCACTGGATGGCGAAATCTTTGATGAGAATCCAGAGGATCCTTCTACACTCAATGCCACGGACCAAGAGGCATTGCAGCAGTGTATTGAGGACTACAACGATATGTTCGGTTGTAATTTCAGCACCAATGCCAAAGACTTCCAAGCATTCTATAAGGACGTATCAAAGCGCATGAAGAACCGTGAACTTGATTTGCTCATCGTAGTAAACATGTTCCTGACTGGCTTTGACGCTCCTACGCTCAATACACTTTGGGTTGACAAGAACCTGAAGATGCATGGGCTGATTCAGGCATACAGCCGTACAAACCGAATCCTGAACTCTGTCAAGACTTTCGGTAACATCATCTGTTTCCGTAACCTGGAACAGGCTACAAACGATGCCATTGGCTTGTTCGGTAACGAGGATGCCAAGGGTGTTGTATTGCTCCGAACATTCGAGGAGTACTACAATGGATATACTGACGATGAAGACAAGTATCACGAAGGATATAAGGAAATGGTTGAGAGACTGTTGGCAGAATATCCTATCGGTCAGGAAATTATTGGAGAGGATGCCAAGAAGGATTTCGTGAAGATTTACTCTTACATCATCAAACTCTTCAATATCCTCTCAACCTTCGATGCCTTTGAAGGTCAGGGGATATTGAGCGAGGAAGACCGCCAGCACCTTGCCAGCACTTACATTGAACTGTATCATGAGTTCAAGAAGGATAAGCAGGGCGAGGCTGAAGATGTGAACGATGATATTGTCTTTGAAATGGAACTCATCAAGCAGGACGAAATCAGTATTGACCGCATCCTGTGGCTTATCAATGAGTATGCGAAAGACCACATGATGGATAAGGAGATTGTGGTCAAGATCAGGACTGCCATTGATGCCAGCCCTGACCTCCGCAACAAGAAGGAACTCATTGAGAAGTTCATTGATAATATGACTGCAGGTAGCGATGTGGATGATGCTTGGACGGAGTATATCAAGGAACAGAAGGCTCAGGAACTTCAGAATATTATTGACGAAGAACGCCTGAAACCTCTGGAAACAAAGAACTTCCTGGAGATAGCCTTCCGAAATGGCTTCATCAGCATGACTGGTACTGCATTCTCACAGATTCTCCCTGCTATGTCTCGCTTCGCCAAGGATGGCGCACGCGAGAAGAAACGTCAAGCAGTCTATGAGAAACTGTCAGCATATCTCGCCAAGTTCAAGGATTTGAGTAACGAGAACCTTGACAATGATGAGTACTGATCAGTGCGAAACGATCCATTCGCATTCGTCGGTCAGCAGTTTCTTGCCTGATTTGCCTTCGATGCGAATGATGTTCTTACCGTCTTGCAACTTGACATCCTGCCAGATGCAACGATGCATGTCATCTGGAGTGAGGGTGCCTACCTTCTTGTTATTGACATAAAGAGTCACATTCTTGAGGTTAGAGAACACCTTGACTGGTGTAACGGCATCCTTACGGTCAACGAAACGACGGCTGGAGATATAGAGCATTGGCTCTGGATTCCAGTTTGCCTTATAGAAGTAGAAGGCGTCTTTCTTTGTCTTGCGGTCATAGGTTATCACGCCCTTGTCGTTGACTCCATCACGATCGCCTTCACGACGCTGGTAAGACTGGATATCAGCAAACAGCCAAATAAACTTACCCCATAGGAAAGGACGGTCCTTGAATACACTCCAGTTGAGCTCATGGGCAGAGGTCTGTGCTTCTTCCGGATGGAAATGTCCGTCAGCAAGCGACTTGTCGAGCGGCCACTGGTGATGCTTTATGCTTGCACCGGCACCATATTCTGATACACCAACTGGCACACTACCAGCTATCTTATGCGCTTCGTCGAAGAATTTTGAGCAACCGCTGTTGTCGTTGCTGTACCAACCGAAGTATTTGTTCCATCCTATCAGGTCGGCAACGTCATCATAGAGTGTCTGGTTGACGCATGTTGCGAAGGTTGTTGGGCGGGAGGTATCCATGGATTTGATGATGCCATTTATCTCCTTCATGAACTCAACAGGGTTACCATAGTCCTGGAAGTGCTGGCTGTCGGTAGCAGGACCAGTTCCGTCTGCCTTGCTTGTAACGAGCACTTCGTTGAAGATACCCCACAAACAGACGCTTGGATGATTGAACTTCTGCAGCACCATCTCACGTGTTGCCTGACGAACGTTGTCCTCAAAGCCCTGAGTTGGCAGATAGCCTGTAAACGCCATGCCACCAGGACCACACATCGGTGTCTCTGTCCAAAGGATGATGCCTGCGCTGTCTGCTTCGTTGTAGATGCCTTCGCCATGTGGATAGTGAGCAAGTCGCATGGCTGTGGCACCTGACTCAAGAATGAGTTGCATGTCCTGACGATAGTGTTCTGGCAAGAGGGAACTGCCACGTCCGTATGTATCGTCATGGCGGTTGTAACCTACGAGGTCAAGATACTGACCGTTGAGGAAGAATCCTTTATCAGCATCGACACTGATGGAGCGCAAGCCGAGGGGCTGCTCTACTTCGTCGATAATCTCTCCGTTACGCTTGAGCTGCACTCTTACCTTATATATATAAGGGTCCTTGCGACCTTGCCATAGGCGAAGCTTGCCATCCATAGAGAGTTTTGTGGTCTCAGCACCAATGCCTGACATGCTGACTGCCGACTGACTGCCGGCAACAACATTACCTTCTTTGTCAAGAATCTCAGCCTTAAGTGTGAGTCCTTCTGCAGACTTAAGGTTCAGACGCGTCTCAATGCTGATATCAGCATGACGCGCACTAACATTGCTCTGCGAGATGAGTACGCCCGGCGAAGCATAATAAGTAGGATCGATGCAGTCAGCGTTTGTCACGATAAGCTCTACAGGGCGATGGATGCCACCATAGACATTGAAGTCTCCACTTATTGGAGCCACGTCTGTGCGATATGCGTTTGATGCCCACACCTCAAGCAGGTTGTCTCCTTCGTGAAGAGCATCGGTAACCTCATAGCAAAAGGCTGTGTAACCACCCTTATGTTCACCTATAAGCTGCTTGTTGACAAAGACATCAGCTACGCTGTTTACGCCATGAAAATACAAGAACACACGCTTACCCTTTAGTTGATCGGGAGTAACGTTGAGGGTACGATTGTAAATCATCATGCCACGGTAATACTCCATGACACCATTGTTCTGCGTAACGTCTGCCCATGCCTGCTGAGCATCGGCAGGAAGCTGGTCGTTGACGAACTGAACGTTCCATGTATGAGGAACGGTAACCTCCTTGAACTTACCCTTCTTCTTCACGTCGAAGATGTTATGGAACTTCCATCCGTCAGCAAGCTGACTCACCTTTCGTCCGTCGGCAAAGACGCACGAAGGGAGAATCAACATTATTGTATATAATAACAGTCTTTTCATACTACCACTTCTTAATCTTGAAATCACGAGAGATACTGATCTTCTCTGGCTCCTGAGCAGGGATGATATCCTTGTACTTTTCCTCAATACCAGACGCATCCATGATGGCCTTTGCCTCATCGCTGAAGTCAACGTTGCGGTAGGTGTGAGTGTTTGTTATCGGTGTATTTATACCACTGTTTGCCACGCTGTTAGCCTTGACGTAGTTATTGTCTGTACGGATGTCATAGTCGCGGTCAGAATCGATGTGGAACCAGAGCTGTCCGGCGCTGTTGATTACGTTGTCATGGATGTACCAACCTGACGAACCATCGTCTGGATAGATACAGCGAGGACCCTTGAACAGATAGTTATACTCAATAACCGAACCAGGCTGACGGCCAAGCATATAGACGATGCCACCATCGGAAAGCAGCTGATGGGAGTTGCCGAGGCGGTTGAAGCTGATTGAGTTGTTAGCAGCAACGGTTGACTCTGGCGTCTTTGCGTTGCCCCACCACCAACCGAGGGCAATAGCGCCGTATGGCACTCCCTGGATGTCGTTATGGTCGAACTTCACCGTATTGACAAAGAAACCGACCATTGCCTCTACCTGACGGAAGTCGAGACTCACGTTACGGACGTAGTTGTTGGTGATATTGATGTCGCGGCAAACGCCTTCTACTGCATTCGAATAACGGCCTTCGCCATCGCCAATCTCGTAATGCTGTGGGTGACCAACGGCAACGGCATTGCCGAGGGCATCATTGAAGAAGCAGGCATTGACGCTTGAGTTGGTAACATCGTTCATGAGTGTAACGGCAGATGCAGCACCTAAGTGCTCGAAACGGCAGCGCTCGAAGTTGACGCCTGTAGCGTTCTGCACGTCAACGGTACCCATTGGTGTGTCGCAACTGTTGTATTTTGTTGGATGCCAGTTGCCATCTGGGATGTACTTCACGGCAAGACCGAGGCTCTGGATGCCACCGAATCCACGCGAACCCTCTACCTCCATCAGGTTCCATGCATCGTAACTGAAGGTTATCCCCTCAAAAGTTACGTTGCCGGCACGTGATGCAAGCGACTTGCCATGCACTCGAAGCAGACCTTCCGTAACAGGAACAACGACCTCACTCTTGGTCATGTCCATGCCGTCTGGTGCCATATAGAATAATGTCTGCTTAGTTCTGTCGAAGTAGAACTCACCTGGTTCGTCGAGCAATTCATAGGCATTACGCACGAAGAACTTACCGGTGTAATCTATACGGCCAGCCCATGCCATCGAATTGAGAATGGCACCAGCAGGCTGCTGCAGACGAACGACGAGTGTGTCGCCCCACTTATCGAAGTCTCTGGCACAGAGGACTTTCTCTGTCCACACCTTGTTCTGGACAATCTCCACATCCTCTGGGTTGCGGAACATGGCGAGTTCTGAATTCATAACGAGTTTGATGCCGTCAACACCTTCGCCAGCTCCGAATGCCCATGGCTCGTTGCCGGTAATGGTAAATGTGCTTTCCACGCCACCGCCATCGCTCAACACCTTTGCCTGAGCCATGCGAGCACGCTGACCATCAACAAACATCTGGCGCACTTTGTGGTCGCAACTGAGCGGAGCTTTCCACAAATTGCCAGTAACACGTGTCCAACCTGTTACGGTCTTGCCACCACTTATAATAGGAGTCTCGCCCTTTACGGCACGGAAGATGACCTTCTTGCCATTACGGCCACTCAGTTGTTCGTCGATAAACATTGGCGAACTGAGTTCGTAAGTGCCGCCGTGCATAGCGACAACGATGTCATCTTTCTGATTCTTAGTAAGTTTCTTGACTTTCTGCAAGGTTTGCTGCAGAGTACCAGGCGTAGCCTCCAACATTGTCTGAGCCATCATTGGCAGACACGTTCCAAGGGAGAGTGCTAACGAAATAAAAAAGGTTTGTTTTAGCATATTGGTTAGTCAGTTATTATTGTTTTTCTATTATTTTGCACAAAGATACATTAAAAATTACAAAACTCCAAGAATTTTGGGTAGAATTTAGCAGAATTTAATTCACGAACCGCTACGGTGACCAATCAGGTCAACTGTTTTTTTTAACACTGAGACACGGAGAACACAGAGTTCACAGAGATTATTTTTGAGTTCCATTCGGGGTTAGAACGTACTGCATAGCCCTCTAACAACTCTGTGCACTCTGTGTCCTCTACTCTAAATGGCAAACGAACGCCCTTTACTTCTTGCTTTTCAGCATCTTGACATA
This sequence comes from Prevotella sp., assembly GCA_045643065.1. Taxonomy (GTDB): domain Bacteria; phylum Bacteroidota; class Bacteroidia; order Bacteroidales; family Bacteroidaceae; genus Prevotella. The sequence goes on from JAZUKC010000075.1 coordinate 12,046, forward strand.
GTCGCTATACATCTGGCGCCAGTTTCTGCCATGAGTGTTGAAATACAGTTCACACTTGTCTTTTGCTATGCCGAAAATCTCCGAAATCTCCTTCATCGACTTGTAGTCAATGGCATTCTCACGGGCTTCTTTCAGGGCATTGAGACAGTAGGCGTCCTCTTCCGGCGTCATATTTGGCACAATCTCGCGGTATGCCTTCATCGTGAACGCCACCTTGCCTACGGTATATTTGTCAAGTATGAGTTCCACTTGCTCTTCCGTCAACTCTTCACGAAGCACCTTCATTATTGTCTCGTGGTATTCTTTTGGCTGCGCGGAGTCGGCAATTATCTGGCGATCGACGTTGCGAAGACGCTCTCCTGTTCGTGGGTTTATGCCGGCTGGGACATCGGAACCCGGGTGACTGTCGTGCCAATCGGTAATGGAACAGAGGTGGTTGTATATCGCATCCTCCACTCGTTGCTGCTTTTCCTTGTCTGCCAACTCAAGCGAACCAGCCCATTCTGCCGCCTTTTTTCTTAACGATTCCGTCCTGTCTTTCCAGTTTGCAGTACGCTTGTCTCCGAAGACATCACGGAGTGCTTCGATGGTGTTGTACTTATCTTCGGTGAAGGTGGTCCATATCATGAACCATGCATATCTGTTATACTGTCTAAGTTGCTCTGCTGTAGGCAGTTCACCCACTTCACCTAAAGCAATAAGTTTTTCTTTTCCGAGTTCCAAAAGCTGGTCATGGGTGTCCTGAAACCACTCTCTGTGATAGACGTCTGCAGCAAGCACATCAACGTAGTCATCACCGGGATAATACAGGTCGTAGGCCATCACCGGGTCAACGGGATGCTTGCGTGGATTGTTTGGGTTCCATACCCATATCAGATTGTTCAGATGATGGTAGTTTGTCAGACGATCGTAGAGCATCTTCCACAGCACAGTAAGACCATTTTCGCCACGTCTGTCTCCCCACCAGAACCATTCGCCGTTCATCTCATGGAACGGACGCCACAGCACAGGTACGCCGTTGTCTTGCAGCGTTTTAAGGTATTGCGCTATGCTATCTACCTGCGCCAGCCACTGGCTGTGCATCTTGGTGCCTTCGGTGACGAGTTGCTTCCATTGTTTCTTTGTAAACTTACCTTGTGTCTGCTCACGAAAGTTCACAATTCCGGTATCGAACGGACGGGCCGCATGCCATGAAATAGCGATTATATAACCCTTGCGATGGTGGTCGATGGACATCTCGACGACTTGGTTTGCATCCCACGCAAGGTCGCCTCCCCACACCATCGGCACAGCACCCGGTACGGCTTGCTCAATGCGGTCAAGATCTCGCCGGTAGTTTGGCATTTTCAGTTGGTTGTGATGAAGTCCGGACATTATCTTTCCATCATCGACACTCTTGTACAAACGCTCCAGAAGGGCGCATGTTTGTTTGTCTGCATTCTTGTTGACGGGGGCATAATGGCGGAATGGTTGCGCACTGGCGACGAGCGCCATAAACATCAGTACGACAGTTAGTTGTAGTTTCATTAGGTTATTCGATTGTTAGATTTGTCGGTTGTAATATTGGTCGATTTATCGGTTGTTTCTCAAAGCCGTTTGTCTTCCTTCTGACAGGAATATCGCTTTGTGGGTACAAAGATAATAATAAAAAAGGAAATAAGCAACAAAATTCATCGAAAATTCTTGATATTTTTTATCCTTCATGCTGAATTATGTGCTTAACGCAGACATACAAATCACCATACGCAAGAGCGTCCGAAATTCAAAATTTTAACATTTTACAGCGCGTAGAAATCAGCAACACTCAATCCAACGGCGTACAGAAGAAATACTAATATACTGATTTACAACATCTTACAATTTTTACACCTGCATTTTAAGGCAAAAATCAGTACTTTTGGGCATGCTAAAGGTATTGAATCGGCTTATAAAAAGCAGCAAATCGCATTATGATTCAATAGGAATCGCATCATGAAAGGTATAATTTGGCATGCAAAAGGGCATTTTTACCTATTCAGACAAGTAAAAACCAAGATTTTTCATTGTCAAGATTCTTCGCAATTTTAACATTTCGTTGGAGGTTTGAAAGCGCTCAGGTTCACTGCATTTTTAACACTGAGGCACAGAGGACACAGAGGTCACAGAGATTTTTTAAGTTCCATGCGGAATAAAAACGCACTGCACAGAACTCTAAAAACTCAGTGCCCTCTGTGCCCTCTGCGTCTCTGTGTTAAAAAACAGCATGCCCCGAATGCAAGAAGAAAGGACAAAATCGCCAATTGGTCCAAATTGGTCCATTTCCTGAAACAAATGACATAGAGCACGAGTTTAACTTATTTTTTGTTAAATAAGTACAAAATCCCAATTATATATTATAAGGATTGCGAGAACTTGGAATATTTTTAGTAACTTTGCAAAATTGAAATTCAAAGCACATTATTTACATTCTCCTAAAGGAGAAGAAAATGTATGCAACATGGTTCAATACGTGCTTATTCCAATAGGAATAATGCGCAAAGCGAATAAAAAAGCCAACAGAATGAAGAAAGACGCTGAAACTGCCGCATCCAGTGATGGACAGACAGCCAACAGAGGTGCTGGCAAGCCTCAACGTAGCTACTTTACGGACACTACTTCACACGCAGAAAATAACAATCTGTGGGTGTCCCCCAATAGTGTCTATAACCCAGAGGATAACCTTTCGTGGTTCTATATGAGAGCCTCTTACGGCAGGGAGAGAAAGGCATACGCTTACCTCATGGCTAAAGGCATTGAGGCGTATTGTCCTCAGATGGAGATAGAGACGGAAAATAATGGGCAACGAACTACCACCACACAAAGCATCATTCCGAACAGCCTGTTTGTTCGCAGTTCGCAGAACGAGATGAAGAAGTACATCGGCCGATTCCCGCTTGACTATCTTCATCACTATTACAGCAGATTCGAAGGCAACCGGAAACCTATCATCATCCCTGACTATCAGATGACGATGTTCATGCAATGGGCAGATGCTAACAGCAGCGACAAATTCTTCCGCGAACAGCCGTATGTCTTCAACGAAGGACAGACGGTAAGGGTTACAAAGGGAACATTTGAGGGTTTCACTGGCAAAGTGGTAACCATCAAAGGGTACAAGCGAATAGGTGTGAACATCGACAACGTCGGATTCATCGCCACATCATACATCCCAAGGTCGTTCCTTGAAATCGTCCCAGAGGAATCAAACAACAGTTAATACTAACCACTCTGCATCCCAATTTTTATTAACACAGAGACACTAAGAGCACAAAGGACACGGAGTCTTAAAACAGTGACCCCAAGCAAGTTACGACAAAAGTAAGAAAACAAAAATACAAACAAAATATGTTTAACAAAAAAACTATACCTCTTCTATTGCTGTCAGCCGCACTCTTCTGCGCCTGCAGCACCCCAAACAACATAACATACTTCCAGGACGCAACGCCACAGGCAGAAATACAGATGCAGGCCGAGCAGGCGTTCAAGCTACGCCCTGAGGATAAGATCAACATCGTGGTCAACAGCAAAGACCCGGAACTTGAGGCACTGTTCAACCTTACAGCAAACGGAATGCGCAACGTGCTCGGTTCCTACACTACCCCACGCATCACAGCCGGCAACCGTAGTTCCGGCGGTACATCGACACCTATCGCCTACACCGTCGATGTCAACGGAAACATCGATTTTCCAATCCTCGGCACTATCAAGGTGGCAGGCATGACACGCCAGGAAGTGGCTGCGTACATCAAGGGACGCCTTGTCAATGAGAATCATGTAAAGGACGCCGTTGTAACAGTTGAGTATGTCAACATCTCCATCTCTGTACTCGGCGAAGTGAAGAGCGGAGGACGCATGGACATCACGAAGGATCACTACACCATCCTCGACGCAATAGCTCAGGCCGGCGACCTTACCATCAACGGTGTACGAGAGAACGTCATGGTGATGCGTCGCGAAGGCAATGTCCAGAAGACATACGTCATCAACATGTGTTCGCAGAAGGAGATGCTTGAGTCGCCAGCATTCTACCTGCAGCAGGACGACATCGTTTACGTTTCGCCTAACGACAAGCGCAAGCGCGAATCAACAGTATCGGGCAACACCGTACTCACTCCATCATTCTGGATTTCAGTGGCTTCGCTCCTGACAACAATAACGGCACTCATCCTAAGATAACCGAACAACCGATCAACATCTGTTATACTATAAAAATGGAAAATAACAATCCTGTAAAAACCCCAGCAATGGTGCAACAGTCTGCTATGCAGCAGAATCAGGACAACTCCCTTTCGCTCAAGGACCTTTTCTACCTTTGCCTGAACGAATGGAAGTGGTTCGCCCTCTCTGTCTTCATCTGTCTCGCTGCTGCATCATGGTATCTGCTCACCACACCAAAGAGCTACACTCGCATGACGAGTATCATGATTAAGGAAGAGAGAAACGGCAAAACCATCAGCAAGGACATGGCGCAAGCTTTTGGCGACCTTGGTTTCAGCGCTTCTTACTCCAACGTTTACAACGAACTGAAAGTCATCCAGTCACGCGACCTCGCACGCAGCGTCGTTAAGCGTCTTGCCATGAACATCGACTACAAGGCAAACGGAACTTTCCACGAAAACACTTTGTACGGCGACGACCTGCCTATCAAGGTTGAGTTCCCTGGCATCGATGATAAGACTTTCGTATCGTTCGACATCGACTTCACCGGCAACGGCAACCAGGTAAAGCTGTCTAACTTCAAGAAGGATGGCAAAGAGGTTTCTGGCGACCTGAAGGCGAACATCGGCTACAATGTCATCAGTTCGCCTGTCGGACGTATCGTAATCCTTCAGTCGCCTGCTTATGCAAAGGCGAACAAGAAGCAGACAATCCACGTCAACCGCATCGGTGTGGACAATGCTCGCGATGCTCTGTACAGCAGATTCAGCTGCAACATCAGCGACAAGAACACTACAGTCATCCAGATGAGCTATCAGGATGTCTCGCCTCAGCGTGCAGAGGATGTACTGAACACATACATAGCCATTTACAACGAGAACTGGGTGAAGGACAAGAACCAGATAGCACTTAGCACATCTGACTTCATCAAGGATCGTCTGCAGGTTATCGAGAAGGAGTTGGGCAACGTGGATGATAACATTTCTTCTTACAAGACAGCCAACCAGATTACTGACCTCAAGGTTGCAAGCAATCTCTATCTGCAGAAGAACAGCGAGGCTGACGTGCAGATTCTTGCTCTCAACAATCAGTTGTTCATGGCAAAGAACATCCGTTCGTACATGATGAACAACAACACGTCGCATCAGTTGCTCCCTGTCAACTCTGGCATCAGCAGCTCGTCTATCGAGTCGCAGATCAAGGACTACAACGCTCGCCTCCTGCAGCGTAACAACCTGGTTGCTAACAGTTCTGAGCAGAATCCTCTGGTTATCGACCTCGACAAGCAGCTTGAGACTCTCCGTGCTGCTATCATCGCAAGTATTGACAACGAGATAAAGACCATTCAGACACAGCTCAACTCTCAGCAGGCATACGCAGGCGAGACAAATCAGAAGATTTCTTCAAGCCCTAACCAGCAGAAGTATCTGCTCTCTGTAGAGCGTCAGCAAAAGGTGAAGGAGAGTCTCTACCTATTCCTACTTCAGAAGCGTGAGGAGAACGAATTATCTCAGGCATTTACAGCGTACAATACACGTATTGTGAACGAGCCATACGGCAGTCAACGTCCAACAGCACCAGTGACAAACAAAATTATGCTTATAGCGCTTGTGATGGGGCTGTGTATACCATTAGGAATTATATATATCCGTGAGACACTGAATACAAAGGTTCGCACGAAGAAGGATCTTGAAGACAAACTAACGATACCATTCATCGGCGAGATACCAACATATAGGAACAATGTGCCTAAGAAAAAATACCAGTTCTGGAAGAAAGATAAGGCTCACAAGGATATTATAGTAAAGGAAGGCAGCCGTGGCATTATGAACGAGGCATTCCGCATCATAGGTACTAACCTTGAGTTTATGGCAGGCAAGGATGCAGACAAGGAAAATGTATATATGGTGACATCGTACAACGCAGGCAGCGGCAAATCTTTCATCACAAATAACTTGGGTAAAATGCTTGCTATCAAGAAGAAGCGAGTGATAGTAATTGATGGTGATATGCGCCACGCATCAACATCAGCAATAATCAACAATCCTTCTAAAGGTTTAGCGGATTTCTTGAGTGGTAACATATCGAATATCAACGATGCCATCGTTAAGGCTGCACTCCACCCAAGCATGGATGTGCTCCCTGTTGGAACATTACCTCCAAACCCAACAGAG
>JAZUKC010000076.1:0-17178 GCA_045643065.1 Prevotella sp.
AATGAGTCCACTACAAAAAGTCAAGCTGCTTTCAATTTAGTACACAAAGACACGAAGGGCACAAAGATTTTATGTAAAAAGTTTTAATTAACAAAAAAAACTCTGTGTTCTCTGTGTCTTTGTGTACACCTTAATTACAGATTGTAAGCATTTTGCAGATGGGGTATTATTTTAATGTACTATTTGTAGGAGTGTCTTTAATGGAGAATGGAAAATGGAGAATGCCATCCAGACGGTCCGTTAAACCTTAACCCTTAACCCTTAACCCTTAACCCTTAAACCTTAACCCTTACCAATTAGCAACTGTTGCGTTGAATATCTGGTCGCAGATGTCCTCTATCATCTCTGTGACGAGACCTTCCTGAACACTTGCAAGCGACTGGGTTGTAGAGTATGTTGTACTTGCCGTGAACTGGCGTTCGAAGTCTTCCTTGTGGTTGGTAGAGTTTCTGAAGCGGACGTTGACCGTGATGGACAACTCCGTCTGTGCCGAATAGCCTTCTGCAGACACACTCTTGTTGCGCTGACTGTACTGCGTTATCTCGCCTTCGAGCTTAAGGTCGCCGTTCTTTCTTACAAGCGACAGCTTGGTATGGTCAGCATATTGGTCGCGCAACTTATTATTGAATATCGGTCCCATTGGCGCCCAGACGTATGCCGAACGTATTGGGAAGTCGGAAATCTGAATGGTCTTAACCTTGGTGTAGTCAATGCTTGAGCCATTGAACTTATAGCTGATGGAGCAAGACACAAGCAGAATGAGACATGCTGCCAGCGATGTGAGGATGTATTTGGGCATTGTTTTGAGTTATTAGTTATGAGTTATTAGTTATGAGTTGGGAGTGAAAAGTGCCACCCGGATGGCCCGTTAAACATTAACCGTTAAACATTAACCGTTAACCATTAAACATTAACCGTTAACCATTAATCGTTAACCGTTAAACATTAACCGTTAACCGTTAAACATTAACCGTTAAACTCCCTTATGCGGCGATAGAGTGTACGGTCAGAGATTCCGAGCTCTTCGGCTGCCTTCCGCCTGTTGCCGTTATGCTTCTCCAGAGCCTTCTGTATCGTCTCCATTTCGTTGGCATGGACGTTCAGACTCTCTGGTTTATCGGGCGTGGTAGTGGTTATTTCCTCCACGAAATCATCATCAAACGATGTCGCAGGAGCAACATGCGACGTAGAAACCGACGGTAGTGCCGACGGTATTGAAGGCAAGGCGAGCGTCTCTTGGCGACGGCGTGGATGGCCGCCAAGTTCCAATACCTGCTGCTGCAGTTCGAGAACGTCATTGCTCAGCTGGCGAATGCCGTTCTGCAGTTCTATTATCGACTTGAAGATGACCTGTCGCTCGCTATCGTAGGAGCTGCTTCGGTCGCCCGTAGAAGACGCAGTATTGGTCAGAGCCGTGCTCTCTTCGTCGTCAGGGATGTAGTTCAGCAGCATCTCTGCCGTTATCAGTCGCTCAGCAGAAAGTATAGAAATCTGCTCGGTGATGTTCTTAAGCTGTCGCACATTGCCAGGCCATTTGTACTTGAGCAGCAGACGTTTAGCATCGTCAGAGAGTTCAAGGCGTGGCAGTCGGTACTTCTCCATCATCTTCAACGAGAAGAGACGGAAGAGCGAAAGGATGTCATTGCCTCTCTCGCGGAGTGGAGGCATCGCTACCGGAATGGTGTTAAGGCGATAGTAAAGGTCCTCGCGGAACTTTCCTTCGCTAATGGCCTTACGCATGTTGACATTGGTAGCAGCCACGATACGCACGTTGGTCTTGCGCACTTCCTGTCCTCCCACACGGATATACTCACCCGTCTCAAGCACACGCAGCAGTCGTGCCTGAGTGGCAAGAGGCAGTTCGCCAACCTCGTCGAGGAAGAGTGTGCCCTTGTTTGCTATGCCAAAGTAGCCCTCGCTCTCGCCGATGGCAGAGGTGAAGGCACCTTTCTCGTGTCCGAAGAGTTCCGAATCGATGGTACCTTCAGGTATGGAGCCACAGTTTATGGCAAAGTATTTTTCTCTCTTTCGCGGCGAGTTGTCATGTATGATGCGTGGCAACACCTCCTTGCCGACACCACTCTCGCCGATGATAAGCACAGAAAGGTCGGTCGGTGCTATCTGAAGACAGACATCGAGGGCGTGATTCAGCTGTTCGCAGTCGCCAATCACATCATAGCGTTTCTTTATTTCTTGAAGTTTGTTGTTCAATGTTTTATTGGGGTCTTGAGTCGAAAATCACAAACAAATATTACAAATCATCGTGCCGATGCTACTGCTTCTGCAGTATCTCCATCAGTTCTTCCATGCCTGCGCTTGCGCCCTTCGCTATGACGTTCACATTGCGCGAGCCGTGGTTGAGTGCCGGTTTAGGGTCAATGAGATAGACCTTCGTGCCTATTGGCACATACTGCAGCAGCGAGGCAGCAGGATAGACGTTGAGCGATGTGCCGATGATGACGAACACATCTGCCTTCTGTGCCTCCTGAACGGCATCGTACATGTTAGGCACATTCTCCTGGAAGAAGACAATATACGGACGCAACAGCGATCCGTCTTCTGCCACTTCGCCCTTCGGAACGGCAAGTCCGTCCTCTGGCCATCCCTCATGTGGGAGGTTAACCCAGAAGCGTGGGTTATCCACATCGCGGCTTGAGCACATCTTCATCATCTCTCCATGGAGGTGGATGACCTTCTTCGAACCTGCCATTTCGTGCAGGTTATCGACGTTCTGTGTCACGACGGTCACATCGTAGTCCTTGTCCAACGAGGCGATAAGCTCATGTCCGTGGTTTGGTTTCACGTCCCTATACTTCGTGCGGAGCATATTATAGAAGTCATTGACATGCTGAGGATTGCGCAGCCAGCCATCATGACTCGCCACGTCCATCACTGGGTAGTTCTCCCAAAGTCCACCCGCATCGCGGAAAGTGCTTAGTCCGCTCTCGACGGACATTCCTGCACCAGTCAAAAATACTATCTTCATTGTTTTTATCTTTTATTTATTAGAACCCACCTTTATTAATGCCAAACCTATTCCTGTCCATATAACCTCACGCAGCCTGACTATCAGCGCGACGAAGACTCCTGACGAAACGCTCACTCCCAAGGCGGCAGCCGACAACAGAAAGCCTCCTTCTCGCCCACCCAACTGCAGCGGAATGAAGAACAGCATGTTGGCAAACAGCGACGTGAAGGCAAGGGTGAGCATACTGTCCATGAACGATGCTCCCGGCTCTACTATCTGAAGCACAAAGAGTATCTCTGCCGAGGAGAGAATGCGGCAGCCTAACTCAAGCAGCACGGCGCACACGAACGTGCGGCGATTCTGTGCATGCAGGGCGGCAATGCGCCGGTCTATGTCGTCAAGACTCTCACGATTGCGCTCCACAAAGCGTTCTGCCCACCCTTTGACAAAGGGTATATGGCGAAGTATTCCGAGTGCCTGCACGGCGATGCCACGTTTGTATCCCTTCAGGAAAAACCATATCGCAGCGAGTGAAAACAGCATCATCAGAACCATGACGGCAGTGGTTACGGCGGTCAGAGGCTTCAGCACGAGGAACAATATGGCAGAGATGAGCCAGAACCAGAAATGACTGAACATGTGGGTCATGGCGTAAAGGATGACGGATGAGGAGGCTCGCTCCGTCCCGACCTTAGGAGCAATGGACATGATGCGATAGGGTTCGCCGCCCATCAGTCCGCCTGGCGTAGCGTAGTTGAGTGCAAAACCGGAGACGGTATAGCGGTAAAGCTGCCAGAATCCTATCCGTCGACTTTCCTCCGACTTGTCTGAACGCAGGATGGAACACCACGCAGCGGTATTCATGACGTACAGCAACGCCCAGATACCGACTACGGCACCAAACCAGTAGCCTGCATGTCTGATGCCTTCCCACACCTCGATGAAGTCGAGTTGTAGCACCATCACCACGAGCATCGCCAGACCAAGGAGGAAGAATATGTTGTTGTACTTCATAACGGTTGTCAGTTAACGGTTAACAGTTAGCAGTTAACAACGGTGAGCTGGTAACAGCTTTGCCCAACCACCCCTATCTTAACTCTTTAACTCTATAACTCTTTAACTTCGAGCAAAGCGAGACCTACTTCTTCACAGCGAAGCGAACCTTCTCGCTATCGTCCTTGCGTTCGTGGTAAATCTTTGGCAACGGATTGGCATGAGCCTCATCGTACGCCTCACGACAACGGCAAACATCGATGACGGCATAGACTGCCTGGCGAAGCGCATAGGCTGGCTCGTCGATAGAAACGGAGTCGAAATCGAAGGCTGCTGAATAGTCAGTAGATGCCATAACCATCGGAATACCGGTCAGAATCTTTACTCGCGATGGCAAGGATACTGCCGTAAGCATGCGGCTTAGCTGCTGATTATCAATGCAAAGCGTAAGGTCGAAGTGCTGATATTGCTGCTCTTCGATGTGGCTTTCGATGTTATACGGGCCGAATACGCCTACTCCTTGCGCTGCCATTTCCTGTACAAGTGGCCTAAGGAGCTGCTCGTCCAGCTCTTGTCCCATAGACATCAGGGCGATGCGTGGTGACGAACAGAGGAAGTCGCGGCGCAGAGACTGCCATGCCTTGCTTATCCTTTCCGCCAGCACTTCCTTCTCTGCGTCGGCAGATACGCCCTCGGTCTCAAAGACGGAAGCTACGCGGACGTTGCCGTCTGCATACACCGTCATCGAGTCAGGGAAGCTGAACTCCTTGGCAGAGCCTGGTGCAACGACTACGGCCTTGATGTTTCCGAACTTCAAGTCGGAGCTGACGTTCTTGTCGTTGCCGTTCTCCTTGCTGTAGATTACTGGCACGAACACCTCCTGTTGCTCAGGATTGTTCAGGGCATGTTCTATGATGTTGCCGGCGATGCCTGCCGGTTGTAGTATTCCTATGTTTAGCATAAATAGTTGGAAATTACGGTTTATGGTTACGATTCGCTTGCCTACGCCTCCTTGTACTGCGTGTTGAGCAGTCCGCATGCCGCGTAGATGTCCTGTCCACGGGATGCACGGACGGTAGCAATGATGCCGTTACGGTTCAGATAGTCGCAGATTTCCTGCATGCGCTTGTCGGTTGCGCCTCGCAGATCTACGTCTGGAATCTGGTGGAAACGAATGAGATTGACGCGGCAATCCATGCCACGGAGCAGGCGGACGAGTTCCTTCAGATGGGTAGGGGTGTCGTTGGTGCCGGCAAAAACGGTGTACTCGAACGTCAGACGGCGCTGATGCGAGAAGTCATACTGCTTCAGCAACGCCATGATGTCGTGTATGCCCATGCCTCGTTCGGCAGGCATCAGCTGCGCACGCTGCTCAGGGATTGGCGTGTGGAGTGATATCGCCACATGGCACTCGCTTTCATCGAGGAATCGTTTCAACTTGTTCTTGACTCCGACAGAGCTTACGGTGATGCGTTTCGGACTCCATGCGTAGGCATAAGGGGCTGTAAGTATCTCCGTTGCGCGCAGGACATTATCGAGATTGTCCATCGGTTCGCCTTGGCCCATGAACACAATGTTGGTCAGACGGTCGCGTTCCGGCAACGCATATATCTGGTTCAGGATGTCGCGCACAGTCAGTTGGCCTTCAAATCCCTGCTTTCCGGTCTGGCAGAAGAGGCAGTTCATCTTGCACCCCACCTGACACGAGACGCAGAGTGTGGCACGATCGCCGTCGGGAATGAACACTGTCTCGACCGTCTTGCCCGATTCCGTTGGGAAGAGGTACTTCACCGTGCCGTCCTTCGAGTGCTGACTGGTGATAGGAGCAGCGCACCCCACGCAGTATTCTGCTGCCAGACGCTCACGGTTCTGCTTCGAGATGTTGGTCATTTCGCTGATGTCCGTCGCATGCTGGACATACAACCATCTTGCGACCTGCCCTCCCGTAAAGGCAGGCATGCCAAGTTCCTTGCATAGAGCTTTCAGCTCTGCTTCGGTATATCCTATGAGTGGTTTCTTTTCCATTAATGTGCAAAGATACGCTTTTTTATCCACACCACATTATTTAATAACCTTTTTTTATGTATTTTTATATATTTCATCTTCCAAATCGCAGCCTTTCATAATGTAAAGACTCAGTAATCACACCGTAATTACTCAGTCTTTACACTATAATTACTCAGTCTTTACATTGTAATTACTGAGTCTTTACATCATGAATCAATGCTTTTCGCATCATGAATCGCTATGTTTTGCATTATGAAAAGCAGTAATCTGTCCCATCATAGCCCCCGACAGATACTTCCCTATTCCGTTAACCTTCAGAGTTTAAACGCCAAATCTTGCTCCCAAAGACAGTAACCCACAACCGAAAAGTTTCGACCTGTACGTTGAAATTCACAATCGCAGTTCGGCTGAAGGCCGATAATACATTAGTTTATTTCAACTATACAGGTCGAAAAGTTTTACACTTTTTTTTATTTTTCACCACCAAACATTTTGATATTTACAGAAAAATCATTACCTTTGTGCACAAAGACTTTGCTCTGAACTCAAAAAGATACAATAATAATAAGGTGTAACATAAAAAAGGAAAGGAATAACAACGCCAAGGTTTCACCCTTGACTACACGAAACAGAAACCAAAACATTGAAGCAGAAGGACGGTGCACCATGAGTGCAACCACTTCACCGACGTAATCAATTAACGCAATTTATTAACTACGAAGGTGGGTGTGATACCGTCAGACATATATATAACGTAGAGCTTTCGCTCTTGTTCTCTATTCTGAAAACGGCCAATTTGAAGATTCCCGAGAACAAGAAGGTGAACCGCTCACGTCCCTGTATAGGGGCGTGACCTTTCGTCTATACTTGTTAGGGAATAGGTGCTTGGCCGTACCTCAGAATAGAGCAAGTGGTCTGACAGAGGTCATGCTCCTTTCTCTTATTATTTCTTATGAAAAGACTTTTACTGATTTTATTGGTTTTGCTACCATTCATAAGCAAAGCTGATACCGTCGTCACGATTGACGACATCACCTATGAGCTCTATCCTGAGCAGAATGCTGCAATGATATTACGTGCAGACGTGGTCGGTGATGTTGTTATCCCTGAGACTATCGTTTCAGACAATGTCGAACACTCCGTAATGATTATTGGAGAATCAGCATTCGAGGACTGTTCGCTTCTCAACTCCATCACTATTCCTAATTCAGTGCTCTTTATCGGAAAGTCAGCATTTAGAAACTGCAACGTGCTTAGAACTGTAGTCCTGCCTAATTCATTGATGTCCATTGAAGACTTCACTTTCTATGGTTGCGATTATCTCAGAGACATCAACATACCAAGCACAATAACGAGAATTGGTGAATGGGCATTCCACAACTGCTCTCTCTCCGGTACACTCACCATTCCTGAGTCTGTTACTGAGATTGATATGTATGCTTTCCATGGTAATTTTATCACGACCCTGAACATCCCAAACTCTGTCACCCATATTGGAGAACGTGCTTTTGCAGATTGCAGCTATCTAAGCTCGGTAACACTCCCCAATTCCGTAAAGGAAGTGGAACAAGGAGTATTTGAATCTTGTGACAACCTTCCCGTCATAGACGGCATAAGGTACGCAGATACATATTTGGCAAAAGTAGTAGATAGAGACAGGAGTTTTTACAACATCAAAGAGGGAACGAGATTTATTGAGGCAGAAGCATTTTGGGGATTTGAAAATCTCGTATCTGTACACCTTCCTAATTCGGTAGAATCTATTGGAAAGGATGCATTTTGGTATTGTACAAACCTAACTACTATCAACATTCCAAATTCTGTAACAAGCATTGGAAAGGATGCGTTTGAAGGCTGCACGAGTCTTCCGGTAATTGATGGAGTGAGGTATGCAGACACATACCTGATAGGAGCAGTTGACAAAAGCCGAGAGTCCTACACTATTCCTGACGGCACAAGGTTTATTGGCGAATGGGCATTTGCTGATTTAGATTGTTATTGGAAGAATGATACATTTACTTTTACAATTCCGAGATCTGTCATTAGCATTGGAGAAGCTGCATTTAACTTAATAAAAAATCCACCATTTATTCCAAATACCGTCACTTACCTTGGTAATGCTTACCCAAGTCTTGAAGCAGGCAATCCAAGATATGCCATCATATCAGGCTGTTACATAGACAATAAGACAAATACCCTAATGGCTGCCGATAGGAATTTTACCATTCCAAACACAGTGACAACTATTGGAGACGGAGTATTTCATGACCGTACTGACCTCACCTCCATTACAATTCCTAATTCTGTAAAACGGATTGAAGACCGAGCATTTTCTCGATGCACAAATTTAACATCTGTATATATGAGCAGCTCTGTTGAGTCTATAGGCCAGAAAGTATTTGAAGGATGTAAAAAATTGGCAACAGTCAAGATACCTTCAGATTTGACATACATATACAATAATGCGTTTGAGGGTTGCACAAGTCTTCCTGTAATAGACGGTATCAGATACGCAGACAATTATATTGTGGAAGTAGTTGATAAGAGCAAATCGTCATACAACATTAAGGAAGGAACATCAAATATTTTAGGAGGAGTCTTCTCTGGATGTAACAATGCTAAGGAACTTATTTATGAAGACGGATGTACCACAGCTGTAGCTACAGGCCTGACTAAAATAACTTCTGTCACAATTCCGAATACTGTCAGAACTATTGAGAATAACGCTTTCTCCGGTTGTACAGAACTTACTTCAGTTACCATTCCAAACTCTGTTACCCGCATTGAGACAGGTGCTTTCCGAAATTGCAAAAACCTCACTACTGTAACCATTCCAAACTCCGTAACCAGAATTGACAAGGAAGCTTTTTATGGTTGCACAAGCCTTACAGGTGTCAATATTCCGAACTCAGTTAAGTTCCTGAGAGACGAATTGTTCCGTGGATGCACAAGCCTTACATCTTTCAGCATACCAAGTACAATAAAGGGTATCGGTCGTCGTGCGTTTACAAATTGTACTAACTTGATATCTGTAGAGATACCTTCTTCTGTACAAATTGTAGGAATACAAGCTTTCTACGGTGACAACAATCTGACTCTTGTCAACAATCACAGGACAGAGCCACAGAAGACCTATTATTCTACATTCTCTACATACGGCACACTCCACGTTCCTACAGGTTCCGCAGACCTATATCGTGAAGCCGACACCTGGAAAAACTTCACAATTATTGATGACTTAGAGTCGGAAGGAGATGACAATATTATAAAAGGTAGTTGCGGCGTTAACGTAATATACTCTCTGAACAAAACTACAGGTGTGCTCACCATTGAAGCAACTGATGAGGATAATTCTATGGATGACTTTAATAATGGGGCCGTAGCTCCGTGGAAAAATTACAGCGACATCCTGAAAAAGGTAATTGTAAAGGATGGAGTTAAGAGAATTTCAAACAATGCTTTCAATTATTGCGAAAAGATAACACATATCTCTTTAGGTAACTCCATACAAGACATAGGATTAGCGGCTTTCGATGGTTGTTCAAGTTTGGAATCCATAAACCTTCCCAATTCGCTAACGAATATTGCAGGAAGTGCATTTAGAGGCTGTTCAAGTCTGGTATCTATAACTATACCAAGTACGATATCGACTATTGAGTCATCTACATTTTATGGTTGTTCGAACCTTGCTTCAATAATTATTCCAAATACCGTTACAAAAATCGGTTCCTCTGCATTCCGTGAATGCACAAGCCTTGCATCTGTCACTCTTCCTAATGCCTTAACCACGATAGAGGAAAAACTGTTCTACCTTTGCAAAGGTCTAACATCTATTTCGATACCGAATACTATTACAAGCATAGGAAGTTCAGCATTCACAGGCTGCCAGAACCTTAGTTCCATCGCTATTCCTAACTCTGTTAAAAAAATTGGTGATAATGCATTCCGTAGTTGCTCAAGTTTAACTTCTGTTACTATTCCTAATTCAGTTACAGAGATTGGCGCCAGTGCATTTGAAAGTTGTTATGGAATTGAATCTGCCACGTTACCAAATTCATTAACTGTAATAGAACCGAAACTTTTCTATTCATGTGGAAATCTCACTTCTATATCCATTCCATCTTCAGTTTCAAGCATTGGTAACCAGGCATTCTACCATTGTAGGCATCTCAAAGAAGTTTATTGTTACGCTAAGAACATCCCAACAACAGGAACGGGATTGTTTGATTCTGTAGATACAAGCAATGCCACCCTCTATGTGCCTTATGCATCATTGGATGCGTATAAGGCAACGGCACCTTGGAGCAGTTTCGGCACAATTCTGCCTATTAAGGACGAAATAGCTACAGGCATGACACATAATGCCGGCAAGATGAAAATCAGTACAGACGGTGGATGTGTCAATATCAATGGACTTGACGAAGGCACAATAGTCACTATCTATAGCCTCAACGGCACCAAGCTGGGAACTGCAATCGCAACTAACGGTACTGTTCAGTTTGCAAACCTACTTGGTGAAACTGTCATCATCAACGCAGGTGGCAAGAACATCAAAGTGAAGATGTAATCCTGGCGGTATTTATATAAAGAAATCCGCAGATACCAGCGAATGAACTTTCGCGCGGTATCTGCGGATTATCGTATTTAACCCAAGTTTGATCCCATATTGGCCGTTTTTATTATTGTTCAGTACTTTACGATCTTCATTTGCTGAGCTGTGTACTACAAACTTTTCTTGATTTTGATTTTTCTGAATGGCATCTTCTTGTATTTTAGCCGTTCGTAAATGTCATTGGCAGACTTGTTCGCGTCGCTGCAAAGCCTCATGTGGACTTTCTCACCAAGTGCATTCGTGGCTTCCGTGGTGACGGCCCACGTTCAGCATGACACGGCTACGCACGCGGCCTGTCAGGTCATGGAACGACTCCTTGGTGCGGTAGTACCAGTCATCGCGCTGACTCCTCGGGTTATATCTTGGCTGGGACATAAAGTGCATAGCGGGTGCAAAGGTACAACTATTCTCTGAAATCTCTGTGTACTACAATTCAATTTTTCAAGACACCTTTATTGAATAACAGCATGTTAGCATCGATAGATATCCAAAAATTTGCTGAAAATAACTATGCGGTATCAAACTTGGGTTAATATGAGATATCCTCTGCGTTGCAGTTATATATAACTAATATCGTATTGTTCCTCTTTTGAGAAAATGTTATTGTTAGTGCTGGTTCTAAAACGGTTATTTTCAATTTGGGACAAGGAGAAAGATTAGCGCATCATCTTCTTCTTGAATAGCAACACACTTACTCCTGTTTTGTCTAGAGCTTGTCCGATCATCAAGGAACCTATTGTTGCTATAGCAATTGTCAGAATACTGAAACATATTATGTTGCCGTTGGTAATCAAACTGCAAAAAAACAGTTTGGACGAGAGAGTGAACATAGGATGAAACAGATAGATAGGTAATGTGTTTGCTCCAACATAGTCAAGGACTCTGCTTACTTTCGATGGGAGTCTTTTGGCAGACCATATCATGAATTCCATGATGCATACGCTGAGAAGAATGCTGAAATATGACAGTTGCATTGCATATCCTGGATTACAGACAGTACCATAAAACAAAGTCACCATAGCTATAAGTATTGCAACGAATGAGCCATTGAAAGTATGGCAGTTAGAATACTTTCTGAATATCACACCTGCGAAATATGCTAATGGTGCCATTAATCCTAACAATGGCGACCAATACGATAGGAGTACACTAATCAATACAGAAATTGAAATGGCACAGTCCATCTTCAAATGGCAGCATACTTGGTGTGTGGCGTAGTATGTGCTACCGCAGATAATCATAGTATGCAAATACCAGTATGGTCCTATCGGATTCAATAGCAGTTTATCAAGAATCACGTAAACACTCAACTCATTGATGCCATCCTTAACAGGGAAGAAGTATGACAACATGATGTATGCCGTCTCAAAGATGACATATATTATCAGTAAACTTCTAAGGTAAACAGCAAACTGTCGCCATGTCTTGTTTACATTGAACAGATAGCCTGTAATGAAGAGGAACAATGGAACTATGAATGCCAGTACTGCATTTTGTACATCTGGGTAACACTCTTTGAATGGAGTCAGATGAATGAGTATCACCAATAGGATGAGTATGCTGCGTATGACATTTATTTCCATTGTTCTTACTTTTATTTAGGGATGTTAATATCCCATTCTTGATATGTCTATTTCTCTGTGTTTCTTTGCCTTGTAACTACCAAACCTCAAAGCCGCAGTCAGCGAAACAGAGCGATAGTCGCTGTTTGTCCTCATGCGGAAATTCTGATTACCATAGACTGACTTAACATCGAAGAAGCTGTTTGTCAGATTGTTCCCTGCAAGGACAAGGCTCCATCGTTTGTTGTCCGACTGCCAGTAGAGTTGTGCCCCAAACATAAACAAGGGGGCGATGTCAAACACTCCTTGTATTGCTTTCGTCTGAAAGGAAGGGTTGATAATAAGTCGGAGTTCATGACTCGTAAGTAGGTTTACCGACAATGTCGTACCCATGATGGCAGTGAAACATTTCCTGTCAAAGGGAAGGTCGAAGAAGTCGGTACTTTTGTTATGGCTATACAAACCTGTCAGCGAAGCATTTCCCGTTAGCCATTTCCCTGCATTGAACATTACGGAGGCTTGAACTCCGTATGTGTTTGAGAAATCAAAGTTTTTCTCCTGAAAAACAACAGCCATCGTGTCCCTCGGCTGATAAGCAAGTTGAACAGAATAGCCAGGATTGAACTGGGCAAACAGCACAAGAGAATACCTCTGTTTGTACTGCCACATCACATCAACCTTGTAATGAGAATATGGCTTCAAATCAGGGTTCCCCCATATCTCTGTATATGCAGATGAATAATATACACTGCTCATGGTGCTCCAGTAACTTGGATATACAGCATCAGAACTGAAGGACAGGTTCAGAAGATTGTCCTTATTAATGTTCCATGTAGCACGCAGAGATGGATAGATGCGCCATTCGCTCCACTTTGGAGTATGGTATTGCTCTGCAGATACTGATGCGTCCATACTCAGATGCTTATTGAATACCTTTGATATGCCGGCGTATGGGCTGATGATACGCTCCTGATAGTTTACCCTGCTTGATCCATCTGGCACCTCCATTCCCATATCGTCATACATTTTCTGATAACTGATATTGTTGGTTATCTGCGCTTTAATGCCATACGAGACATTCCAATCTCTCTTAAGGCTGTGTTGCTGATCGGCAGTGAGAAGCCACTTATTGATGATCTGGTTGCTATTTGTTGACAGAGTGTATGCCAAATCCTGCATATTATTTCCTAATATCTGCGCTCTTGGATTCTTGTAACTCATATAGGAAGCATTCATTTTCAATCCAAAAGGCAACTGGTAGTTAACATCAACATTGTGAATATTGTAGTTGACTTTGCCGTCTTGTATAGTAGGAGCAGTTCCCGTCGTAACGTTAACAGCTTTATTTTCCTGCCACGTACCCGTATAAGCCGCACTCAGTCGATGCTTCTCTGTGAAGGCATAGTCTGCACCTATGCGCAGTTCATGTTTACGGATGTCTGTGGTGTTCTGCGTAACGTCCTCATAATGCTTCCTTCCTGTGATGTGCGGATGTTCCGCTACATGTTCTGCCTCACTGTATGTTTTTCCATCAGTGTAAGCATACTGAGCATCTAGAGCAAAGTGACCACGACTGTATATAAGGTTAGCTTCGCCTTTGCCTGTAACATATTTACTTTGATCAGCTATTCCCTTTATCTGCCCAGACAGTTGGTTAGTACCAAAATAATCCGTTGTTATCACATTGATAGCCAGTCCATGTGTATGGTATTGAGCAGGAGCAGACGGCATAACCTCTACACTTCCCACCATCTCTGCCGGCATATTCTTCAATCGGTCTATTATCTGTTGCTCTGACATCGTTGTCTGCTTGCCGTTGATGATGAGTGTAGCATGGTTGCCAGCAAATGATAGTCCGTTTATTCCATCCATTACACCAGGTATTCTCGTCAATGCTTCGTAGGCATTGTCGCATGGCATTTCGTTAAGCAGAAGAGGCATGTTATATGTCAGAATGCCTTTCTCTGCTTTTACTATCGGTCTCTCACCCTTCACTCTAACTCTTTCCAAAGCAATGACGTTCGGTTCCATCTTGACGGTTCCAAATGCTCCGTTTGTACAATGTCTGTACGTTGTCTTATATCCAATGAACGATATCTTGGCAAGCACATCCTTTCTGCCGCAAGGTATCACGACATCGCCATTATTGTTGCTGACGCCGTTATTGATGAATGTGCTGTCTTTAGGATTGAGGATTTCTATGCTTGCGTATGCGAGCGGTTTGGAGTTCTCATCTACGATACGTCCAGAAATCTTCGATGATTCTTTCTGGACACATTCCACAGAGAACACTTTGCCATGTTGTGTTATGCGGATAGGATAGAAACCAGCAATCAGTCGCAGGGCATCGGCTACTGTGCGGTTATTGATCTTTTGTGTTATGGTAAAGTCCTGCAGTTCATCGTATATGAAGTTTATATGTACGTCCTTGCATTGACGTTCTACTGTCAGCAAAGCATCAGACATGCTCGTTTTCTGGAAATTCGCAGTAATACGCTGAGCCTGAGCTGACATACATACGATGCACGTCAGTATAATTGTGAGTATTCGCATCATGCCTATTCCACCTCCAGTTTGTCATCGTTCAACTTCACGTTTATTTTCTCAAACATGTTGAGACTTTGCAGCACCTGCTCCAGTTTGTCTTCCGTATTGTACTGGAAATGAAGGTGAACATGCTTGAGTTCTTCATTCTTAAAGACAACGTCCTTTTTGTAGGCATTGCTGATACTCTGCATTATGTCTGCAAGTTCTGAGTTCTCGAACATCACGACTCCTGAGGTGACTGCTACGGTGTCTGATGGAATTATTGTCAGGTCATTAGAAATTCTCATTTGCTTCTCTTCCGCAATGCTGTTTGTCTTGCCAGAGAAGAAATCGGATATTGCACCATGGTTGACTATTGCTGCAACGGCAATGCCGCAAATTGCCACAGCAAAGGCTATAGATGCAGCCATCTTACGGAAGAAGACAACTCTCCGTCTGTTTTTTCTTGCCATAAGCTTTGCAAGTTCTTCCTCGACATTGGGCATACCAATCTCCTGGTCAGACTTCATGGAAGTGAACGCCTCCATGATTTTTAGTTCCATGTTATCTTTGTGATTCTTGTTCATGATTACCGTGTTTTGAAAGATGGATTGAAACGCTCTCTCAGTTTACGCAAAGCTTGAGAGATATGCTTATTGACTGCCTGCACACTTATTCCTAACTCAGAAGCAACCTCTTTGTAACTCTTCTTGTCATCATAGCAACATTGCAATACTCTGCGTGTCTGCGGTGTGAGTTCTGTTTCTATGAAGATCCGTATTTCCTTGATTTGCTCATCATCATAAGTATCGTATGTTATGCGGTGTTCATACTCTTGCAATAAGTTTGCCCACACATCGCCTTTCACTTGACGATGCCGTAGCACATCAAGAGCCCGATTGCGAACCACGGAAGTAAGATAAGTATTTACATCTCTCACAAGTATATGTTTGTCAAGTAAATCCATAAAAGCACCACTTACCACATCCTTGCTTCCCTCCTGATCGTTCAACAAAGAATAAGCAAGTCTATACAAACGAGCATAGGAACTGCGGAACAGTTCCCCAATTTCGTCGTCTGTCATTTGCCTTTTATGTCCGAATAACGCTATCATTTTTAAGATGTCTTTATTGTATAGACGTTTGAGTTAAGAATATCATTACCCCACGATAAATATTTTCATGATTTATTAACGTATTTCCAGAACGGATATTGTAAACAAGCGCTGTACATAAACAATAATTAGATGTTTCCATTTTTTCACTAGTTATACCATAATTAAACATATGTATGAAACACAGTACGACGTTATTCTTTAATCTTTCTGTTTTTTCTCCCAATATCTTCTTTTCGCACTAAAAAAGTATAAAAATACAAGCAGAAACAGTTTTTCTCTTCCATATTCGAAGTAATTTTATTAATTTTGCATTTAGATGGTAGATTGATTTGTCATCAATAAAATAAAGTCTGTTCGACAATGTTATTGGATATCAATGCATATAGAATAGTTACGGTAAAAGGTGTTGTGCTTCAAAAGTGCAGCATCCCCCTGTTATGTGCATTAATGAAGGTAGTATGACATGAAAGAATCTAAGAACTATATTCCAGCGTATGGTGCCAATAACGAGCTACATTGGTTTCCTATGAAGGTGGCTATTTCAAAAGTTCTTTCTGTAGGTAATGTTCTTAATGAGGAGAATATAAAGCATTTCATTCCTACCAATGAAGATGTAACACCAAATATTGATGGTCATAAGATTGTACAAATTCCTATGGCGGACTTAATATTCATCTATTCGTCAAAAGACAAGATAGAGCACTTAAAAGCAACAAATCAATATTGCCATTCCCTTTGTTTCATTACCGAGATACCGCACAGTGAAATAAAGATTGGTATGACAGAATTGGAGAAGCGTCAAGTAAACCGAATCATTATAGTTGATGACCTATCAATGACAAAGTTCCTCGATAACATCAACAAAATCCGTAACAAAGTCACTCTACTTCAGTATTCTGAGACATTTACCCACATTGGCAAGCACATCCGAATTATAGATGGTCCTCTTGCTGGTACAGAAGGAGTCCTTCGTAGAGTAAAAGGCAATAAGCATGTCCATCTTGATTTAGGCAATCTACTTACCGCCCAAATTGATTATGTACCCGGGAATATGTATGAGTTGGTAGGCAATTAAATTGTAAGGTCAAAACATAGGCAGAAGTAATACATATCAGTGGTAAATCTCTATAATTTCAAATCAACAATAATGAATTATTCTATAGAAAAACAGAATATAGCACTTGCAAACTCGTTGCTGAATATATTGGAACAAACAGCAACACCAGAACAGCAAAGAGCCATATCTTCCATAAGGGTGATTATGCAGATGCCTGACTGCGTAGAGTTATTCAATACATATATTATTGATGCTAATGGTGCTAGAATACCTATTAGTAAGGATACCATCCATAAAGCGTTCGATTGCTTAGAACGAATTAAAAAAGAAGAAATA
>JAZUKC010000077.1:0-4894 GCA_045643065.1 Prevotella sp.
ACACTCAACGGTACGGAGACCGAAACTATGATACATAAAGCTGACGTCCATATTTATATCTTTTGTTTGTTTGGTAGCTACAAAGATAATGGATTGTCAGCTTTTTTCCAAACAAACAACAAGATAAAGGTGATGAAGCGCAAGGCTTATGGCTTCACCGATGACCAGTATTTCAAACTCCGTCTGCTGGCGCTCCACGATGCAGGCATCACGTCATTCTTGTGAAGAACCATAAAGATTAGGCATTTTCCTAGCGATAGCCTAATCTTTGTCACTCGAAATGTCGGATGAACCAAACATTTTGCGTGCAATAGTAGCAATCGTTTCATCCTTATGTATCGCTTGCAAAATATGGTGATAAATTCCATCTGACTCAAACAACTTCTTCTGGAGGTGTGAACACATATTAGTTTTATCAATGGTCATGACTTGTTTCGTTAGTTTTGATTTTTGTGTGCAAAGATACTGAAAATGAATGAATAAACATCAATATTTCGCAATCTTGGATGTTTTATTGAGCAAAGCTTCTTCGGTTTCGTTATAATTTTGTATTTTTGCGGACGAACGAAACGCATTATTGCAAATGGAAAAGAAAAGAATATTTTGGATTGTTATTGCTGCTGTGGTGCTATTTACGGCTGCAACTCTCATTCACAGTCATGTGTTCAAGGGTAGGGTGGAGCCAACAGCTCCTCTACATAAGCCTGTGAACTCCGTGTATTATTGGAAGACCTCGTATTTTGGCGAAGAATCTGAATTGGAGTTCATGAAGAAGAACAATGTCAGGAGAATGTACGTGAGGATGTTTGATGTGGTGCAAGGTGCTGAACAGCCAGAGCCTAACGCCACCATCACTTTCCATTCGGCTTTGCCAGATAGCATGGAGATAGTTCCTACTGTCTTCATTACTGTGGATGCGCTTCGTCAGGCTATGGAGCAGAATTCCATAGATAAAATGGCAGAGAAGATAGTAAGACGCGTGAATGCAATGGTGTCGTGGGAAGAGATAAAGAACTGCAACGAACTGCAACTTGACTGCGACTGGACCACCTCTACTCGTGATGCTTTCTATCAGCTCTGTAAGGAGGTGAAGAAGTGTCTGGACAATGATAATCTACTCAGTTGCACCATCCGTCTGCATCAGCTTCAGCAGACAGCACCACCTGTGGATTATGGTGTGCTGATGGTGTATAACGTTGGTAACTTCAAGAACCCGAAAGAAGAGAACTCCATCCTTAACAGCAAGACGGTGGAGAGATTCCTCACACGCAAACTCAGGTGCAATATTCCGATGGACGTAGCATTGCCTATTTATGAGTGGGATCTTCTATTCGACAATGACTATAACTTTGTGCGTATCTGCTACCAAGGCGAGGTGCCTGAGAAGGGATACAAGGTAAGGCATGAGGCTGTGCCATATGGTGAACTTGTTAAGGTTAAGGATCTGCTCAATCGTCATCTGCATCTATCAGATGACGAGCACAGCACTATCGTTTATCACTTGGACGGTCCTAACACATACAAATACCTCGATGAAGAATTTAAGAATATATTTGGTCATTAGTCTTTGCCTTTTGAGCATTGCGTGCAAGGCATGCTGGTTTCCTCCAGAAGTGCCTCGCAATAATATGATATATCGTCTTGTAGAGGATGTGTCACCATATTATAACTATACGTATGATATGTACTCCCGATACGAGTCCATCCCTATTGGCGATGAGAAGAAGGACAACTTGCAGTTGTGGCGCAAGCAGACAGGTTGCCATCTCTCTGAAGACCAACTTGAGGCTGTGGTGTATAGATGGAGCATCGACAAACTGAAACAGGAGCAGACGCTTGTTGCCAAGGAACTTGGCAAGGATGGCTATGAGCTCTTGCTTGTGGCTAAGTTGTGTGAGTCCGTTCGCGATTATCTCAATGATCCGTGGTACTATCCTTCGAAGAATGATCCACAGGTGATGGCTATGAATGAGCATCTTGAGGGTGCTATGAACTATCGTGGCAAACTCCTAAACAGATATGCCTTACAGGTAGTACGTATGCTTATGGCTACCAGCCGTAGCGATGAAGCCATAGCATATTGGGAGAAGGTGAAGCCTCTGCTCTCTGAGGATGTAGTGACTGGTATGGCTGAAAGGCGTGTGGCAGCTGCATATCTCAAGGCTGAAAAGACAGAAACGGCGATACATATCTACGCCAAGTATGGTGACTTGTCTTCATTGCGTCAATGTGGACTTGAGGAGGGCGCAGAGTGGGAACTTATCTATAAGGAGTGTCCTGATTCTCCATTCTTCATCAGGGAACTTCAGAGCGTACTGGTGCATTATGACAACCGACTCTACCAATGTCTGCTCGATGGCAGCAATGAGGAAGAATATCATAACTGGGGATATTACGAGGATGAGAATCATGAACAGAAGGAAGTTGCAAGGATAAAGGCTCTTGCAAGGCGCGTAATCAATGAAAAGCGTACCAAGAAGCTCGACATATGGTACTACTCACTCGCAGCACTTCTTGATGCTGAATGCAAGTACGACGAGGCTCTGAAGGTGATAAGCGAAGGTCAGAAACATTGTAAGAAAGGCTCGTTTCTTGCCAACTCCATGCGTGTGTTAAGGATTTGTGTTGAGGCTGCAAGTTGTAAGTATGATGATACGTATAAGGCACGTCTTACAACTGATCTCAAATGGATGGACGAGAATGGCATCAAGAACATGCCAAAGCGCACGAATAACGGTCTTTCGCCTAATTTCCACTATACCCGAACTAAGTATTGCGATAACATTGTCGGGGTTGGAAACAACCGTTACTATTGGTCGGATGTCATCACTAGAATCTGTGGTGACGTACTTGCATCCCGACTAAAAATGCAAGGCTATGTAGCTGATGCTCTGATGTTTGCCAATATGGGTGAATATTGGTTGCCGAATAGAGCATATGGTAAGAACCGCTCGTTTGGAGATTGCGATCACTACATGTCCGATTATTACTCTACCATGGCTCAGATGGCTGATACCTGTTCTGCTAAGGATGTTGAAAAGGCATATCTGCGTCTAGTTTATCCTAAGGGAGAATTAGATACCTTCATCAGTGGTATTGCTTACACTGAGAAGAATTTCTGGTGCGATATGATTGGCACTTACTATATCAAGGAGCAAAAATATTCCAATGCTGTGAAGTGGCTATCACAATGTAATCGCAAGTGGCAGGAGAGTCTCTCCGTCTATGAATACTTTGATCGTGATCCATTCTCACCTTTGTTTGGTCTTGAGCCTAATAAGAAGTCTATTCTAAAGAGCAAATACGACTATAAGCTTAACTATGCCCGTAAGATGGTAAAGTATGAGAATGATATGCACCACGCCAAGGATGTCGATGTTCGTGGCGAGGCTATGATTAAGTATGGCATAGGTATTCGTAATCAGAATGATTGGGCATGGGCTCTCACGCGCTATTGTGATAGTTGGGATAGGCATGTAGAGTATCGTGATGATGACTATAGACCTATTCGCGACAAGCAGAGTGAAAAGCTCATTGACGATGGACTTGCCCTCATGCACAACAAGGAACTCAAAGCGCAATACTTACACGCTTTTGTGCGAAATAAAGAGGTTATGGAACTCTGTTCTGACACCAAAATGGCTGAATACCTACGCTCTCATTGCGATTTGTGGCGTAACTACAAGAAAAAGGCATTGTAAACAAATTGTTTGGGAAAATAAATTGGCTGTGAATTTTGGAAAGTAAATTGGCAGTAAATTATATTAAGCGCATCTGCCGCTGGAAGTTCTCAATATCATTATTCCAAAATAAATTTACTGTCCTAATTTACTGACCATTTACTTTCTAAAACACATTTTACTTTCTACCTCCTACTCGAACGGTATTTTTCACTTTTCATTTTTCACTTACTCCCATACCCCATGCACAGCACGGTGATATCATCACTCTGTTCTGCATTCTCTGCATGGCGGTGAACATCGTCTATCAGAGTGGTAACAGCTTCTTTCACAGATGCTTCTATAGGAATAGAAGATAGGATTTTGAGGAAGCGATCCTCACCATAGAGTTCTGCCTTGGTGTTTTCTGCCTCCGTGATTCCGTCGGTGTAGAGCATGATCTTAATGCCTGGCTCAAGTTGCATACTTATCTCCTCAAAAGGGTAGTCCTCCATTACTCCAATAGGGATATTTGTAGGTGCACTTGTCATAAAGTGAACATCTTGACCTGGTGCAATGGTGACTGGATTCATTGACACAATCTTACCATTAGTAGCAGGAGCGTTGTGCCCACAATTACAGCATGTGAAGACACCTGTCTTGAGATTACAGCAACCGATGAACATGGTGACAAACATATTCTCTTCGTTGTCTTGTGCCAAAGCATTGTTGAGTAATGTGGCAACGGCAGCAGGCGACTTTGCATGAGTCACATTATTACGGAACAACGAACGCGTGATAGCCATGAACAAGGATGCAGGCACACCTTTTCCCGATACATCACCAATGACGAAGTAGAAGTCATCGCCATCAAGAACAAAGTCGTATAAATCGCCTCCTACGGCCTTTGCAGGTGTCAGAGATCCATAGATATCCAACTCCTTGCGATCAGGGTATGGAGGGAATATCTTAGGTATCATAGCCATTTGTATCTTCCTTGCAGTGTTCAGCTCTCCTTCGATTATAGCCTTGCTCTTGGTCGTGTCTGCCAATTGTGTGATGTAGGTATGGAGTGAGCCTTTCATCGATACGAAAGCCTGACGCAGGTCGTATAACTCAAACTTGTCCATTATCATAGGCAGATTAACACCGAAATCAGCGAGTGAGATGCATCAAGCGGCATGAGGAAATAGCTCGAGTGGACGAGTCATGCGGTTGATGATAATGACGCAAAC
>JAZUKC010000078.1:0-3403 GCA_045643065.1 Prevotella sp.
TGCCAAATGTCCTGCCGGTCGCCCAGGTACGGCCGATGAGGTTGCCAATGTTGCAGAACTGCTGCTTGGCGAGAAAGGAACTTTCATTACGGGTTCCGATTTCCTCATGGATGGTGGAGCTACAGCAAGCTATTTCTATGGCCCTTTGAAACCAGAACAATAATTTTGGGACGACATAAAAAAGTATCCGACAATCATCCTTACTGCCATGACTGCTTTAGTGTCAATGGCATGTTCGGGAATATCAAAAACTAATGAAGTAACAGTTGGCGTACCTGCAAAATTCATCAAGAACGTCTAAAATTATGACCAAAGCCAATAAACTAAAAATCTGCAACATTACTTTGCTGCTTGTCGCCCTGCCGATGCTCATCTCCTCTATCCAGATGGAAGTATGCGGAGGAAAGCCATTAGCGAATTTTGGATTTGCTGAATACATGGCTATTCACGCCATATTAGGTTCGGTGATGATTGTATTGCTCCTTACTCACCTGTATTTGCACTTTGGGTGGCAGAACTGGCTACAAAAGATAAAGAAACTGAAGAACAAACCGACAAAGTTGCTGTGCGCATGCTTCCTGCTAATGCTTGTCAGCGGTATCGTTTCACTCTTGCACAATGTTGCATCAATGAGCCATAGCATTATAGGCGCTATTCACGGAAAAATTGGTTTCGTCTTTCTAGCCATCTGCATCGGACACATCATCAAACGTTGGTGGTGGTTCAAAAAGAATGCACATAAATGATTATCTGGAATCCCTGGCACGGTTGCCATAAGATCAGCGAGGGCTGTCAGCATTGCTACATGTATTTCCTCGGGCAAGTGACCTCTTCGCTCCGCGTCAGTCAATCAACGCCAATCAGCTCCGTACGCTCTTCCAGGCAGACAAGGAGCGGAAGGCAACCGACGCCATGAGCATTTACGAATAGAAACCACAAAACATGAAGAAGATATTTATTCTACTCTTATCATGCTTCCTCACAATCGGAGTGCATGCTCAACTGAAACCTCGTGTGGTCATCCTTACAGACATTGGACGACCAGACCTTGAACCTGATGACACAGAATCGCTCGTGCATCTGCTCTGTTATGCAGACATGCTGGAGATAGAAGGCATCATTACCTCAACGGGTTGGAACTGCGACCCTTACCCTACAGAGAGTGCTGCTTATCGCGACTCTGTGGTGAAAGCATACGCTACAGATGTGCATAGTCTTATGAAGCGCTCTGGTCAGAAGGCGTTTGCCTCTCTCGATAAGGAGCAAGGCAAGCAGAAGATAGGTTATTGGCCAAGTGCAGAGTATATCCGCAAACGTTGCAAGATGGGTAGTCAGCGAGCAGGCATCGGAGTGATTGGCAAAGGCAATGACTCGGAGGGCAGCGAACTCATTATCCGATTGGCTGACGAGAAAGACGACCGCCCTATCTGGGTGTGTGCTTGGGGTGGCGCAAACACTTTGGCACAAGCCATCTGGAAGGTGCAGCAGACACGCACGCCTGAGCAGTTGAAGGCATTCCTGCACAAGCTTCGCCTTTACACCATTACCGACCAGGACATGGTGTATGCCATGCGTGAGAACCTTGCCTACAGCTCCCACCAATGGATGCGTCGCGAGTTTGCCGACGATTTGCTGTTTGTGTGGGATGAAGGTGCCTGGCAGTTGCAATGCAGCCTTGGTCAGAAGTATTGGCTGAAGATACAGCAACAGATACAGGGGCATGCAGCCATGGGCAAGCAATATCCTAACTACAAATATGGTGTGGAGGGTGATACGCCATCGTTCTTGAATGTCATACCCAACGGTCTTCACGACCCTGAAGAGCCGATGCAAGCAGGCTGGGGAGGTTACCACACATGGGCATTGACCAAAGACTCAACGACCTACGCGTGGACATGCAGTCTGGATTCCGTCAAGAGCATTTCGGAAGGGTACTACAACCATTTCTACCTCGACAACCTCAATGACTTCATTGCCCGTATAGAATGGGCAGAAAAGGGACAGGGCAACCGCAATCCTGTAGCTATTGTCAACGGAAAGAAAGGAACAGATGCCATCGTCGTCAAGGCAAAGGCAGGACAAACCGTCACGCTTAATGCCTCTAAATCGTTTGATCCTGACGGCGACGAACTGAGTTTTACATGGTGGCAACAAAAGGGTATAGGAAAGGCAAAGGTTGAGTTGAACAATGATAAATCATCATCCATGAAAGTTAAGATTCCTTCTACCTCATCAAATGACGAGATTCACATCATCTGCGAAGTGCATGACTGTAGCAAATACACATTACCCGCCTACCGCAGAATAATTATAAGAACGAAATGAAAATCCTACCGCATTCCCCTCACCATGAACGACCTTGAGCAGCAACTCAACCCCGACCTCTTCTTCCGTCTCAACCGTCAGTACATTGCCCACATCGACAGCATCCGCAAGATCAGCTTCTTCTTCAGTTCCAAACTCATCGTGCGCCTCACCGGTTGCGCTGACGACCACATCGTCATCAGCAAGGAAAAGAGCGCCCAGTTCAAACAATGGTTGGATAGATAATACAGCATCGCTTCACCTCCCATTTTTTTCCGCTTCGCACCTTTGAGCGTTGCGTGGGTATGATAATCGAAGTACTTTTGCATCACCCTCGGCATCACCTACAATTTCGGCGGTGGCAAAAGAGAGCTTCGTGAACAGAATGACATTGAACTGTCACAGAAGAGGAATCGTAGAGGTAGATAAAACATCGCAATGGTAACGTGTCCACACTTAGCATGGACGTGAACATCGAGCAATACCACTTGGCAATCATGCTTCGTGGTTTAGGCTACGGCATACTTGCACCCACCCTGATGTGGGCGTTGGATGAGTCGGTACCAAGTCTTGAACAGTTCTTCATGGGATTGTTTGTGTTCAACATCGTTCACATGTATCTGGGTGGTGCTATGGGTTATGGTTTCTATACCACCATCTTCTCGCATTTTCTTAATGAGGACATGATACACTACGGTCGCCAGTTGACACTCACCAACCTCGACCTCTCACATTTCAACTTCGGCGAGTTTATGGGCAGCAGCTATCTGCACTCCATGATGCTTGTGGCGATAAAGCAGGTGTATGGTTACGTCATCTGGTTTTCCCTCCTTTTGGCATCCATATTCATGTTGTGCGACATTCCTGCCGTAAGAACAAACATTCGCAAAGTACCACGTTGGCCAGTGTTTACGATAGAATATCTGTCAGGTAAACGTAAGTAACAGCGTAATATAAAAGCCCCACATCCTCACCGATGCTGGGACTTTTTATACATCATGTAATCAAATTAGTAGGTGTGCAAAATTATTTTTATAATGAATGCACCTCCTACTTAGCATATTTTGACCTCAATAACGGATATGTAGGAGTCACTACA
>JAZUKC010000079.1:0-35764 GCA_045643065.1 Prevotella sp.
CAAGGCCTACAGAGACATATTTTCGACTAAATTCAAATTTCAAAGAACGATTTTGATTTTGGTCTGCTCCCGAGCTAAGGCGAAAGTTTCGCATGTGCGCGGAAGAATGACTCGAAATTTAGAGGGTTTTTCAGTGCCCTCCTTTGTAAGACCGGGTATTACTGACACCCTCGTACACAACGAGACCTCTGCCTCCCCCATCTGCAACTCATCGTGATAATATGAAGAAAAGCAGAGTACAAGACCTAACCGCCTTATCTAAGGAGGAAAAGCCTCTAATCTTTGGTGAAAAGTATATGTGATGCCGACAGCAAAAGTGTCGGCATCACTATACATCATCAAGATGAATATAATAAACCAAAATAATAAAATGGAAACAGTACCGATTGAAGTCCCACTGGGTATCAGATACCTGAGTGAGTGGACAGACTTTGAGAGTATGTTGCCTAGAGGCCACATTATTCTCAACAAGGCTCACACCGGAGTTGGAGCCACTCATTACTATCTCAGTAACGAAAGTAAGGTAATCCTTTGTTCGCCAAGGGTCTCGTTGATTGAATGCAAGCGAAGTAAGCATCCTGACGTCTGGATATATCGTGATCTTTCGGATAATGCTTCCTCTGATAGTGATGGCAAGTCACGTAGCAAGTCAAAGAAAGCGAGTTTTTCGAAGATTCAGATGTATAATAAAGAAGTGGTTCAGTACATACGCCGCTGTTGTGTAAACAGGAAGGTGCCAAAGCTGATGACTACCTATGACAGTTTGGAGCATATCATTGATGCGCTGAACTCAATGTCTGCATCCGAGATAGGAACCTGGACATTGGTGATTGATGAGTTTCAGGCAATTTTCAGCGATGCCACTTACAAGTCACTCACTGAGATGAAGCTACTTGCTAATACATCAAAGTTCACGAGGGTAATCTTTTTGAGTGCGACCCCATTCCTAGAGAAATACATGAAGGAGATACCAGAATTCAACGGTC
The DNA here is from genome assembly GCA_045643065.1 of Prevotella sp. GTDB lineage: Bacteria > Bacteroidota > Bacteroidia > Bacteroidales > Bacteroidaceae > Prevotella. The sequence goes on from JAZUKC010000079.1 coordinate 987, forward strand.
TCCCTTATGTAGAGCTCAAGTGGCCCCCGGATATGGTAGAAAAGGCAAATGTAATCAATATAAGCATCCCTAAGACAAAAAGTAGGAATGACGTTTGCCGTGAAATTATCACAAAGATGAAGTCAGGAAAGACCGTAAGGTTTGGATCCAAAGAAATAGATACATCTGAGGCCGTATTCTATATCAATAGTGTAGTTGACATCATCCGTATCATTCAGAAATTGAACCTATGTCCAGATGATGTCAACATACTTTGCTCTCAAAGTAATGAGGAGCGAATAAAAAAAGCGGGCTATACTATAGGTACGATTCCTGGCGAGGGTGAGCATCACAAACCGTTTACATTCTGTACCCGTAGCTATTTTCTCGGCTGCGACTTTAATTCTGAATGTGCCTATTCTTATGTCTTTGCTGATCCAAGCAGGCAGACCCTCGCTCTCGATATAAGTACTGATTTGAGTCAGATACTTGGTCGTCAGCGTCTTAACAGTAACCCATACCGAAATGAACTCATCATGTTCATTCGTGAAGGAAGTATTGGGTTAGAGGAAGAAGAATTTGGGCGCTATATTCAAAACAAAAAGGATAAGACAGAGCGAAAGATAAAGACATTTCAGAAGCTGGGCCCAGAGGAAAAACTCGATCAGGTTGGTATGATACGCTCTGATGTTGAGAAGAAACATTACTCGGAGGATTATCTTTGCATTATTGACGATCGTGCTCCGGAAGTAGGTTTCAATATGTTATACATGCTCGCCGAGATCCGGGCATGGGATATAAGAAGGAATAATTATTCCAACCAGTATTCCATCATACGACAGCAGCAGGACGCAGGTGTAAGTGTGAGTATAGGTACACAATCTACGAACTCCGAAGTGCTGGCGTTCAAGTCTTCCTTTGACGCTGAAACTCACACAGACAAGCGTATAAAACTGTACTGTGAGTTCAGACAGAATCATCCTTACCTAATAGACGAGATTGATTTCCTATCTGGTAAGTACACTCGCTATTGGGATGCCCTCGGTTACGAAGGTATGTGTAAGATCGGATTTCAAGAGTCTAAGATAAAAGCAATTTTGGCGGCTCCTACACCTTTCGATGATAGGGCAATCATAGAACTCAGAGAACTGATGACCGAAGGAAAATTCTATGACAACAAGGAAATGAAGAAACTTGTCGGCAAAGCTTATGAGAAGGCAGGCATTAAGCGTTCTCCTGTGGCGAAAGACGTAGAACATTTAATGACTGTTACCCCGAGGCAGACCCATAAGTCAGGGAAACGAGGCTACATTATAAACTCTGTTTATCAGAAGAACATATCGTTTTTCCCGTTTGCATGGCTTCCTAATTCTCATAAAGAAATGACTATCGACCGTTTTCTTGAGATCATTGAAAAAGGTAACTATAATGTTACTAAAGGTAACATAAAAAGATCTATCCCTGAGATTATCAATGAAATCCGTGGAATGACAGATAAGAATGCTATCGGGAAGAGTAAAAAAGACTGGTTGCCTGTGGCATGTATCAATGGCGTGTTCGGTTCCAAGCACGATCATGGCCTAGAGACATATTCGTCGTTTGTAGCCCTTGATTATGATCATTTCAAAGATGATACCGAATTGGAGAATGCGAAGGAAGACCTGAAGAGATTCCCATTCGTGTATTCAATCTTTCAGACTCCATCCGGGAAAGGCATCAAGGTTATAATCCTACATGACTCGGTCAATCCTGAGAATCACTATAATCTATTCTATCAGCTTCAGAAGACGTGTACTCTCCCTCAGATAGATACCTGTGTTTCTGATATTTCCAGGGGCCAGTTCTTTTCGTATGATCCCGATCTATGGAGAAATCCGAATCCTGTAGCGTTTCATTTTGAATACGATACGACAATACCTCAACCTCCGGTAAAGACAGAGAAGAACGTCATTGGGGAGAAGGGAATTGCCACACTTGACTCATGGACATCAGAATTTCTACATGGTCTTTGGGAAAATATTCTCACTGATGACGCAGTTATCGCAAGGCTGGATAAACACTGGCACGAGAAAAGGACAGAATACTACCAAGAAGGAAACCGACATTCTGGATTATTGATCATGGCGGGTACACTATGTAAGGCTGGTATTCCTATAGAGAAGACCATGTCATACTTGATAGGTTCTTTTCCAAGTATGCCAGAGGACGAGATCGATAGAATTGTCAAGTTTTCTTACGATCATAATCCTTTCGGTTGTGATAGAAGGAAGTATAAGTGATGGTGATGATGGTCACCTCTCGGAGGTAACCATCATCCCAGGAGCTGACCCGCCGTCAGCTCCTGGCTGTGTTCATGGATATAGAAGGTATGCTATGCATATAGGATAGTAGCTAGTGAGGAGTGCAACACTTTTCTACTCTAAAATATAAGATTTTCTTATATAATACAATCTGTAAGATAGAATTACTGTTACCTCACTAGTCATACTACCTACTACGTCGTAGTACTTCTTGTGTCCACGAACAGAGTACGACACACTCATGCTACATCCCCAGCGCTGGGGATGTAGCGCATATCCGGCATCGGTTATCCGATGCCGGATATGATAAAATAATAATAAATATGATAGACGAATACGAATGGCAGCTCAGTCTGTGTAGTGGTTCATATCCTACATGTCAGGAGGATTCGGTTGATCACCAGCCAGAATCCGTAGTTACCCCTGACACCACCATCGGAAGTGTAACTGCAAAATCGGTAGCCAACGACATCAAAGTTCTAACTGACAGATACGGAAGTTTGATACCGGCTAAACTCATTACGATAGACCTCGATACCGCCTGTGAACTCTTAGGACGTGATCGCCATCGAGTGGATGCATTCTCTAAGTTACAGCGTTATCTGTATCAGGAATATCAGGTTACTCTAAAGATAACATCACGTAAAACTCATTAAAAAAATGGCAACAGAAAGAAATTACAAAGGAAAAACGGTTCGTTACTATCGGGCCGGTTCCATCTGGGTATCTTCCGATGGAACAGTAGTTGGCATGTCTGACAGGAAAAATCACATCAAGAACTTGTCGATCAAGTCTGACGCTAACGGAAGATACGTAGTACATGATTGGTATGGTAGGGTCCAGTTGGATGAAGCGGTTATCACCTGTTACTGTCCTCCATGCCCAAACGACAGCAGGAGATATGTGATAAGTCATAAAGATGGAGACCTGGCGAACTGTGATAAATCTAACCTTAAATGGGAACCTTCTCACTATAAGCAGGCTACCACAGATAAGGTGAAACTTGACATCAATGGCATAACCTTTACTGTATGTTGGGACGGAACAATAAAGAAGGGGCGTAACACCATGATGTTTCATGATAACATATTTGATCCAGATATGGGATTGGAGTGCTGCATTGAAACTTACCTCAGCGTACCCCGGAAGTTCTCAATCCATAGTGACAGGATTCACGTAGATGAAATCATGAAAGGTGCTGGCTATGTTCTGGGAGACGATGCGGTTCTAGTTAATCCAGTAATACTTCACCGTGACATGAACTGGAAGAACTTCGCTTACGGCAATCTGGAATGGACAGAAAAAGATGATCCACGTTATGTATCATATCTTGACCAGAAACGTAAGGATATGAGAAAGAGAAGTGAGGAACTTAACGCTGGGCGTTATATGCCTGACTATTGGATATAGACCAAGAAAGCAGCCCATCCTTAGGAAAAACACACTCCTGAGGATGGGCTGTTTTTATATCTTACCACACATACCTTACAGCCATCAGTACGGCAACAAATTCTTCTATACTCAGCATTCCGTCATAGTGAAGCATGTGCCACCATTGTATGAGTGAACAATGAAGTTTGAAGTTATCAGCCGCTTCTTTATATAGACGGAAGAAAAGTATAATTATTGTGAAGAATAGAAATATTATATAATAAAAAATGAGTAACACCTCTTAGGAAGCGCTACTCATTTTTTCAATTAATAATCAACAGTGTATGTGTTTCCTTCGTTGTCGGTTACCCTTATAGACGAACCATTGTCAACACTACTGACACTATATCCTGTATTATCATTATATTCCATTCTACCATTACCGTTATCTCTCATGGTCGCAGAATATCCTTCTTCGTTTGTGTGAGATACCTCCACCGGTGTAGTTGTAACACCACCATCAGACCCCATTGATTCATTAGCGTCATTGGTTGTTGGGGTATCATATGAAGAACTGCCATAGTAATTGTCGCTATACCCTGTTGACTCTTCCTCAGAAGCAGGATTACTCTTATTGGTGCATGCCAATAGGCATAGTGACAATGATGTGAGTACGAACTTATTCATTTCTCTATTGTTTTAAGTAATTATCAATAACTTTACGTTCTGATACGTTTTCCATGTTGATGAAATCGTATATAAACCAGTTCCCCCTTTCTTTGAATAGGTGAATGACAAGGGTAGTTTCAATACCAAAGTTTGTGATGAAAACCAATGTTGAAGCCTTATTGCCGTCAATAAGTATTTCATCATCTACTCTGAATGTTGGTCTATCATAGTCTTGGGCCTGAACCCAGTGATCATAGTCTATAGGACCGATGTCACCAATGGCTTCACTCTTTTGATTCGCTCTACGAATTGCGTTCTTGAATCCTGTACTCAGGTATTTCTGATCCAGCAATGCAGCATTACCATTATGTCGGTATGTTGAGGTTACGTCGTCATAGATGGCATGTACACGCTTTATGATGTCTTGGGAGAAAGACGGTATAGAGAAAAGAATGAGTGTAAGTGTAATAATTATTCTTTGTTTCATTCAAAAGTATTATTTTTACGATTAGATAATACATTGTACGGTTATTGTATTGATTGTAACACTATCAAATGTCTCCATTTTTCCTTTGTTTAGGCTTTGTTTTGAATTCAACGTACATATAACTCGATTCTTTAGTCACATCAACTGTGGTTACGGCATTTTCAAAGTAGCCATAGCTTCTATGATCTCCACGCGTATATTTGTATCCTTCTGCTATAAGTGCTTTTTCTACAATGTCATATATATTGTCATATTCATATTGGTTATCGTGATTGATTAGGTCCAAATTATACTTGACTTTTGTAACTAGCCCTTTTCCATCATGATCTATATATTGATCCGCCTTTATTCCTAATAAGTTCGTCTCAAACCAGGTACTATGATGCCTTTTCAAATGTTTACCTGTTTTATTCTTAACAATTTGTGGATATTGGGTATATGGAACACCTATAATAACCCGTAGATCCTCCAATAGCTTTTTCTTAAGATTAGAAAGATTATAATATGTTAGATTTACATAAGCTGTTCCATTGGGGTTCCTTATGGCCGACACTACTAATGCATTATTACCATTTGTATATGAAGCTATATTAGTTCCCCCACGCTCCTTTATTTCGTAAGGAGGTAGAGAACCATACTTTGCATCAGTCTTTTTTATATATTTATCAACCATCGAAACATCAGATTCATGAATACGCACATCAACCTTATATACTAAATTAGTTTTTCCTTCATAATCTACTTCAATCCATGCATTATAGCCTAAAACAGTTCCTGTGAATAGAACATATTCTCCTTCTTCTTTGCCTCCAACACGTTTGCACCCTTCGTTTATCAATCGTGTACAGAAATTTTGTTTGGTACCTTGTATAGGAATCCCTAATACAGAGAATTCAATATCAGCTTGCTGCTTTACGACTGTTTGCAACATGTTATTTTTAGGAATCTGTTGCCCCTTGTTTTCTGGATCAACACACTTGATGGTGCCAAAACCGCATGGTTCTTTTTTTTGCACCTCACCCTCATAAATGATGGTCTTTGATAGATTTAGCTTTCCAGATTTGCCCTCAACCTTCGTGGCATAACCTAAAATAAAAGTAAGTAAAATAAAGATAATAATTTTTTTTCTCATAGTCTCTATTATTTCTTCCCTATCAACTCCACAGACTTCGGCGGTTAACGTATATATACAAAGAAAGGATGGAGCTCAAATCAGCTTCACCCTCATAGCAGGCTCTGGAAAAACCTCGAACGAAATGAAATGATACGACACCCCATCCGTGTACTATGAATATATAGACACAACAAGGGCTGCATCATATCAAAATCGTAGATACACAAAATGGGCATCCTTATGCTTTCATCTTACGTTCGGTTTATGAGAATTTTCCAGATTCGCTATGAACGGACAGATAGCATCAATGCCTTCTTTGACCGAATCGGCTGTCATCGAAAGATACGAAGATCCGAAACGGTGCACCAAAGTTATAAAGAATATTTCAAAAAACGTTGATAATAGTGAATGTTTTAAGACTCGTTAACGGAGAAAAAAGAAAATCGCCCTATTGGCGATTATTACAGACTGTGGTTTACCTTATTATATCTCATTTATTACAGACTCCGGTGTACACCTCCGTCCTTCGGAGAGTATGGAGAGCAAGCCTAAGCCTTCCTCTCCATGCCGTCAATGGTTAGTCTTCCACAAGTTGAAACTCATGGAGAGACCAGAAACAGTCTATGCCCTTTTCTTCCTGCTCTTCCTGATACAGGTTGACAGCAGAATCGAGGGCGTCGAAAGTTTTATCTACGTGAAGACCTACAAGGGATTCGATGTAGCCATGTGCTTCCTCGATGGTCTCAAAGTACATGGGATCCTCGTATGAGTCAAGGAAGTATCGGTCAGGGAAATGTTCGAAGGAGTTTGTACAGAATACATCGCACCCCGGTTCCTCGTCTCGAAAGTAAACCTTGATGCTTGGGTATTTCTTCTCTATACACTCCCTAACACCCTCCTGCTCACACCAAGCGGTGCTCATAGCAATCATGAGAATGTTCTTGTCTTCCTCTTGAAAGTCGATTATCTCTCCACGGCAACGATGGTTTTGCCAGTCAAAACCAAGTTCCGTAACTAGTTCGCCAAGCCACAATGTGCCTCCCCATCCATTAGGGTGCTTAGGCTTCTTACGGCGATTCATTCTCTGTAGTGCCTTATGTAGAGACTTGATCTGTCTGGAGTCTCCTACACATCGGTACGTCGTTTCACAAAGATTTGCCATTGTTATATTATATGTTATATGGTTAATACTGGTCTCTAATCCTCTCGCTCCTTACCAGATGGATATGCTGAGCAAACGGATAGAGACGTTTACACTTACTATAAGCAGCACCAGGGTTGTTGGCGTTAATGTGTGCCTTCTCCCTGATGCCGTTGGTGATAACATTGAAGTGATAACGTATCATAGTTTTATACTATTGACGATCTGAGTACAGATGTTATGCTGTTCAATGTCGGGTATCTCTGATAGTCCATAGTCGGCCGCCGATTCGCTTGTCTGAAAGCCAATCTCGTTTCTGTCATAGTCCCAGAAGATGTTACTGATTGTTTGGTGTCGGTATTCCATGTAGTCACCGTTCCACCATTCTGTCGTGACAGTTGGCCAGGGATTAAGTTTTACCTCTGTGTCCTCTTGTTCCGCTTCCTTGATGATGTTTTCTGCCTTCTCTATAAGTTCTGACAGTTCGGGAACCTCTGTCACATCAATAATCTCTGAACCATTTCGTTCAAGACGCATGTCGTTCGGATCATAATAAACAGCATTCGCTGCTTCTCTGGCTTCGTCTTCGTCCGAAGCCAAAACTTCTACTGCAATTGCAGCATCGTAGTAGTGAATGACAGTGTACTTCTTCATACAGCCTGTTTTAAGAAATATGTTAGATGATTGAAATTAGAACTGTAAGGCGAAGTCGTGAGCATGAGAATTCCCACTCCGAATCGTCCTTTGTAGTTCTTGGTCGTCCAGTGAGCCTTAGTAGTATTACCAACACCCACGGATGAATGATGCGGAAGATAACCTTCGCTGATGAGTCGGTTGATCTCCTTACGTTGTTCTTCACTGTAGATCCTTGCTTGGACTACATTTGAAGGGTGGAGCGTATGAATGATCGCCCCGGTCTGATTGTAAACTTGAAGTTCTGTCTTGTTCATTTGTAAACGATGTTATTACGTTCAAGAAGGAGTTTCACTTGCTGGGCGGTGAAGGAACCGCCACGGCTTGTCGTGAATCCTTCATTATTCAGTGTTCTTGCCATTTCAGAAAGATTGGATGTCTGAGCAGCCAATATTCTCAGCATGGCTACTGCTCTTTTGTTGTTCGGATTTGAGTCAGCCTTAGCCTTGATGGTCTCTCGGCTATGGGCTATCGCTTTCGCCTGATTGTCGGTGAAGTTCTCTGGTTTACCTAGTTGTTCACCTCTTGCCCTCTTAGCATCCAGGGCCTGTTTCGTTCTTGCCCGGATCATGTTTGCCTCATATTCCGCTATGCTTGATATAATATGAAGTACAAGGCGATTCGCTTCGGGAAAATCACAGAATTAGATTTCCACATCGGACTCCAGTAGCCTGCTTGTAAATGCTACGTTTCTGGATAGTCGGTCGAGTTTGGCAACGATGAGGGTTGCTTTTTCTCGTCGGCACAGTTTCAATGCCTCCTGTAGTTTCGGGCGGTCAGTTTTCCTTCCGCTTTCAATTTCCACGAATTCAGAGATTGGTGATTCTCCCTGAAGATAGTTTCTGATAATCTCACGCTGGGCATCGAGACCTAATCCTGATGTACCCTGACGAGTAGTTGAAACTCTTAGATATGCTACATATTTCATAATTTCAATAATATCGAACGGACGTTGAGTATATTTGAAACTAAACGAAAAAAGGAGAATACCACATATTCATGAATTACTTACGTTTCATTATCTGTGATATTCTCCTCTATGAGAGATTGATGTTTATACAGCGACCTTGTAGTTCTGAGAGTCGGTATTATCTGATAATATACCTTCCTGTAGAATACGGTCTATCTGTAAAACAAGTTTGTCTGATGTTATGCCTTCGTAGTGCAAGCCACCTCCTAAGAGGTCAGGCTTTATCGTTACGTCATAAACATCACCATCGGTCTGTTGGATTTCCACCCAACCTGTGATAAACTTGGTGCTGACTCTGAAAGCCGTACCGTTGTCTATCGTCTTGACAGTCCTGAACTCGAAGCCCCACTTGAAGGGTTTCATTGAGGTTTGCAGAATGTCGTGCCAGATATGCTTGGCTATCTTCTCGTTCTTGTCCATAAGCCTATGCACATCTTAGCCAGTCCATGATCTTCTGTCCGTAGTCCTCACACTTCTCAATCTTCTGATCGAGAGTGTCTGCAAGGGTATCAAAGTAGAGATCGTTGATGGTTTCGGTTAATTCACCTTCTTCGTTATAGAGAGTTGCCTGGAACAGGTCTGCTCCCTCAATATAGGTGATTCTGACTCGCCCCTGATGGAGAAAGCCGTTAACATGAAACTCCAGAGAGTCCGGGGTCTCTTCAAAGTCCTCTGCTCCCCAGCTCATGGGAAGGTAAGGATTGAGCGTGAGCAGATAGTGTATGTACTTTGCCGTATCGCTCTTGAATTCTTGTTTTTCCATTGTCTTACTGTTGTTTTTGTGTCAGGGAATCCATGTTCTATCAATGACGGTCTTGTAATGACTGCTGTCGATGGGTTCCTTAACGTGTCTTACTAAGATGTCCCATTCCCAATCGAGTTCCTTTGCCTTCTGTTTGGCGTACTCTCTGTTGATTGAGTCGGAAAAGTTGCTGAACACTTTGCGAAGTGCTCTGTACCGGGACCCCTCGCTGAGGGAGTCCCAATACTTCTTGGTCAAGCGTTTCGTTTCTTTAGCCATTGTTTACGATGTTGATTACTTGGTCGAAATAACACCAGTGACCGTTATCGAGGTCGATAACTCCATGATGCTTCTTTACGTCGGCTGTCTTTACAGACCTGCCTTCTTTTTCTCCTGCCCGGCAAATCTGAATATCTTCGATACTGCCAGTCAGCACCTCACCTCCGAAGAGGGAATGCTTGATTCTGTCGCCGATCTTTACTTTCATGACTGCTTGAGTTTATCTGCGTACTTGTTTGCAATATAAGCAGTGAGGATAGCCTTGATGACTCTCGCTCTGTCTGCTCGATTGTAGTTTGCTGGCTTCCTGTGAGAATAGCCATAAGACCATGATTCTTCGATGTGTCCCAAGCACTGCTCTTCATAGCGGTTGTCTAGGAAATCACGGAGTTTGTAGGTAACATCGGTATCTGTGTCACCGCCATGGATATAGACGTTTAGAAATACTTCGTCTTTCTTCCAGTTGTAGATGTATGTAACGCTACTGTTCCAATCATTACCTGCTTTCTTGAGGTAAAGGGTCTTGAACTTGCATCTTGTCTTACTGCTGTCACCGGCTCCCGCCTCTTTTATTATACGGAGGATTGTCTTATAGGTGACAGATAAAAGTTGGTTTTGGCTTAGAGTATATATAACCTCCAACTTCTTCTTTGGTTGAGTTCTGGTAAACAAGAACTCGTTGATATTTACTGTTGTCATTGTCGTTAATGTTTTCTGATGAAATACTCGATACTGGAATGAACCAGGATATAGTATTCCCGGTTCACTCCACAATAGTTTTCGTAAGGATTGTGGTATTGCAATAGCAGTCCCTCGTACAAGTGAGGTAGATGCTCCTTTATCTTTGCCACAAGCCATTTGTAGTTGATGGGCTTGATACCCTTCATCTTCTGTTCCCACTCCTTCAAGGAAATGTCGGAACAGCAGCATTCGTATGTCATTGGTTGCCCTTCTCTGTTTTAGCTGAGTGAATAGCAAACTTCTCTCTGAGTTCCTGAACTGCATTTGCAAATTCGATGAACTGCGGGAGGTTCATTTCCGCACCATAGGATGTAATTTTCACATATCCTTCATTGGTGGTGTCTAGTGAGAGTGTAATATTGTCAATGCACTCGCTCTGCTTTAGGTCGATGTCAATTGTGTACTTCATTGCTTGATAAATGAAAATGAGCCAGGGAGAATACTGTTAAGTTGTAGTATATCTCCCCGGCCCGGGTTAGTGATTGATTGTTATACCGCTATCTTCAAGGAACCTGCGACGTTGCTTGTCTTCATATACTTAGAAAAATCCATGTCAGGATGATCCTTTTGGAATTTCTTGAAATCGAATGACGAGCGTGTTGTGTCTGCTGTTCTCGTGAAGCGGATGTCAGGGGTCTGCCAGTTGGAAACATCCAACAGTACCATTGACTCCATGACGTTCTGCTTGATAGCATTGAGTTCTTCGTCGGTCTTCTTCTTTGTCTCGATAAGGCTGATGATACGCTTTATCTTAGAACTGATAGACTTCGGAATGTCGTAAGGGTTCTTGAACTGCTCACCTCGAAGGTCAGCGTCCATGAGTGCCTTGCATATATCGGCTGGGATTCTCTCAAGAGTTATCTTCTCTGCCTGATGGTCCCAGGTGATGCCGTCCTTCTTCAGTTTGTTCCTGATATGAAGGACATAGAGGTTACGTACATGAGTTCCTTTCAGTTGAAGCTCCATGAGATAGGCGTATATGCTGAGCTGCCAGCGTGCCTTCTCACGTTGTGTACGAGTGAGCTTACCTGAATAAGTCTTGATGTCCGAGATGTCGAATTCCGTATCGCTCACACGACTTACTACGTCGATGTTTGAGCTCCAGTCGGAACCGTCCGTCACATTGTATTCAGATCGTTCGATGTTCATGTCCTTGGTAAGTTCGATGAAGTCCTGAACTTCCACGGAACCATCGTGCTCAAAGTTGGTCAGCAGGAGTTCTATGCTTTTGTGAACCTGCTTTCCGTACTCGCCTGCTCTCTTGATGAGATATTCAGGGCAGTCGGTGTACTCGTTAGGGAACAGCTGACGCTGTATCATGCCTGTTATTCCCTGTAACTGCTTGTCGCCAAGCCAGTATTCGTGTTCTTCCTCCTTGAAGAGAACACCATTATCGATTAATTCAATTCTTGCCATAGTCGTTAGGCGGCCTTAGAGATTGATTGTAGGGCTTGCTTACGTGAAGTGAGCATAGCCTTGATTTCTGGATTAGCCTCTATCTGCGATGAGTGTTCGAGGTAGAGGTTCACGAGAGAAGCTACGTCCGTTGTTGCATTGATGGCGTTACGGAGAGTAGCGAGAGTGTCTGTAGGAACCGCAGTCTGCATTGTCGGTGCAGGTGCTACAGGTTTCATCGTCTGCTGCTGAGGTACGTTGTTGTCCGTCGTTACCTCTGGCAGGTCCTGCTTTGAATACAGATCCAAACCGAATCCAAAGATTGCCATGTTCTTGACCAGGCATCTGAGCAAGGTCTTCGAAATATCGAACATGGTTGCTGCCTGTACAGTCTTATCCTCATACGATTTGCTGTATGAGTTCCATGACTGATAGGTGTAAGGATGTAGCTTCATTGCCTTGTTGGCTCCGTTCATGACGAACAGCCACATCATCTGTGTCTCACCGCCAGCGGTGATCTCTGTTTCCACCATGATTCCTGCCTCCGGGTCATAGAAGTAAGGGAGGTTGGTGGCTGGGTTGTGGATTATCCTGAACTTAGCGTCTGGGTAGAGTTGCTTGAAGGTTGCCCATGCGTAGCTCCAAGATATGTACTTGAGAGCACGAGCGTTAGGATTGTTCTTGTCCTTGATGGTCTCTATCATGTTCTCTGGGATCTCGTAGTTGAGAGCCTTCATGAATAGACTGTTGTTAGAATTGTTGTCGTTCATTTCTGTTTTCTTGTTTTGGGGCCAGAGTTCTCTGGCGGTTAATAAATTGGGTTGAAGGAAAATGAGAGGGAGCATACACAAGGTTTATCTCAAAGTTATAAGTTTAGATAAATTGTGTAATACTCCCTCTCGGACATCGTTCATTTCATTATTCTTCCAGAATTTAGCTATGAGGATGTCGTAGGTTTTTAGTTGAGGAACCAGTCATAGCCATCGGTGTCTTCACCATTGAGGGCTTTCTGTATTCCTATTGCGAAATCTGTTGCTTGCTGATTGCGGTCGATGAATCGGTCTATATAAGCCGACTGTTTGACAGCTTCGTTAGCGTTCTGCATGAGATTCCATAGTGTGTATTGTTCTCCTTCCTTCTTACCGAAGTTGGGGTCCGATACGTAGTTCTTCACCATAGTATTCACGGCTTGATCGCCGATGCTGAATGTTGGGTGAAGCTTCTGTTCCGTTACTGGCAGATTCTGCAATAATCGCAGCCTACCAATGATGTTACAGAATTGTTTTTCGCTCAGTGGGGTACTCTGTAGGTTCTCCAATAAGCGTAGTGTGTCTTCCTTGTGAGGATTGAAAGCGTTAAAGAGTTCGAGAGACTTCTGCAAAATGTCTGCTTCTGTCATGCACTCTATTGTTCCGCTGTTGCCGTCACAAGTGAGCATTAAATTCGAGCAAATTCTTGCACGCCAAGCCACGAAAACATGAAATTTCTGTGGGCTCTGACGGTTGTAGAGTTTGTCTTCACTATAGGCACGAACACCGCCGATAACGAGGTGTACGATTTGCCCATTGATTTCTCGGGTTAAGTTCTTTACTCGACAGCACCATGCCATTCTTTGATAGAACACAGTCTTTTCTTCGTCGAGCAATTCGCTTGCCTTCTTGTGCTGAGCCGAAGGGATTCTTCCTATAATCGGATGTGATACCCTAAGCTCAGGCATTGTTAGTTCTCCAAATACTTGTTCAGCGACCTTGGCTACACTACCAATAAAGTTTTGGTGGGATATTGTCAGGGTATTATCGCTGAAAGTCGGGATAATATTCTTTGTTGTCAGTTCCTCAAGCGTGATAGCCGAGGTGTTTGACTCTATGAAGTTAGGATGGTCATCACCCCAATCTTCGCCTTCGATTACTTCTGCTTCGATGATTTTAGGATCATCCAAGCCTAATGTAATATCGGAGCTGATCTTTCCCTCTACAGGTACGACCAGCATTTCTTTTTCGTTTGTTGCTTTCTTCTTCATATAGATTGAATTTAGAATGTTAGCATACATTGAATAGCCATATAGTTCTCTTTGGCTGGCGAATGCGTCTTCTGCTGCACCAGCTGAGTAGAGCAGTACCGTTGGCTAAGATACGGCAGCTGCATACTCGTTTTGTAATTCTGCTTTCCATAGATTATACGTCTGGTTAAGCGTTACTTACTGTGGAGTTCTTGTGGTGGTACAATACGGTACCGATAGTAGTCAGGAAGGCCAGTACTCCAAGGAGCCAACCCGCTTTTTTTTGTTAGTCATATTGTTATATGTTTTGTGTTAAAAATTTTCTTTTTGTTCAGGCTACACATGACTCCTCGCCTATGCTATGCCTGTTCTTTAGTTAAAAGGGGTTGGAGAGTTGTTCACCATCCAGCCCCGGGGTTTATATGTTGTGTCAGGAGGTTCTTCACCTCCTTCATGAATTGTTGTTATTTTGATTGATAATTTTTATATAGTAGTTTTGTCTATATAAATAAGGGTTTTAAGCTTTATTAAAAGGAAACCAAGAATTCGATTTCAAGACGTTAAAACCAGAGTCTGCATACAAAAAAAATGACACCATATATTTCCTCTTCGGAAACACATGGTGTCATATTATGCGGGCTTTTAGATACATTTTCATCGATGAGGACTCAAGCCTCAGAGTTACTGGTGTACCCTCTACCCAGACAGATTAGGTTCATTCTTTTTGGGAATAAACGTTTCACTGCCTATGTTGGGGACATTATATTTGTTAACGCAGATCCTATCCCCGGGTATCTGCTCGTGACTGTGGTTAGTAAACCTACAGTCTTGTTACATATCTAAGGAAATTAGGAGTTAATACCCGGAAAGATTAAAGTACCATGGATCGGTCTTAATATCTTCGTAGGAGAAACAACTATCCCATTTTCCTGTTTTTAGTCCTTCTCTGAGAAGGTGATTTTTTATCTTATCACATTTATCTTTATTATTAAAGGTATTATTAGCTTTTTTTTCATCTTTATCAAAAGAACTATCAAGTTCCCTTAATAAATCATAGATATGACATGCTACCTTTGTTTCAATGAGAACACGTTTTCCATTCTTATTCATTAAAACGTGTCGTCCCCCCGTTGATGTTTTATTCAATATCCCGAAATGGACGAGGATCATACATATCTTTAATGCCATTCTTTTAGCATGCCATGAATTTTTGTTGTTTAGTGTTTCAAGGTCCTCGTTCTGATGAGTAGCCTGATACAATATGAATTTCATCATGCTATTCAGAGTATAATGGGCGGTACTGCCTTCTGCCTCTGCCATTTTAACCTCATTCACGTAGAAACGAATACGTAAAAAACGCTGTTTCTCTTTGAGTTTGTCGTTAACTAACTTTATTTCGTCGAAGAATTTACGTCGAGCTATTAATGACTCATAATCTTCCAAATCTATGACCTCTGGAAGCAATGCGTTTGTCAATGCGTTCACAAGGTCATTCCTATCTATGCCATCTAAATTGAAATTTTCAATAAAAATCTTTATTGTTTTTTCAAGGTCCTGAGCATGTAAGCTCATTTCCGCCATTCTTTCATCCTGAGCTTTCAGTGCCTGAATTGTATAGTCCAATGGAAGCGAATAATTAGCGAGGTTTAACTTGAAATTCTCGAAGTTCTTAGCGGAATTGTAGAATAAACCACACAGGTTATAGAAGAACGAAGTTACTTCGTCCTCATTTTTATCTGCTCCTTGATCTCATTCACAATTTCAGCGGTCCTGTGTATCTGTTCGTCACTGAAAGATGTGCCTATTAATTTGTAAAATTCTTCTTCTGGTGTCATACTAAAAGTTAAATCGGTTAATTATTCTAAATCTCAACGATGTCAACCGGTTGTTGACATTTGGTTGACATTTTTATAACGTAAGGAAGCCTCCTCTATTATATTAGCCTTGTGGAAAGTCTTGTGCTTTAAGTATATATAACAAAAAAGAGATGACCCGAAGACCATCTCTTTTGCGCTCCCTCTAGGGCTTGAACCTAGGACCCCCTGATTAACAGTCAGATGCTCTAACCAACTGAGCTAAGGAAGCATTGTGTTGCGTCATCATTTCTGAATTGCGGGTGCAAAGGTACGGAGTTTTTTTGAATTGTGCAAGTTTTTTTGAAACTTTTTTCGTTTTTATTGAAAAAAAAGTTGTTTTTTGCTGTTGTTTAGCACTTATACCGTGCCGTAGAGGGCGAAAAACGTGCTGATAACATTAATCATGCACAGGGCGTACAAGGAGACCTGCGTAGCATGGAATGTCGCTCTGGAGGTAATGGGTGAAGTCTGTGTCCTTATACGGATCAGAACGGAAGTACACGAAGCTGGCGACCATTGAGATAGCAACTATGTCCTCCTTTGCCTTAATATCAGACAGTCCGTCATCCTCCTTAGTTGACGACCAGTAGAAAGTCTCGTCAAATTCGTTCTCTTCCCCGTCTGCCATTTGGATGTGCGAGCATGGCAAGAAGATGGAATTGCCGTTAGGACCGGTTACTTTGAATCCGAAACTACCGTTCTGCTTTGCCCACATCCACTTGCACTTTTCGCAAAGTTCGTTCATCTCCTCTGCTGTAGGCATTCGCCATCCGTTGCCCCAAATGGCAGTGGCGGTATCATACTGCGTGTCTTTGAGTTCAGTTAGGTTGGCGCGTTCGCCTATTGTATAATTGTCTATAGCGAATGTCTCCTTTGTCTGGGTATCTCCCCATGCAAAGAACTGTCCCTGTTCGCCTGGTGCTTTTGCACCAACGTTGCATGTTGCCCATTTCACGGAGAGTCCGATGTCGACGTAGTCGTATGCTCCGAATTTTCCTGTCGGTTTACTGTTTGGCTCTTCGTCTATGCGAAGATACTCTGAGTCACGATACCATTCAAAGGCAATGAGTGCGCCAATTCCTGCTGCTACAGTCAGTACTGCGACGATAATTACGATAAATATTTTTTTCATTCGTACATTATGGAATAATATAACACTAAAAAAACTAAAGTCTTGATAGACACTGCAAAGATACTTAAAAAAACGATAAAACTCACATTTTCTGGCATTTTTTTCAATAATAGGTGCTTTTTACAGGAAAAACAGCAAGAAAACTAAAAAATATGGATTATATTTGGTTAATTGGTATAAATTCCGTAACTTTGCATTCCAAGATTATAAAACAGCAAAGATGAAACGATTTACAACAATATTATTGACAATAGTGATGGCGGCAGCATGGCATACGGCAGCTGCTCAGGATAAGGATCATAACCTAGAGGTGGCAAAGCAACTAGAGATATTCTGCAGTATCTGCCGCGATCTTGATCTGATGTATGTTGACTCGCTGAACGCCAAGGAGTTAGTTGAGACGGGAATACACAGCATGCTGCATTCATTGGACCCTTACACTACCTATTATCCACAGGCAGACGTCAAGGATTTGAAGCAGATGATAACCGGTAAATATGGCGGTATCGGATCCGTTGTGAGCTATAGCTTTAAGGATAGTGCTACCGTAATCAACGAGCCTTACTGGGGAATGCCAGCTCAGGAAATGGGTTTGAAGAAGGGCGACGTAATCCTTAGCATCGATGGCGAGGACATGAGAGGCAAGGCTGTGAGCTATGTCTCGGAGCATCTTCGTGGAGAAGCTGGTTCAAATCTGTTGATAAAGGTGCTGAGAAAGCATTCACAAAATAGTTCTGCCTCAGCAAAAACGAATGCAACAAAGAAAGCTAAAGGCAAGAAATCAAAGAAGGGAGACAAAGATCTCTATCCAGATGGTGACGTGCTGACCTTCAAAGTGACACGCCGTGCCATCCAGACACCATGCCTTCCTTACTACGGAATGGTTGAAGATGGCATTGGATACATCAGCTTCAGCCAGTTCACCGATGAATGTTCCAAAGACGTTCGCCGCGCTGTGCTCGACCTTAAGCGTCAGGGCATGAAGAAGATGGTGTTCGACCTTCGCAGCAATGGTGGCGGATCGCTCTCTGAAGCAGTAGAGATACTGAACATGTTCCTGCCAAAAGACATCACGCTTGTTAAGACAAAGGGCAAGCTGGAGCGTGCAAATCGCGACTACAAGACTCAGTCGATGCCTATCGATACCGTAATGCCAATCGTGGTGATGGTAAACGGCAACACAGCGTCGGCAGCCGAAATCATGTCCGGATCGCTGCAAGACCTTGACCGCGGCGTAGTTCTTGGTGTCAAGACCTTCGGCAAAGGACTCGTCCAAGTGCCACTGGACTTGCCTTATAACGGCAACCTCAAGCTGACGACAGCCCGCTATTACATACCATCAGGCCGCTGCATCCAGGCCATAAACTACAATCACAGCAACGGCGGAAGCCGCGAAGCCGTGGCAGACTCCCTGAAGCGTGAGTTCAAAACCTCGCATGGCCGACTGGTAAAGGACGGCGGTGGCATCATGCCTGATGTCACAGTTGAGGCTGATTCGCTGCCAAACATTGTCTATTACCTGTCGAGTGCAGCTCTCGATTCTACCAACGTGATGATGGAATACGTGGTAGATTACGTGCGTCGCCATCCACAAATAGCCCCAGCCCGTGAGTTTAGCATCACGGACGAAGACTATTCCGAGTTCTGCGATATGGCTATCAAGAACGGATTCAAGTACGACCGCGAGTCGGAGCGCTTCCTGAAGGAACTCATAAAGGTAGCAAAATTCGAGGGATATTACGACCGTTCGAAGGATGAGTTTGATGCTTTGGAGAAGAAACTGCAGCATGACTTGAAGACCGAACTTGAGTTCCATAAGGAAATAATAAAGCAAACTATAAGCAACGACATAGTGACTTGCTACTACTATCAGACCGGAGGCATAGAGCATTCGCTGCTATACGACAGCCAGGTGAAGGCAGCAATCGGCTTGTTGAAGGACGATGCGCGCTACAATAGCATACTTAAGCCTTAAGAAAATAACCTGTTATAAAACTCGAAATACATGAACAGAAATCTCAGAATATGTGCCATTGCTGCTATGTTGGCGGCAGTGGCACACGTTGTTAAAGCCCAACTGGTGATAAACGAGCTTATGCAGTCGAACATAGACTGCATAATGGACGACCTGAACGAGTTTCCTGACTCGTGGGTAGAACTCTACAATTCAGGCACGAATTATGTGAATCTCGCAGAATACAGCATCTGCGACAAGAACGATGCAACAAAGGCGTGGCCACTGCCAGCACAAACCATACCTGCAAAGTCTTACATTATAATCTATTGCGACAAGGAAGCCACGAAGCGACATACCGATTTTCGCCTCGAATCCGGCAAGGGTTGCAGCGTCTATTTGTTCCAAAAGAACGAACTTGTCGATAAGATAGAAGGTCTGAAGAAGCAGCCTTCGCCAAACGTTGCCTACGGACGCAGCGAGGACGGAGGCAAGAAATGGGGCTATATGCTCACTCCTACGCCAGGCGCTTCGAATACCGGCGGCATAACGAGCAATGTGCTTGACAACCCGATTTTCAGTGTTAGCGGTGGCGTTCGTGAGGCAGGCCATGCGGTGCGCCTAACTCTTTCCATGCCTGAAGGCACTCCTGAAGGAGCCGAGATACGCTATACGACAGACGGAACCGAACCAAGCAGAAACAGCACTCTCTATTCTGGTGCGTTGATGCTCAATACAACGCGTGCCATCCGAGCACGAATCTTCTGCGACGGATGGCTCTCTCCCGTCTCGACTGTGCAGTCTTACATTTTCTTTGAGCGTGAGCAGACATTGCCAATCGTGTCCATCGTTACCGATCCGAAATACCTGTACGACAACAAGATAGGCATATACGTGAACGGATCTGGAGAGAAGAAGAACTACGAATACGACTGGCGCCGACCTATTAATATAGAGATGTACGAGACCGACGGCAAGACATGCGCCTTGAACCAGCTCTGCGAGACCCGTATTCAGGGAGGAGCAACACGTAGCTCACAACTCAAATCGCTTGCACTCTATGCCAACAAGCGCTTCGGCGAGAAGCGATTCTCCTACGAATTCTTCCCAGATCAGCGTCCGGGACAGAAGAATTTCAAGTCCATTCTGATGCGAAACGCCGGCAACGACTTCGACTATCTCTACATGCGCGATGCCATAATGCAGCGCACGATGTCAAAAAACTGCGACATCGACTGGCAGGCTTGGCGCCCGGTAATAGTCTATATCAATGGCACTTACAAAGGAATGCTCAACATACGTGAGCGAAGCAACGACGACAACATATTCACCAACTACGACGAGCTGGAGGATATAGACATGATAGAAAACTGGTGGGACCTGAAGACCGGCACGTGGGACAACTACAACGCCTTCAAGGAGTTCTACACCGAGCATGGACACACGATGGAGGAGTATGCAAAATGGATGGACATCGAGGAGTATATCAACCTCATGGCAACAAACCTCTTCTTCTGTAACCTCGACTTCCCTGGCAACAACATCGTCATGTGGCGACCACGTACAGCAGACGGCAAGTGGCGATGGATAGTGAAAGACCTCGACTTCGGCCTCGGACTCTACAATCGTACAGTCAACTACAACACGTTGGAGTGGATATACAACCCTGGCTACGACAGCGCAAACAACTGGGCAAACCAGCCAGACCATACGCGACTCTTCCGTCGTCTGATGGACGATGCCGACTTCCGCAAGGCCTTTATAGACCATTGCGCCGTCTATATAGGCGACTTCATGAACGAGCGTGGCACCCACGAGGTGTGGGATCCGATGTATGAGATGATACGTTTCGAGTACCCTTACCACCGCGAACTCATCAACCGCTGGTGGCCGAACTATCAGGAAGAAATGAACATTGCTCGCAACTGGATAAAAGCACGCCCATACGTGTTCTACACTCACCTTTCCAAGTATTACAAACTCGGCAATGCTCTCCCGATGGAAGTCAACCTGTCGCTGACAGAAGAGTCGCTCGACAGCCTTGGAATACTTATCAACGGCATCCGTCTCACGAAGGGAAAGTTCGACGGAAGGTACTTTGCCGGCAGCGAACTACGCTTCTCTTCCGTTCCGGGCAATGGCAAACAGGTCGTTGGATGGAGCATTGGCAAGGGTGCAAACAAGCAGACCTACATGCAGCCGGTATTGAACATGACCATGCCGCTGACTGGTCCACTGGTTGTTGAGGCGGTCATCGGCGACTACGATGGCATAGAGGAAATCGTGACCGATGCTCCTATGTCAACACGTAAGGAATTGCGCGACGGCAGAATAGTCATTCTGCGTGGGCAAAAAGCTTATGAAATCAGCGGAATTGAGAGGTAATTTCATCCTTAATTTTATGCCTTCGTAACGCGTTGATTTACAGTGGGTTTAGTAAAAGGTATTGAAACGCCTTCCAAATCAATAGGAAACGGGAGGTGAATCAATAGGAAACGGCGACCGATTCAATAGGAAACACAAAGCGAAGAAAATAGCAATGGGTCTTATTCGCCAAAAAAATACAAAAGATTTGGCAGTTAGCGAATTTATGAGTAACTTTGCCAAAATTTATAATAATATTATGTTCGTGAGAAAATTTCTAACCATAGTCATGGCGTTCGTCGCTGTTTTGACCTACGCCCAAGACACATTCTGGCTCGGTGCCGATACCGGGTGGTCAACAGAATACGAGGCAAAGGGCTACGCCATAATGAACTGGCAAGGCCAGAAGAAGGAATGTACCGAGGTGATGCACGACCTCGGCTTCAACGCTATCCGCATCCGCGTGTGGGTTGACCCATCGAAGCACGACAACTGGTGTGGCAAGGAGGACGTCCTGCTGAAGGCAAAGCGTGCCAAGGCGCAAGGCATGGAGGTAATGATTGACTTCCACTACAGCGACTGGTGGGCAGATCCGCAGAAGCAGAATATACCGCAGGCATGGGAGAAACTATCTTACAAAAAGATGCTTTCGGCACTCTCTGATCACACCATCGATGTGCTTAACATGCTGAAACAGAACGATATCACGCCACGATGGGTGCAAGTGGGCAACGAAACGAGCAACGGTCTGCTGTGGTCGGTAGAGATGGACCCTGTGACTGGATGGGAAAAGAAAGATGCTGAGGGGCGAACCACCATCACAAAGGCTATGGGACATTGGGAGCAGAACCCAAAACAGTATGCCGGATTCATAGGTGCGGGCTACGATGCCGTAAAGAAAGTGTTCCCGAATGCCATTGTTATTGTGCATCTCGACAACGGATTTGACAACGCTCTCTATAACAAAAACCTCGACATCATACGCGATAATGGTGGCAAATGGGACATGATCGGCATGTCGCTCTATCCTTATTGGGCGATAGAAAGCGGCAAGGAGCAGACCGCCCAGCGTACCATTGTTGATTGTATCAGAAACATTCGTAAGGTGTCTGAGAAGTACAACTGCGACGTTATGATAGTGGAGACCGGCTATCAGGTTGACCCTGAGCGTCCGTGGGTGATGGAGCAGGGTAGGGAACAGATGACAGAGCTCATCCGTCGCGCTAAGAACGAGACCAACGGCCGTTGCAAAGGCGTGTGGTATTGGGAACCAGAATGCCGCCCATCGCAGTATAAACTCGGGGCGTTCAACGAAGATGGCACTCCTACAAGCATCCTGCGTGCTATGTGGAAAGAGGCTGCAAAGCAAGGAAAATACGACCGTCCGCTGGTGAAACTGGAGACAACGGCAGGCGACATCATAGTGGAACTCTACAACGAAACCCCTCGTCACCGCGACAATTGGTTGCGTCTCGCTAAGTCGGGCGCACTCGATGGCACCCTGTTCCACCGCGTAATAGAGAACTTTATGATACAGGGCGGCGATCCAAAGTCAAAGGATGCGCCTGCCACTTCTAAGGAAAATCCTGCTCCGCTGCTTGGCGACGACGACGTTCCTACTGAGGATGGCGAAAAAGAAATCGCTGCAGAGATCGTCTATCCGAAGTTCTTCCACAAGCGTGGTGCTGTGGCTTCTGCACGCGAAGGTGACGAAGATAATCCTGAACTGCGTAGCAGCGCGTCGCAGTTCTACATCGTTTGGGGCAAGCATCCTGTCACTCGTGGCAAGAAAGCATACCGCCCTCTATACGAATACTACGAGACCGACCCAGAGACTGGTCAGGCAAAGTCGTACCTTAAGACGTGGGACAAGCACGCAAATCCTCTCCCTGAGTCACAGCCGGGCACCCCATGGCTCGACGGAGGCTACACAGTCTTTGGCGAAGTGGTAGAAGGTCTCGACGTCGTTGAAAAGATTCAGCAGGCAGAAACAGACCGCAACGACCGTCCGCTGCAGGATGTTCGGGTGACGAAGATGACGGTGTTGAGCAAATAAAAGCCCCTCCTGCCTCCCTGAGGGGAGGAGAACGAAACGGTAATAAAATAAAAGTAGAGATGAAAGAAATACGTCTTACGCTGGCAATCATAGTATTACTGGCATGTTCTACTGTCTCTTTTGCACAGCTAAGCCAGATGTTGACCTTCTCAAAGAAGTGCATTAGCATCCGTATGGAGAAAGCATCGTCGGGCGAAATGGAGCGAAACTACTACAACGATGACTGCATCGACTACACCCTTGTGCGCAATTCCGATGCTTTATATCCGCTCCATCCAGGCAAGAATACAGTGGCACGCCTCACGCCTTCTGACCAATTCTCAGACCCATGGCGCATGAGTGGACAGAGTATCAAAATATATCCAGGGCGATTCGTCAACATGGAGAAACTTAAACCTGTTGTCTATGCCATGCCTGTGGTTAGCGGTAAGAACGTGAAATGCACGGCTAAGGATATCAATGCAAGGATGAATAATGACTCGGTTAGGCTCAAGGCGTTCTTCTTCCGTATGAATCCGGGCGACACGGTGTGCGCTGTGAGAAGCGGTATCGCATGTCAGGACGTGCCGAACAACATTCTCTACATCTATCATGAAGATGGAACCATTGCTGTTTACAATAACGTTGTGAAAAGCGTTAAGCACACTGACCGCATCGTTGCAGGCCAACTTATAGGCACGGTTGCAGAGGGCAAGAAGTCCATCCGACTGTTATTGCTCGGCATGGAGCGCAAGAATCTGGTGGTAAAGGAAGGACTTCAGTTCCCATATTCATGCCTAACGCCAATCTTTCGCACCGCAGACGGCGACCGATACATAGACGAAGAAGTCAAGCTTACTGCAAAGACAGATGATGAACTGGTAATGCAGGAACTGACATCAAAGGAAAAGAAGACCCACCCCTCAGTCCCCTCCCGTTGAGAGAGGGGAAGAATGTATGACTTGTTCTTTACACTCTAACATAGAAAAAGATTACTAAGATACACATATTATAATGATTGAAAATATAAACAGCAAGACAAATATAGACTCCCTCCCTCAACGGGAGGGCCGGGGTGGGTCTGTTGGGGCCTCTAATGCTTATGTACGCCAGGTGGCGGAGCAGAAGTATGAGTATGGCTTTACCACTGATGTGCATACCGAAATAATACCAAACGGACTCAATGAGGATATCGTCCGACTCATCTCTGCTAAGAAAGGTGAGCCGGAATGGATGCTTGAGTTCCGCCTGAAGGCATTCCGCCACTGGCAAAAACTGGAGCAACCTACATGGGCACATGTTACCGTTCCGGAGATAGATTATCAGGCAATATCGTACTATGCTGACCCTTTGGCACAGAAGAAGGATGCACCGAAGAGCGCCGAGGATATTGATCCAGAGCTCATGAAGACCTTTGACAAGTTGGGTATTCCATTGGAAGAGCGCCTGGCATTGAGCGGTGTGGCCGTCGATGCCATCATGGACTCGGTCAGTGTTAAGACAACTTTCAAGGAGAAACTTAAGGAAAAGGGCATCATTTTCATGTCAATCGGCGAGGCTATTAAGGAGCATCCCGACCTCGTTCGCCAGTATTTGGGCAGCGTTGTGCCTTATCAGGACAACTTCTTCGCTGCGTTGAACTCGGCTGTCTTTAGCGATGGATCGTTCGTTTACATACCAAAGGGCGTCCGTTGTCCTATGGAACTCAGTTCGTATTTCCGCATCAACGCAAAGAATACAGGCCAGTTTGAGCGCACGTTGATTATTGCCGACGACGACGCTTATGTCTCTTACCTTGAGGGATGTACAGCACCGATGCGCGATGAGAATCAGCTTCATGCTGCCATTGTTGAGATTATCGTCAACGATCGTGCAGAAGTCAAGTATTCAACCGTACAGAACTGGTACCCAGGTGATGAGAACGGAAAGGGCGGTGTGCTCAATCTCGTGACCAAACGTGGTGACCTTCGCGGAGTTGGTAGCAAACTTTCATGGACTCAGGTAGAGACAGGCTCGGCCATAACGTGGAAGTATCCATCGTGCGTTCTGCGCGGCGACGACTCCGTTGCGGAGTTCTACAGCGTGGCTGTCACTAACAATTACCAGGAGGCTGACACTGGTACGAAGATGATTCACATGGGAAAGAACACCAAATCGACTATCATCTCGAAGGGCATCTCTGCCGGACATTCGCAGAATTCCTATCGCGGTCTGGTGCGTGCCACATCAAACGCTGACAACGCCCGTAACTATTCGTCGTGCGATTCGCTGCTCCTCGGCTCAGAATGCGGTGCACATACGTTCCCATATATGGACGTTCACAACGACAGTGCAATCTTTGAGCATGAGGCAACGACAAGTAAGATCAGCGAGGATCAGCTCTTTTACTGCCAGCAACGAGGCATTCCGATGGAGCAAGCCGTAGGACTCATCGTCAACGGTTATGCCAAGGACGTGCTCAACAAACTCCCAATGGAGTTCGCTGTTGAGGCACAGAAGTTGCTGAGTGTTAGTCTGGAGGGAACGGTAGGATAAAGACCCACCCCCCAACCCCCTCCCGTTAGTAGGGAGGGGAGACGGTATGCTTTTTTGAAAGAATGGTACTGATAAGTACAAACAAAGACGCTAATATATGAATGCGAATCAAAATACGAAGTCACATCAACCTCCCCTCCCTAATAACGGGAGGGGACAGAGGGGTGGGTCTTTATCTGTTTTAGCTAAAGATACTGCCATTTATGGCTTGAGCAGTATCGTGGGCAGATTCCTTAACTATCTGCTCACACCACTTTATACACACTGTATGCCGTCAACCAATGGCGAATACGGCACCAGTGTCAATATGTACGCATACACAGCGTTAGTTCTTGTTATCCTGACTTTTGGCATGGAGACGACACTTTTCCGCTTTGCCAATCAAGAAGGAGAGAAGCATGACACTGTGTTTACTACCGGTTTTGTTGTCATTGCGGTGCTGACGGCACTCTTTATCGGAGTGGTGTTCGGCTTCATTGACCCTATTTCGGCACGACTTGGCTATGCCGGACATGAAGAATATCTGCTCATGATGGCAAGCGTTGTTGCCCTTGATGCCTTGCAGGCATTGCCATTCTCGTACCTGAGATTAAAGAAACGCCCTATAAAGTTTGCTTTCTTGAAGATGCTTTTCATCGTCTTCAACATCCTGCTCAACTGCGTTTACTTCCTGTGGCTTGGCAAGTCGGAGGTGTTCTACGTGTTCCTCATCAACCTTTGGTGTACGGGAGCCATCACGCTGTTCTTCATTCCTGACCTCATGAAGATAGAGTGGAAGTTCTCTTTCCCTCTGCTTCGCCGCATGTTGTCTTACTCATGGCCGCTGCTTCTGTTAGGAATCGCAGGCATACTGAATCAGACTTTCGACAAGATTGCATACCCATTGGCATATCATCATGCAGATGCACAGCAGCAACTCGGTATCTATGGCGCTTGCGTTAAGATAGCAATGATCATGGCAATGATAACCCAGGCGTTCCGTTATGCCTACGAACCGCTCGTATTCGCTATCTCTAAGGACAAAGATAGCAAGCAAACCTACGCTGTGAGTATGAAGTATTTCATCATCTTTACCCTTCTTGCGTTCATCTGTGTCATGGCATACATGCACATACTTCAGCACATCATCGGCTCCGGATACCGCGAAGGAATGCGCGTAGTGCCTATAGTCATGGCGGCAGAGATAATGATGGGCATCTACTTCAACCTCTCTTTCTGGTACAAACTCATAGACAAGACCATCTATGGCGCATGGTTCTCCATTGCCGGTTGTGTCGTTCTCGTTGCCGTTAACCTCCTGTTTGTCGATAAATACAGCTACATGGCGTGTGCATGGGGTGGCGTTGCAGGCTACGGAACAGCAATGGTGCTGTCCTATATCGTAGGTCAGAAGAAGAACCCTATTAACTATCCGATGAAGTCAATAGCAGTTTATGTCGCCATAACAGCACTCTTTTATGTTGTGATTGACTGGACTAACAGCCATCTGCCAGTTATCCTCGCCCTCGTGGTCAATACTGGTGTCGTCCTGGCCTTTATCGGTCACATTGTCTATCATGACCTTCCATTGGAACCAATACTCAAACGCTTACACCTGAAGAAATGAAACAGACCATCCGTCAGTACATAGTAGCCTTGTTGGCCATACTCACCGTGGCCGTCGTTGCTTACTTTTTGCTGCGCAATGCGGCAGAAGAAACAACGGTGGAGACGGTGGATGCCGATGTCACCGTTACCTCAACGCGTGCCGTCCTTGACTCCATTCGCAGCATAGGTCAGTGGGAACTCATGTCGATAGATGCTAAGGTGGATGTTGATACGACAGGAAAGGCGATGATGGGACTTATGGACACCAAACTGCAGCGCCGCTATCATGGACGCATCTCGATAGGAATCGACCTGCAAAAGGCAGAGATTCGCGACTCGATGTTCATCCTTCCACATGCCGCAGTGCTCGATAACGACTTCATAGACGAGAGTCTTACTGAGTTGATTGTATGCGAAAATCAGGACATGGAGCAGTCTCCTGCCATAAAGGCGGCTATGCTTAAGAAGGCGAAGCGCATGATGTTACGCGACGTAGTGAAGCCATCCGTCCTTGCCGACTGTGACAAGAAGGCAGCAGAAGATGTCAGAAAGCGTCTCGAATCGTTAGGAGTCAAATATGTCTCCGTAACGTTTCGCAATGCCAATCAATAGCAATTACAGCGCATTTCAGCAAAACAGGTGCTATCGGATAATTCCGGTAGCACCTGTTTTGCTTGTATATAACAAATTGTTATTGCATCTTTCCCTCCCTCGGGAGGGACAGGGTGGGGCTTCCCCTCGGGGAGATTGGGAGGGGACTGCTATTTGAGATACTCGTAACCGAAACGGCATCGCAGGCAGTCTTTGCGGTCGCAGTATTGCTTTTTGAGTTGAATCAGCGCCTGAGAATCACCTGCCGAGCGAACGTCTAAGCCCACTTCCTGCCACATTCGGGTTATATTGTTGTTCTCCGGCTTAAGCTGTTCCAATAGGTCGAAGGCACGTTCGCACAGCGATTCGTTACCATTGTGCCTGCCAAAAGCAAAGAGCATCGGTATCGCACAGTTTATCATGAGCAGGTTGATGCTTGCCATCGAGAGCTGTTTCGTGCTGTGTGTGCTCTCGTGTCCGAAGGTATAGTGATTCTCCCAGTATTCAGACACGCCGCAACGCATCAGCTTTCGCAGTTGGTCCAAGTCCTTACACTCCAGCAGTTGAGACAGAGACGCACGCCCTTCGTGATACAATCGAGCCAGCTGAGCTATGCGAATGTGTGGGAAATTCTGTGGACGCATCCTCATAAACTTCCATGCTTGGGCGCAGTTTCGTGGCGTTATATCGTCCAAACTGAACTTATGCCGCAAGTAATTGTGCTCGTTGCTGAGACGTTGGAAGTATTCGTCGGCAGCCGTTTCAAGCTTCATCCGCTCACGAACAGCCCCAATATTCAGCAAGCCTGCCTGCCCAAAGAACAACGCTTCCACCTGAAACAAGTCGTCGCGATGATGATCCACGGCACGCAAAGGCATCCCTGCAGCCCACTGTTCAAGCACATCGCTGTTGGAACCGAATCCGTAACTGCGGGCGAGAGTAACGAAATAAGCATGCTCCCAGTCGCCGTTCAACAGCTGAAGACGCTGTTCTATCGCCTCGGTCTTCTGCTGCAGACGCTCCGTTTGCAGGCGAGCCATCCACGAATGCACCTTCAACGAAGGTATCGACGGAATGACTTTGTAGCACGGAGGATAATTGTCCGTAGAGAGAAGTTCCTTGTAGTTCGCCTTGATTCCCTCCGGAATCTCTATCACAAGCTCCGGAATCACCTTTCCCTCTATACCCATCAGCGTCGGCTGATTGTCAGAAGAAGGCTTCGTTACCACATGAAGCACCACGTTGTTGTATGCCGCATCCTTGTCGTGTCCATGCCGATACCAGTCCTGAGCGTCAATATGCATCTCTACATTGCCTACCCACATCTCGCCGTCAATCTTCATTTTAGCGTTGAAAAAGTCAGGACCTGCATCACGATTCAGCATGCCTGGGTCGATGATTTCCACCCGTCTGCCGTCCGTTGTGTGCAGTTCGCCTAACGGAAGGATGCGATGTTTCCAGCAGTAATGCATTAAAGATTCCATTGTCTCGCTTTGCTCGAAGTTAAAGAGTTATAGAGTTAAGGAGTTAAAGGGTTGCCCTTCGGGCTTTATTTCCCTCCCTTGGGAGGGGAGGGGTGGGGCTTTGTTTTATCTTTTCTTCTTTGGTCTGCGGCGTGCCCAGCCCTCTTCAGTGAAGTCAGGCTCTGGTCCTCGGAAGTCGAAATCCTTTGCCTGAGCCATCAGTTCGCGCCAGTTGTCAGCGTTAAACTCACCATTCATGCGGTTCTTTTTCTTTGAAGGCTTCATCACAGGGCGACCATCCTCACGGCGTTTCTGACGCTTTGGCTCACGGCGCTGCACTGCTGCGTCGAACGTTCCCTCAGGTTTTCCCGTTCCTTCCTCATTGCAACGCACCTGACGACCATGATAATTGGTGCCGTCAAGAGCAGCCATCACGTTCTTAGCATCACGCTCTGGCACTTCGATGAAGCAGTAGTGAGACATCAAATCGATGTGTCCCACCTCCTGACGCTTAGCCTGTCCGCCCTTGCCACGTGCCGAAGTGTGCTGGTTTATGAACTGCATGACCTCGCCAGGATAGAAACCCTCAGCCTTGCCCAGATTGATAAACAGGCGCTTGTAGCCCTTTTCGGCACGATGTTCGGGACCACGGTCGCGTCCGTTGCTATCCTTTCTGCGTCCCGATTCACGCTTTTCGCCCTTCTTCTTCTCCTGAACCTCCTCGATGTCCGGTTCATCTGCGTAGTAGGCAAGGAACTTTCCGAACTCCATCATGACAATCTTCTTGATGATATCGTCCTTGTCGAAGTACTCGAAATGGCGCTGAATCTCCTCCATGAATGGGCTGATAGTCTCGTCATCCACATCAACCTTGCTTATATGATCCATCACACGGAACAGCTGTTTCTTGCAAATCTCCTCAGGAGTAGGCAGTTTTCCGCGGTTGAACTTCTTCTGAATGATCTTCTCAACATCACGAACCTTGAACTGTTCGCGACTGTGAATGATGGCAATACTTGAGCCTTTCTTGCCCGCACGGCCAGTACGGCCAGAGCGATGCGTATATGATTCCGTGTCGTCTGGCATTCCGTAGTTGATGACATGCGTCAGATCGTCCACGTCAAGACCACGTGCAGCGACGTCCGTTGCCACCAACAGCTGCACCGTATGCTGGCGGAACTTCTGCATTGTCTGGTCTCTCTGCGGCTGCGACAAGTCTCCATGCAGCGACTCAGCGTTGTATCCGTCGCGTATAAGCTTATCCGCAATCTCCTGAGTCTCTATCTTTGTGCGGCAGAAGATGATGGCATATATCTTCGGATAGTAATCGACGATGCGCTTCAGGGCAAGGTATTTGTCCTTTGCATGTACCATATAATAAGTATGGTCAACATTCTCTGCACCCTCGTTCCTTGAGCCTACGACAATCTCCTGATAGTCTCCGAGATACTTCTTCGCTACCTTCTCCACCTCTCTCGACATCGTTGCAGAGAAGAGAAGCACACGACGTTCAGGTGCAAGCTGGTCGAAGATGGCGTTGATGGCATCCGAAAAGCCCATGTTCAGCATCTCGTCGGCCTCGTCAAGCACAATAGTCGTGGCAGCAGAAATATCAGCTACTCCGCGTTCTATCAGGTCAACGAGTCGGCCAGGGGTAGCAACGATGACCTGCGAACCCTTCTTCAGCGAACGAATCTGTGAGTCAAGCGGTGCTCCACCATATACAGCCGTCACGCGAAGTCCGTCCATATACTTGCCGAAATCTCTCAGATCGTCGCATATCTGGAGGCAAAGTTCGCGGGTAGGCGACATGATTACGGCCTGCGTCTGACGTGTTTTCAGGTCTATCTTCTGCAGCAAAGGCAGACCGAATGCTGCTGTTTTGCCGGTGCCTGTCTGCGCAAGGGCGATGATATCCTTATCGCCAGTGAGCAGTTGGGGTATTACAGCCTCCTGAACAGGCATAGGCATGACGAAGCCGATCTCCTCGATGGCTTTCAGAATGGTGTCCATGACACCTAAGTCTTTGAAATTTGGCATGTATGAAGGGATATTGTTTTTTGTTCGATTATTATTCAACACTATGGTTAATGAGTGCAAAGGTACGAAAAAAAGGGCAGAAAACACACTTTATTCTTGTTTTTTTGCCTAAAAGAAGAAAAACCATGGGTTTTACCATAAGTATTTTTGCTTATTTTGATATCTTTGAACATAAAAGCGCTCTGAATACCGAAAAAAATGCTTAACTTTGCAAAATAAAACCCGAAAAGACATGACTTACCACTTTGAAACCATAATGCAGGTGCGCGACTATGAGTGCGTCTTGCAGGGCATCGTAAACAATGCCAACTACCTTCACTACGCCGAGCACACCCGTCACATGTTCCTAAAGCAGCAAGGCGTATCGTTTGCCGAAATGCATGCCAACGGAGAAGACGCCGTGGCAGCACGAATGACGCTGCAATTCAAGACTCCTCTCACCTCCGACGATGAGTTTCGCTCGTGCCTCCGACTGAAGAAAGACGGCGTGAAGTATGTGTTCTACCAGGACATCTATCGTCTTTCAGACAACAAACTGTGCTTCCGCGCACAAGTAGATATAGTATGTCTGGTCAACGGACGCCTTGCCGAGAGCGAGACATGCAACAAAGCGTTTGCAGAATTCCTGGATTAATCAAGACTTATAGCATAACGACGCAAGTCAAAACCTATAGAAATGGAGCAGATTTATTCGCTTGCCTTCCAGCGACTGACGATGAACTATCCTCAGACGGCTATCCAACTGTATCACGAAGCAGGTACAGCCGCAGAGGTGTATGCCAACAAAGGCAGCATCAGGGATATCCTTCCTGAGGCTACAGACCTGCTATGCAAGGCGTTAGACGTAGATTGGAACGGTCACATAGAGTGGGCAACGCGCGAGGTAGAGTGGTGTGATAAGAACCACATCAAGGTTCTTTACCCTTCGCATCCCGACTATCCACAGCGCCTGTTGAACTGCATTGATGCGCCAATCGGACTCTTTACGCTCGGCAATGCTGACCTTAACGCCCCTCATATCCTCTCAATCGTTGGCACAAGACAGGCAACGGCGTACGGAACAGACATGATTCACCGCATCGTTAGGGACATGAGGAAGAAGATTCCAGACCTGTTGGTGGTCAGCGGATTAGCCTACGGCATTGATGTTTGTGCCCATCGGGAAGCATTGGCGGCAGGACTCGACACCGTAGGTGTATTGGCTCACGGCCTTGATACCATGTATCCTGCCTCACATCGTAATGTAGCGGCAGAGATGACAAGGCACGGTGGCCTGCTGACGGAGTATCCATCGCACACGAGAGGAGACCGACAGAACTTCCTGAGACGTAACAGAATCGTTGCCGGAATTGCTGATTGTACCATCGTAGCAGAGTCAATGGAGCACGGAGGAAGTCTCGTTACTGCCCGTCTGGCCAGCGATTACGGGCGCGATGTGTTCGCTATTCCGGGGCGAGTGAATGATAAAGCCTCGGAGGGATGCAACGAATTGATACGCAGACATAAGGCACACATGCTGCTGTCAGCACAGGATATCATTGACACCCTTGGCTGGATGTCGGTGGAAAAGCAGCAGGAGGAACGCCAGCATGGCATACAACCCGACCTGTTCCCGAACCTTTCGCCTGAACAACGTGCGATAATTGAGATACTGAAATATGGCGATAAGCAGCTGAATGCTATTGCTTCGCAGAGCGGATTGCACATCAGCAAGGCGAGTTCGCTACTCTTTGAACTCGAGATGCAAGGCATGATAAAGGCTTTGGCAGGAGGAACGTACCATCTGTTGGTATAGAATAGTGAAACCCCCTCCCACCTCCCCGAGGGTAAGCCCCACCCTTTCCCTCCCGAGGGAGGGGATGATGTGATAACAATTTGTTATATAAAGGACATAAACGACTGATAAACAGAACAATGAAAATAGGAAACATAGAACTTGGGGAACGCCCGTTGTTCCTCGCACCGATGGAAGATGTCACCGACATTGGCTTTCGCCGACTCTGCAAACAGCAGGGGGCCAAGATGGTATATTCTGAGTTTGTGGCAGCAGAAGCACTTGTCCGCTCGGTGAAATCGACAGTAGAGAAACTGACGATATCAGACGATGAGCGCCCCGTTGGTATTCAGATATACGGCCGCGATGCAGATTCGGTGGTCGAAGCAGCACGTATTGTCGAGGACCAGGCCCACCCTGATGTCATCGATTTGAACTTCGGCTGCCCCGTAAAGAAGGTTGCTGGCAAGGGTGCCGGTGCCGGAATGCTCCGCAACATACCGCTGATGCTCGAGATAACACGTCGCGTCGTCGATGCCGTTAAGACTCCTGTGACAGCCAAAACACGCCTCGGCTGGAACCATGAAGAACTCGTTTTCGGTGCAAATTCTGTCTTCTTGCCAAACCATCCGGCATCGGTCTCGGAGACGGCAGGTAAGAATGGCGCAGCCGACCTTGCTGAAGCGCTGCAGGATTGTGGCATTCAGGCACTTACGATACATGGAAGAACCCGTGCGCAGATGTACACCGGCGAGGCAGACTGGACGCTGATAGGCGAGGTAAAGAGCAATCCTCGCATCAAGATTCCTATCATCGGCAACGGCGATATTACGTCTTTGCAGCAGGCAGACGATGCGTTTGACCGCTACGGTGTTGACGCTGTGATGGTCGGTCGAGCTACGTTTGGATGCCCATGGTTCTTCAATCGCAACGAACTTACACTTGAAGATAAGTTTCAGTTGTTGCGAGAGCAGTTGCGCATCAATATCGAGCGCATCGACGAACGCCGCGGAATACTCCACACCCGCCGCCATCTCGCTGCCACGCCGATATTCAAAGGCATCCCAGATTTCCGCCAGACGCGCATCGCCATGCTACGTGCGAACACCTTAGACGAACTGCTTCCTATCCTCGATAAGGCAGAAGACATCATCCGCAACCTGCCGTTGGTGGAGTAAAACGAAGCGATTCGTTGTCTGTTTTCTATTATTGGTGTCCTAGTTGGGTGCTGCAAGTTCAAGTTGAAAACTACGCCCAGAAAGGACAATCGCATTGCGTCCATAGCCCAGGGTGTGCCCAGGGCTATGGACGCAATGCCCTTTCAAGGCGTGGAAGCCTAACCGTTAAATGCTAAAACAACGTGAGTTCGACGAATATCAAGGGTTGGTACTTGGCTGGAAGCCAATACTTTGAGTAACCGGGCACGCAGTGTCCGGAATCCAATCAACAAGTAACTTGTGCCTGGAAGGCACTACTATGATACGTTCAGTTGGTCGTACATCACAGTGAACGTATCAAGGTACTGCCTTCCAGGCAGATATTGTGGATACGCGCTATCCCCGCACTG
>JAZUKC010000080.1:0-47508 GCA_045643065.1 Prevotella sp.
TCACCAGTACGGATATCCATGAAACCTACTCCTGCACCGATAACACCAGCCTCGATAGCGTCCATAGGCTGGTGCTTGTTTGAGTGCATCTGGAAGAGGCGTGAAACGCGCTCCTTCTTGCCAGAACGTGGGTTGTAAACGTATGAACCTGCTTCAACCTTACCTGAGTAAACGCGGAAGAATACGAGACGACCTACGTATGGGTCGGTAGCAATCTTGAATGCGAGAGCTGCTGTTGGCTCTGTCTCCTTAGCAAGGAACTTAACCTCTGTTGACTCGTCGCCTGGCTCTGTACCGATAACCTCCTCGTTGTCGAGTGGTGAAGGGAGCAGTGCACAAACGTAGTCGAGCATAGTCTGAACGCCCTTGTTCTTGAATGAAGAACCACAGAGCATAGGAACACACTCGAGAGCGAGAGTACCCTTACGGATAGCTGCGATGATTTCCTCCTCTGTCAGAGAATCAGGATCCTCGAAGTACTTCTCCATGAGAGCATCGTCGAAACTTGCTGCAGACTCAAGGAGCTTCTCACGCCACTCGTTGCACTCGTCAACAAGCTCTGCAGGGATATCCTCAATATCATAGTCAGCACCCAATGTCTCATCATGCCAAAGGATAGCCTTCATCTTGATGAGGTCAACGAGACCCTTGAATGTCTCCTCAGCACCGATTGGCACACAGAGAGGAATAGGATTAGCGCCGAGAACGTCCTTCATCTGCTGAACTACGTCAAAGAAGTTAGCACCAGAACGGTCCATCTTGTTAACGTAACCGATACGTGGTACGTTATACTTATCAGCCTGACGCCATACAGTCTCAGACTGTGGCTCAACGCCACCTACAGCACAGTATGTAGCAACAGCGCCGTCGAGGACACGGAGTGAACGCTCCACCTCAGCAGTAAAGTCAACGTGTCCCGGAGTATCGATAAGGTTGATCTTGAACTGCTTATCGTTATACTTCCAGAAACATGTTGTAGCAGCAGAAGTAATAGTGATACCACGCTCCTGCTCCTGAGCCATCCAGTCCATTGTAGCGCCACCGTCATGAACCTCACCAATCTTGTGAGTCTTACCGGTGTAGAAAAGGATACGCTCCGATGTTGTTGTCTTACCGGCATCGATGTGAGCCATGATACCGATGTTACGTGTCAAATGAAGATCATGCTTTGCCATTTCTTTATCCTCCTATTTTATTAGATTAGAAACGGAAATGTGCAAATGCACGGTTAGCCTCAGCCATGCGGTGCATATCCTCCTTACGCTTGTAAGCACCACCCTGGTTGTTGTATGCGTCCATGATCTCTGCAGCAAGCTTCTCAGCCATGCCCTTACCACCACGCTTACGAGCGAAGATAATCATGTTCTTCATTGAAACTGACTCACGACGGTCAGGACGGATCTCAGTAGGAACCTGGAATGTAGCACCACCGATACGACGGCTCTTAACCTCTACGTGTGGAGTTACGTTATCGAGAGCCTGCTTCCAAATCTCGAGAGCCGAATTCTCTTCGTTCTTCATTTTCTCACCTACAGTCTTGAGGGCGTTGTAGAAGATCTCATAAGAGATATTCTTCTTACCGTCGAACATGAGGTGGTTAACGAACTTTGACACTTTCTTGTCATTGTACACGGGATCTGGAAGGATCACGCGCTTCTTTGGTTTTGCTTTTCTCATTGTTTTGTTTGTAGAAAAATCTTGCTTGGGGCTGTCTGTTTCTTGTTCTTCAACGTCCGCTCCCGGACATTTACTCAACCTTTTGTTTTAAGTCTCCAGCAAAACAGTAATGAAATAGTTTGTTTTTTTGTTTTTGTCTTGTGCTATATCAGTAACTTACGATTACTTCTTAGCCTTAGGACGCTTAGCACCGTACTTTGAGCGGCGCTGTGTGCGGTTTGCAACACCAGCAGTATCAAGTGTACCACGAACGATGTGGTAACGTACACCTGGGAGGTCCTTTACACGACCACCACGAACGAGCACGATTGAGTGCTCCTGGAGGTTGTGTCCCTCACCTGGGATGTAGGAGTTAACCTCCTTCTGGTTTGTCAAACGAACACGGGCAACCTTACGCATTGCCGAATTAGGCTTCTTAGGTGTTGTAGTGTAAACACGAACACAAACACCGCGACGCTGTGGACATGAGTCCAGAGCTGGCGACTTGCTCTTGTCTACAAGTACCTTTCTGCCTTTTCTTACTAATTGTTGAATTGTAGGCATGATTGTAATTTTTTAATTTATATATTGTATTTACTTATATACATAGCAATAAACGGCTCATTTAAGGCCGTTTCGGGGTGCAAAGGTACAAATAATTTCTGGAACTACATAATTATATGTTTATGCAAGACACAACATAATACATGTTTTAACAAAATATAACTATCGTCAACATCTTTTATACGACAATTACAGACTCACGAGCTTAATTCAACACCAAACTACGGAGATGATAATACGATGTCCAGTATTGCATCATAGTCTCGATATAGTTAGCACTCGCTTTGAGATATTCAGTCTGTGCCAATGAATAGGTACTGATATCAATTTCACTGTTGGCATACGAATCTGAAGCCTCGGCAAAAAGTGAGCGAGCCATATCAAGAGCCTCAAGTTGCCCCTGATACTTCCGCTTTGCCTCATTTAATTTCAAGAATGTAAGAGTAACCTCCTCAGAGATGACACGTTGTGCCTCTTGCACATTCATAGACGCACGCTCCAATTCCATCTCTGCGACCTTTTGGTGATGATGAGCAGCACCATGATCAACAAGAGGAATGCTAACAGACACAAGTCCAATACCCTGGAATTTCTGGTCAGTATATGCAGTACCAAAAGACTCGTTCAGTTGGTTTATGCCAACACTGACATCCAACTTTGCTTTAAAGCCCATCTCATGTTTTGCCCGTGCTCTCTTGTGTTGGGTACGTATTTGCTCCTGCTGCATAGTGAGCAAATCAGGATTACAAGACAATGCCAGGTCAATAGCCTGTTCAGCAGTATATTCTATGCTTGGCAAGGCATCTGGCAGACTAAGGCTGATACTATCCGGATTCGCAATATGTAGATATGATGCAAAAGCCTCGCGATCACATTGCAGTTTTTGTCGAGCTGCCGAAAGTTCGGCATCATCATTCAGCGAACGGAGTCGCAACGTATTGAGTTCAATCTTACCAACCATTGCGATTTTATTACGTTCTGCTGCCACCTCATACAGAAACTGTGAGGTTCTGGCAGCTGCCTCACATATATCCTGATGTATTTGAGATGCAGTCACAGAGAAGAAGAGCCTGGTAGTCTCCTCTGCCACAGTCATTAATTCGTGCTGCAATTTCTGTTGAGCCAACAGTTGAGCGTGTTTAAGTTCCCTCTGCTGCCAAGGATAATCGTTATATCCCAACAAATCCTGACGATAGCCTACGCGTATCGGAGTGGTCGCAAACTGACGTGCATGTCCGGCACGGTTACTTCCATGAAAATACTCAGCCCATGCAAACTGGGACGAAGCGTAAGCCTCACCACCCCACCTCAGAATCTGTTGGGTGAGCGTAACGTCAGCCACTGTACCAAGCATATCAAAGTTTCGCTCATACAAATAATCGCGTGTCGGATCGACGACATACTTTGAGTAATATGGCGAGACATTCAGCTTAAGTTGTGGTTTGCGCAACGAGAGCATCTCCATATATTCAGCATCGGCAGCCTTAAGACCATACTGATCTGCCATCACGGTATATACACTATCTTTGGCAATGGAAATGGCTTCATCCAGACTGAAGTTTTGCGCCTGAACCATGTTACATACAAGCGCGAACACCACAACTACAATGATATTTCGTTTCAATAGTTTCATAGCGATATTATGGCAGACTGACCAGGCATCAGATGTGGGTGATAGTTGAGGTCGGCATTGATATGTGCCATACCATTATCATTAATTACTGGACTGATAGACGAAACGACAGCCAGATGTACCTCATTAGGGAATGCTACAGTCGTAACCTTCAACTTCGTACCAGGAGCATACTTTGACAGTTCGCTCTCAAGTACCTCAAATGAGACTTGCAAGTGTTCCGTATCGATAATCTCAACCAACGGAGTTCCTGCCGTTGCCGTGGCATACTGGGCAGTGAACACCTTACTAACTGAACCTGTGAATGGGGAGGTTATCTGGCAGTATTTCATCTCATGTTCAAGCATCTGGAGGGTTGCCATAGCCTCTTTGTAACCACTATTTATACGTGCCTGTGCCTTTATTCCCTCAGGAGCTGCATCCAATTGGTCCAGTTTGTAACCAAGTCCTATCAATATCGACTTATATTTGTTCTCGGCTTTTTCGAGTTCGGCCTTGCCTACATTGATGCGGTCCTTCATACGACTGCTGTCAAGGACAACAAGCACCTGTCCCTTGGTGACCCTCTGTCCCTCAACGAGATTGAACGAAGCGACCTGTTCGGTGATACGACTGCAAATGCTGACCGTTTCCTTTGTTGTAATCAATCCTCGGCTGGACAGGTTCGCACCCTCTGCCGACTTCTTTGAATCAACAGTTGCTGACTGTTCTTTGGGCACATTACTGGTGGTATATTCCTTTGTTTGCTTCTTGCAAGCAGCAAACAGCACAATACTACATATAAGTGCTAAACTTTTATACTGCATAATGTTCATTTTAGTGTTAATATTCAGGCTACCTGTCGTTTGCATATCTCGGCAAATAGGCCTGGCTGATTAATAAGTTCTTCGTACTTTCCTTGCTGCACCACCTTACCGTTGTTAATCACTATGATGCGGTCGCAATGCATAATGGTAGAGATTCGGTGAGCAATTGTAATTCGTGTACATCCCATTTTCTGCAAGTTGTCCGTAACAATCTTCTGACTGATATTATCCAGTGCTGAAGTTGCCTCGTCAAGTAATAGGATACGTGGTTTGCTGATTACTGACCTGGCAATCAGTATGCGTTGCTGCTGACCGCCAGATACTCCTCTGCCGTCTTCAGTAATCTGAGTATCCATACCCTGTGGCATCTTGCGTATGTCTTCATCAAGTGCAGCTATTCGGGCAGCCTCCCAGACTTCTTCCTCAGTAGCGAATGGTGATGTAAGGCGAATGTTGTCCATGATGGAACCTTTAACCAACTTTCCGTCCTGCTGGCAGGTACTCACGCAGTTACGCCTCAATGAAGACTTATTAATCTCGTTGATATTGTACTGATCAAAATAGATTGAGCCCATCTCAGGGGTCTCGAATCCCAGCAAAAGCCTGAGCAAAGTACTCTTTCCACAGCCCGACGGTCCAACAAGTGCCACATACTCACCAGGATTTATGGTAAGCGACAATCCGTCCATGAGGTATGGTGAATGCTCGTCATAACGGAAACGCAAGCCCTCAATATCGACACTTCCTGATACATCCGTTACAATGAGTCGTCCGG
Source organism: Prevotella sp. (assembly GCA_045643065.1). Classification (GTDB taxonomy): domain Bacteria; phylum Bacteroidota; class Bacteroidia; order Bacteroidales; family Bacteroidaceae; genus Prevotella. The sequence continues at coordinate 5,435 of JAZUKC010000080.1, forward strand.
GTTCGAATTCGGGAGATGCCTTAAGTATAGGGTCAGCAAGTCTCACCCTTGGCAGGGACGAACCAAGAACACGTAAAGACTCTCGAATTGGATTAATCGCAGCCACTGCCAACGAGAAGGCAGACAAGAAAGCGATATAATCAGAAAGTCCAATACCTACGTTCCACGCTCCTACAAAGATAAGAACAATTGGTATAGACTTAACAAACTCAACCGAGACGGCACTATACATTAATTTCCTACTGCCCGGAAAGATTTTGTACAAGTCTTGCTTTTCCATCAGTTCTGTCCACTTGCAGAATGCGTTTATCTCTGCACCATTCGTCTTAATCTTTTGTATTCCGGAATATACGCTATAGGTAAAGCCCAGGAACTTAGGATTATGTTTGACTACCGCGCCAAACTGCTTGTTAAAATAATGCAGTGCCAGCAGGTTTGATCCTATAAGTATGACTAATCCCAAGAGACCAACCCAAAACAACTGGCCACCGTAAACAAAGAATTGCCACAACAAAGCAACCGAAAAGACTGCATTGACAAGATTGGACACAATCTCACCTGTCATCCTTGCCGAGAAATCCGAAAGGCATAGCACTCGTTCAGAGATATCGCCAGGCGAGTACTGCTTGGTGAATGCGATGGGCAGGTTTATGGCCCGCTGCATCAGGGCAGACTGCAGGACGATTTCCAGTCGGTCCTTGATTCGTACAGACAATAAACTTCGTGTCATTATTGTAAGCACCAGACTGACTGAGGCACCCAAGAGAATACCTGCCATTGGCAGAATCTGGGAAGAATCACCGTAAGGTATAACTTCGTTGAACAATATTTTGGTGACGTATGGTGTCAGCATTGTAAGCAAGACTACCGCAACGCAAGCCAGGAAACATGCCGTAAGTTCGAAACGGCTAATGTATTTGAAAGCGTATGTAAAGATATCACTCCACGTCAATGGCCGAGCAGGGAGTGGTTCGACAAAACGGTAGGCTATAGGACTGATTCGCTTAGACGCTTTCGTTCTAAAATAGGAAAGCCTATAGTGTTTGCCGGTATCGGGATCAGTGAAAGCATATCCCCCCTCATGTGGTTTGAGTACGACTACAGCATCCGAGTCTGCCATGAAACCGATCATCGTATCGGCACAATGCAACCACCATTTTCCCTTTAGCGAAACGGCCTGGCTGTAGATGCCTTGTTGTCCCAGTTGCTGTTCAAGCTGGTCTATATCGCTGCTGAAGAATGATTCCGTATCACTCTTATCCTTATTTATAGAGTCAGGGTCAGCCATGCCACGGATAATTTCCATAGCTCGTATCAAGGCTTCCTTATTACCTTGATTTCGACGTTTCAGTTGTTCGAACAGAGGATCCAATTTATAATTCTGTTTTTTAAGTATTATGCGTATTGTATCAGTTTGGCATAAAGACCATCTTTGTCTTTCAGCAGTTCATCATGAGTACCATGCTGCAATACCTTGCCATGATCCATGACGAGAATCTGACTACAGTCTCGAATTGTACTTAATCGATGAGCAATGATAATCTGTGTTATGCCCAAGGCATTGACGGCATCCATTACCTTAGCTTCGGTAGCACTGTCCAGTGCCGATGTTGCCTCGTCCATGATGAGAATAGTCGGTTCCTTGGCAAGAGCCGTTGCAATTTCTATTCTCTGCCTTTGTCCACCAGAGAAGTTACTACCACCTTGAGCTACTTTGGTATTGTATCCATGCGCACGTTCGGCTATCACATGATGTATCTGAGCATCGCGTGCGGCCAGGATCATGGCAAAGTCCTCAATCGAACTATCCCACATTTTGATATTGTTTGCCATTGTGTCCTCAAAGAGAACTATATTCTGGTTTATGACCGCTACCGAATTGTTGAATACTGCAGGATTGACTTCCTTTCTTGGTACACCATCAAAGAGGACTTCACCTTCCCAAGGTTCATACAATCCGCTTATCAGACTGGCAAGTGTACTCTTGCCACAACCAGAGAATCCTACAAAAGCCACGCTTTCGCCAGGTTTGATGCGTAGTGAGAAATGCGACAGCAATGGGGGTTGGTCTCGGTCATAGCCGAATGTGACATCACGCAACTCTATCTCGCCCATTAGCTTGGCAGAAGCTGGCATATTATCTTCGTCCAATACCTTGGCTACATAAGGAGATTCTGGCACATCCATTATCTCCTTCCTACGCCCAAGGGTTGTGGATGCCGAAACTACATATTGTGTAATTGAGACTATACTTCCAACAGGTTCAAGAATCTGCACCAGCAATCCCTGACATGCCAACAGGATACCCGGTGTGATATGTCCTTCCATAATGAACCACACGCCAATGATGAGTATCATCGTATTGCATAACACCTTCAGTAATGACGATATGCCGTTAAGCCAAGTCTGCTGGGTGGATATCTCTGTACTCACAACTTTCGATTGAGAGAATGCGTTGCTCCATTTTGCAAACGTATCTTCTTCTGCACCAGCACTCTTGATAGTCTCAAAGTTATTGAAGAGTGCCATGGTGACACCTTGCATATTGCTTTTTGCAACCTCCTGCCGCTTGCTCAGGTCCTTCTGCAACTTTCCTCCCCACATAATTGTGAGAAACATAAGCATAATGCTCACCATAGATATCATGGCGAAGAAAGCCTGATAATAGAACAGAATGATGATGAATGCCGCAATCTCCGTCACAAGCACCATGGTTGGCACAAGGTTCATGAGGATCTGCTTGGCAGAATCAGAGCTGCTCTTTTGCCTCGATATCAAATCTCCTGCCGAAAACTTACTGTATGCCGACATAGGCATACATATACTATGCCAGAAGAGTTCTATCTTTCGCTTCAGTTCAAACTCCTCTCGCATTGCAAACTTGTCAATAGCATTTAACACTATGACAAAAAACAAGATGACCAGATATCCGACATTTACCAAAATGAACGGGAGATACCATTCGGGGTTCTTGCCCGTAATGATATTGTCGATAAACATCTGTTGCGAGAATATGGCTATCAGGTGCGCTACCAACAAGAAGAACTGCTGGAAGAGCAGCAGTAGCAGCAACCTTTTATTCGTCAACAGAGTCTTGACTATCAGAATTATTCCATCCATTTGCGCACAGTGTTAAGCTTAAACTTCACCTGATCAAAGAAATAATCCATCACCGTACGCGACCTTATCTCAGTCAGGATATTGCATGTCGTGCCAACGGTCATCGATACACCTTCTGGTTCTCCAAAAGACCAATGCAGTATGCTTGGGTCATCAACGTCATGCTCTATACCAACAGTAATGGCATATGCCGCCCCATCGTCTGGCATCATACTATCAGCCAAGTCATCAGAGTAGAGTTTGTTTTTTATATCGCGTTCTGTTGACGGAAACATATCCACAGACGTTACATTTCCAATAACATAGCCAATCTCGTCGTGTTTCTCGCCTACAGGCCATACCTGAGCATTCATTCCCTCATGCAACAGGCGCTTTTTTTCACTGTCAACCCATGCCATAACGACAAGTGGTCCGATAGTCCCACTACCATCATCAGCAAATATGCAGCAGATTGGTTCCAAAGCCCCAAAGTTTTCTTCTACCGACTTGACTATCACCAAAATACCATCGCATGTTGCTGATACTGTACTGTACTGACCATTGACGGACACAAGCGCAAGAGGCTGTCCTGTCTTTACATGCGCACCGTTACTTACCAGCAAGGTACGCACCACTCCGTCATCAGGCAGGGTGATGTTTGTTGCCCCCTTTGCTGGCATTAATATACCTGTGTATTCCACCTTATCGGTCACCTTACCCAGGAATGCCCAAAGGAAGAATGCACAGACAAGCAGGAAGGCTGTCAGACAAACAAGCAATGTGTTGAAAGCTGACACATGCATGTATTCCCCTATCTGACTTGGAGAGTTTAGCATTTCGCTTCGTCTTTCACTACTGAATTTATTTTGGGTAATCATAATTATTCTGAAATATATTGCGCTTGTGCTATTGTTCAAGGAGTTATTGGGAAGATATTAGGGGAGTTATTGGGGAGTTATAGGGAAGATATTAGGGAGATAAAGGGACAATAGTAATGTCTCTATATTTTCTCTTTATCTTCGCTACCGCTATCTCCTCTTTATCTCCTAAACTATGAAACAGAGAAGAATGCGACTGACAACAATCGCCATTCCTCTCTGCTTCATTTCATAATCTCAGTCGCAAAAAAGCGACCGTAAAGAATATTAAGCCTCGCCACCGTTTCCGCTTGAGAAAGGAGCGATAGTGCGCTTCTGAGCACCTGGCATCATAATCTTGCCAAACTGCTGTTCGTAGCGCATGATATTCTCCTGAAGAGCGTGAAGCAGACGTACTGCATGCTCTGGTGCCATGATAACGCGCGACTCTACCTGTGCCTTAGGCATACCAGGAAGCATCTTCGCAAAATCAAGTGTGAACTCTGAACTTGAATGACTAATCACAGCGAAGTTAGAATAGTTACCGCTTGCAACTTCTGGTTTGATCTCAAGCTGCATCTGCTGGCCATTTTGCTTATTTTCCATAATTCTTCTTTTTATTTTTATACATTATTACTATTATTCGTTCAGAACGGACAAGGCGAATGGAGATTGTAGGTTCGCCGTGACAGAGGGTTGCGAAGCACGAGGTGTTCGGCATGCAACAGGAGACGCTCCGAATCACGTCCATATAGCCTGTCGCCAACAATCGGCATGTTCAGGCCATCCTTATGCGCACAATGGACACGCAACTGATGAGTGCGTCCCTGACGCGGATGAAGACGCAGACGTGCCTTTCTGTCACACACTTCCAGCACTTCAATTTCCGTCACAGCCTCCTTACCATTCTCATAATCAACCTTTTGACATGGCCGATTCATGTAATCAGCACTCAGCGGAACATTTATCACTCGCCGTTCACCTGCAACCAACGGCGTTGAATCCCCTTCACCAAAATGCTCGACTACGGCAATGTAAGTCTTTTGGGTAGAGTGATTGGCAAACTCCCGCTGCAGAACGATGTAGCAATCCACGCCAAAGGCAAAGACCAAGACACCTGACGTCTGCATATCCAAACGGTGAACGGGAAAGACTTCCTTGTCCCCTCCTACCATTCGCCTTACGACATCCAATGCAGAAACCGTGCCAACTTTCCCTGGAACGGAAAGCATTCCCGCTGGTTTATCTACGACAAGGACATAATCATCCTTGTATATCACACGCAACTCCTCAGCATCAGCGGTGCCTTCGCCGTTTGTTTCAAATGGATTAGGTGCCACATCAAGTCCTTGAAGCATGAAGTCAAGTATCGGTTTGCACTTTCCCTGACATGCCGGATAGCACTCCTTATGATGTCTCACCTCCCCTTTCGGCGACTCTCCCCACCAGAATTCTGCTATCTCCAATGGATTCAGACCATGCTGATAAGCATACTGCAACAGTTTGGGAGCACAACATTCGCCAGCACCTGACGGAGGGACGCGTTGCGGAGTTGGGGCAAATATTTCGCTGAGTGTCAGACTATTGCCTTCGGCATTCAGCATAACGAACTGGTCGAACAGCCATTTCTGCAAGTCGTCAGACATCTGTCGGCGAAGATTCTGCAGCCTGACTATCTCCCGTTTCCACTCCTCCACTTCGTCACGCAGATGTTTCAGTTCTGCCTCTATACGCTTCTTCAAGCGCTTCAGTTCTGCTTTCTGAAACTGACTCTCAGCTATCAAGACACTTTCGTCTGTGCCTTCCTGCCTCCGTGCGTTACGAAGCTGTTTTTGTTCTGCCATGAACGCACGATAGTCATCCACACTTTTTCTGCCATCTTGCTCAGCATTGGCAAGTCGCGCCATCTTCATTCGGTATTCCAAAGACTGCTGCATGTCTGCCAATTGTGCATTCAATGCCGATATTTCATTCTCATGCTGCACGAAATAGCCATCAGGTTGCAGGTAGTCAAACACGGCCGGAACCCATTGTTCCCAATCAGCGCGACCGTTTATCTGTCCGGAATATGCCTTCAGATACCCCACATTGCCATCTTCGTCCTTAGCAATCAGCACACCGAACATCTTCCCACCATTCACCTCATCACGCCATTCGTCCCTTTTCTCAATCTCATCGTACACCTTATATAATATATATAGCATGGCATCCGAAGGCTTGTAGCTGAACGGACAGTTCATCTGGCCGGAGAGAATCGGAATATCCATATGCTGAAAACGAGGAATCATGCTTCGTGTTTGGGTGGTTATGTGGTTGGGGATGCTTTTAATGAATAATGAATAGTGAATAATTAATAATGAATAATGAACATCTATCCATACCCCCTGTCTGTTTAACACAGAGACACGGAGAGCACAGAGGTCACAGAGATTTTTGAGTTCTATGCAGCATGTTTCAAATTATTCATTATTCATTATTAATTATTAATTAATACTGTCTCTGTGCTAATATGAACAAGGGACCTGAGGCTATTACTGTTATATGTTTAGGTGGTAATTAATAGAACCCACCTTACAGCATCAACTTTCGGGCAAACTCCCAGATGATAATGCCGGCAGTGACAGACACGTTCATGGAATGCTTCGTGCCAAACTGCGGTATCTCGAGGCATCCGTCACACATGTCTATGACATCCTGATGCACACCATGCACTTCATTTCCCATGACCACAGCATAGCGTCCGCCACGCTCAGCGATGCCAGCATCAGGCAGTTTCGTGCTGCCCGAGCACTGTTCCACCGCATAGACGGTATAGCCTGCCTTCTGAAGTTCAGCAACAGCCTCCTTTGCATCCGTATAATAGTGCCATTCGACACTCTCTTCTGCTCCGAGAGCCGTCTTGTGTATCTCGTTCTGTGGTGGCGTTGCCGTTATTCCGCAGAGGCAGACGCCCTCAGCGCGGAATGCGTCGCAGGTACGGAACACAGACCCTACGTTATGCATCGAACGTACATCGTCGAGGATAACCACAAGGGGCATTTTCTCTGCCGCATGGAATTCCTCCACAGAGATACGCTGCATCTCCAGTGTCTTTAGTTTTGTTATCATCGTATATCTTAATCTCTTAATCTGCTTTTAATTTAGTACACAAAGAGAGCACAAAGTAATCAGTCAACAGTTAACAACGGTATCCAAATAACGACACTTATATTCCTGAGTCCCTTGTCTTTTTTAACACAGAGACACTGAGGACACTGAGTTCACAGAGATTTTAGAGTGCTATGCAGGATGTTTTCTTTTTTCAACGAATTACACGGATTTCACGAATTTTTTGTGCACTAATTTTAGAATATCACGAACTCCGAATGGAACTCAAAAATCTCTGTGGCCTCCGTGTCCTCCGTGCCTCTGTGTTAAAAAAAAACACCAGTGCTGAATAGTTACTCATTCTCCATTTTCCAGTCGTAATGAATTTTGTTTCTGGCAAAATTACAAATAATAAATGACATCAGCAACATTTTTCATAGAAAAGTGACAATTTAATATTTTTTATTTGTAACTTTGCACACAAATAGACCATTCTGAACTAAAACTACACGAAAATACATAAAAACTATGAAGATGAGAAGTCTGAATATCATATTAATGACAGTAGCAATGTTGTGCGCCATGCCTTCTGTCATACAGGCCGACAACATCCTTTGGTACGACAAGCCTGCCACATTCTGGACCGAGGCATTGCCTTTGGGCAACGGCAGGTTGGGTGCCATGGTCTATGGTGGCGTAAGAAGCGACACCATACAGATTAACGAGAGCTCCTTCTGGGCTGGTTGTCCGTACAGGAAAGCTGATGCCGGAAATCAGGGAATGCCCTACGAGGCGGTTGGCAACCTGATACTTTCATTCCCTACTCACAACTCTCCGTCTGGCTATCGCCGCGAACTGAACATCGCTGATGCTACTGCTCACACTACCTATACTGCCGGTGGTGTGACGTATGACCGTACTGTCATCACGTCGTTCGCTGACGATGTCATCCTGATTCACATACGCGCATCGAAGAAAGGGGCGCTGAACTTCACGGCAGACATTGCTGCACCTCAGAACAGGGAGCGCATTCTCTGCAACGTAAACCGTACGGAGGGCTTGCAGGACGAACTTAGAGTCTATTCTTATCATGCCCAGCCTGACGTGGACGGCATAGCAAATGGACTCCACTGCACATCGATTGTCAAGGCACAATGCATTGACGGAAAGTGCTCCGCCTCAGGCAATAAGCTCACGATAACTGACGCCAGCGAGGCGCTTGTCGTCATTTCGTCGGCAACCAACTACATAGACTGTGGCAATATCACTGCCGACTCGGAACTGAAGGCACGAATGCTGATGAGCAAATTCTCGGCAAAGGGCAACGTGCTGCAGAAGTTTTCGGTCGTAGAGAATGACCATAAGAATCTCTATCATAAGCAGTTCGACCGAGTAAAGCTGAACATTGGCGGCAGCATGGCTACTGACAACCAGACCACTGACCGCAGAATAATGTCCATGGCGTATGCTGACGACTCCCGACTCCTTACCGACCTCTTCCAGTACGGTCGCTATCTGCTCATCTGCTCGTCGCAAAAGGGCGGTCTGCCGGCTAACTCACAGGGTTTGTGGAACCCTGATTCGGGCAAGTTCCCATACAACGACTCCAACTACGACCTCTCCTCTACCCTACCGATGACCTACTGGCCAGCAGAAATTGCCAATCTGACGGAGAGCAATCAGGCGTACTTGCAGTTCATAAAGCAACTCAGCGAGAAGGGGGCGAAACGTGCATCGGACTTAGGAATGAGGGGATGGAGCACGGCAAGGCATAGCGACCTGTGGTGCGGAAACGGCGACGGCGCTGACGACGGCGTAGCCTATAACGCATGGCTGAGCACCGTTCTGTGGGACTCATACTTGTATTCTGGCGACAGAAGTTTCCTGAGCACAGTGGCGTTCCCTATCATGGCAGAGGCATCGCGCAACTATCTCGGTCGCGACCTGAAAGAAATAGGACGCATAGGCATGAACAACCAGTTGCTCAGCGACTTGTTCTTCTGCACCCGACAGGCAGCAGAGACCATTGCTTCTTCAATGTGGGGCAAGGCAGCAGCCAACCTGACGGCCTTCGCAGACAGCCTTGACGATGCCCGAACACTACTGCCACCGATGGCTATCGACAGCGACGGCATGCTCGCTTCGTCGGCAGACATGCAGCAGTTGCCTGCCGTTGCCAACCTGTGGTGCGCCTACCCTGGTCGTCTTGTCTCACCTTACGTCCATCCGGAACTCTCTTCTGCCATCAGAAGCACACTCATCAACATGGGCGACGGTGGCAATTCGGAGACTCTGGCGTGGAAAGCCTGTCTGTGGACACGTATGCTCGACGGCGACCATGCATACCGCATGCTGCTCAACGCTATGAGCATCAAGGACCCTAACGAGGAGAACACCTTCGGACACATGGGTGGGTTATATCCTGACATGGTTTGTGGCAATCCTGAGTTCAGCATTGCTGGTAATGCAGGATGCGTAGCAGCGATGTCTGAGATGTTGGTACAGAGCCATGCCGGCGCAGTCCATCTGCTCCCTGCCCTGCCTTCTGCATGGGCCAACGGTGAGGTCAGCGGACTGAGATGCCGAGGTGGTTTTGAGATTGTCAAGATGAAATGGAACAACGGAATGGTACAGTCCGTCACCATCCGTTCTACTGTTGGCGGCACGCTTCGCCTTCGCACAAAGGCGCCTTTGCGTCTGGCGAGTGGTCGCGAACTGGCTGTTGCCACATACGGCCCAAGCAACAACAACCTTCTCAGGCAGACGGAATTCGCAAAACCGTTAGTCAGCGATCCGTCAAAGCTTATCCATCAGGAGTTAGAAGACACCAACGTCTATGACATCCAGACAAACCCCGGCACGGAATACACATTCGTTAGGTAAGGTTATCAACGAATTACACGAATTTCACGGATTTTTTTTTAACACAGAGGCACAAAGGACACAGAGTGCACAGAGTTTTTTTGAGTTCCATTCGGGATTAGAACATCCTGCATAGCACTCTAAATCTCCGTGTTCTCTGTGAACTCCGTGCCTCTGTGTTAAATATATCAACGGATTACACGAATTTCACGAATTTATTATATAGTTTTTTTTTCGTGTAATTCGTGAAATTCGTTGATGAATCTGACACCTGCCGTATGTTTTTTATAGTGGGAATAATAGTGTCACTATGAAGATGTTGGCGGCGAGAATTATGAAGTTCATCGGCAAGCCAATGCGCAGAAAATCTGAAAAGCGATAACCTCCGGTGGCATATACTAACAGATGCGTAGCCGAACCGACGGGAGTGGCAAAGCTTGACGACGCACTTATCATCAGTGCGATGCAGAACGTCATCGGGTTTACCTCCAGTGCCGTAGCAATCTCAATGGCAATAGGTGCCATGATGGCTGCGCATGCGGTATTGGAGATAAACTCTGTCAGGAACGTACCGATGAGACATACCAGCACCAGTGCCACCAGCGCATTTGAGTCGCATATGTTTGCCATTTCTGCGGCAAGGAATTTGTCTATGCCTGTTGACTCTATAGCCTTTCCGAGGGTTATAGAACATGCTATTATGATGAGCACATCCCAGTTGATGGCCTTCTTTGCCTGGGCGACACTGCAGCATCGCGTGACGAGCATCATCAGTGCGGCGAGGAAGCAGCAGTGGGGCAATGGCAGCACATTGAAGGCAGACAGCATAACCATGCCAACCATGATGAGTGAAGAGAGAATGGTGCGATGGTCAACGCTTATTTCTTCGCCACGGTCTATAGGGTCGCACTCCATGCCGAGTTTCTTACCGATATCCAACACTGCCTTTTTGTCGCCAGTGAAGATGAGTGTGTCACCACCCATAAGGAATTCATCGGGTTTTGCCTCGTTTACCTCACCGTCGAATCTGACGATACCAAGAAGCCTCCCTACCCTTTCGTTTGACGAAGTCTCTTCGGACACTAAGCCTACATCGGCAAGTGTCTGGCCGGGCAGATGACTGCCTGGCAGGACATGCAGTTCGGTTGTCGTTCCGACCTTGCCGCTGCTCAGTTCCTCTTCGGGCAATTTGCGCTCCGGCAATAGTTTCTGCAGTGCGATGACGCTAACCACTCCCACAGCGAGGCAGAACAGACCGGGTAATGTAGTAGAGAAGATGCCCAGCGGTTCGCCTGTCTGATCTGCATAGAAACCGGAGACAACGAGGTTTGGCGCTGTGCCTATAAGGGTGCATACTCCACCCATTCCTGCTGCATAGCTGAGCGGAATGAGCATCTTGGATGGTGATATTCCTAACTTTGCCGCCCACATTTTCACCATTTTGATGAACAGTGCCACCACCGTAACATTATTCAGGACGGAGGACATGACTGCGACTGGCAGCATCAGGCGGACAATGGCTCGCCAGTAAGAGGATGGTTCACCGAGCAGATTCTTTACTGCCCAGTGTAGCACTCCGGTTGCTTCGAGTCCTGTAACGACGACGCACAGTACGCCGAAGACCACGACCATCGGTGAGGCGAAGCCATTAAGGGCTTCATCGAGTGGCAGGCATCCTGTCAGTACAAGCAGTATGACAACCACAAAGAATACGACATCAGCAGGCAGCTTGGTTTTGAGCATCACCCCAAACTGTCCGAGAATAAGTGCCAATGTAAGCCAGGCATGCCAATCAGTTGCTATCATATTTTCTTGTTTACTTCAGTCAATCAATGGGCGTCACCCAGACTGTTAAGTTAGTAAAGATTTTCAGTTTGATTATTAGTAAAGATTTTCAGTCAGATTTTTGGTAAAGATTTTGAGGGCTTTGCCCGACCATCTTTCCTAAATATCGTCATCCTATTTTCAGTTAGATTTTTAGTAAAGATATTAAGTCGGATTTCTAAAAATCTATCTGAAAATCAAAACTAAAAATCTTGCTGATAATAAGAAGAGTAGTCTCGTTTGAGGGTCGCTAACGCTCAAAATCTCAACTGAAAATTGAACTTAAAATCTTAACTAATTAGAAACGACCCCTTAACCATTAACCTAAAACCTTAACCCTTAAACCTTACTTCACATACTTCTTACCACCACGAATCACTACGCCACGGTAATTGTCATTTACAGGGACGCCATAGATATTGTACGAAGTCCCACCCTGATTCTCTTGATGGAGAGAGATAGATTTTATTCCGGTAGGACAAATAGTAGAGGTCATGCCTACATGATCGTACGCCGTAAGCATGTCTGCCTGCAACTCAAGAACATCAGCGTTTCCTTCGAATATGTCCTCCACCGTTACCAGGAGGTTATCGGCTATCTCTGCATAGTTGCAGAGGGTGCTGTTGTAGTACATCATGGAGTGGAAGAGGATGTCCTTCATGCGGTCAATGCCAATAGCATTGATGTCGCGCGTCTCGTTATATTCGTTTGTTGCGCCTACGGCTCCTTCGCAGAGGAGGTAGAACAGGTGGTTGAAGACTCCGCTGTTGAAGTGTACACCACCATAGTCATAGTCTTCAGTATTGTAGTCTATCCAGTAGCGTCCTCCGTAGTATTTTGGTTGTGGGAATATACCAGTTTTGTCACCTATGGCAGAGGAGAGCCATGGATTAGCGAAACTACGCATGTTATCCCACATCATATATACCATTCCGCTATACATCCATGAAGGCTGACCTGTGACGTAGTGTTCTACAACCATGCTCATGCAGTCGGCTGTTGCCTCGTTCAAGGCTCCCGACTCGTTCATGTAGAACAGACTGTTGCCCGAACCGGCAGTCACGTTGTGTGTGAACTCGTGACCTGCTATATCAAGCGATGTAAGCGGGGTTGCTATTCCCGGCTCACCCACGCCGAACGACATAACATACGTGGGCATTCCGTAACTATCTATTATCTCCATTCCTCCTGCGGTGGCATTATTTGGCAGTCCACCGTGTACATACAGGTCATTGCCTGGATTGACAAAGTTAACAATTTGGCAACCCTTGTTGTCGCAACCATTGATGTCGAAGTATTCCCGATACATGTCATGTATCTTCTGCATAGCCCAATGTACATCTATTGCAGCCTGCGTTGCCTCTGTGATAGTAGTGAAATTGCACGTCAGTATATAGTCTTGGCTGTCACCATCCATATAACGGTCTATCTTGTCACTTGCCATGATGCCGTTCTCCTTGGTGCACAGTCCATGTTCTGTGATTACCTCTACCATGTTCTGACGATCAAAGAGGTTCACACTGATTGGTTGTGGTAGTTTGTAAGAGCATACATACCAAATGTCTCCCTCTTCATCCGTTTCGTCAAACTTCCATTCCAAATCATTTTGGTCAACATTGAGGATGTCGTCAAGCGGATTGCCATCATTGTCTTTGTAATATGCGTGCAGATGGAGTTCCTTCGGCATTTCCTTTTTTGTAGAAGTCCAACAGAGTTTGAAGTCGGTTATCGCTGCGGTATATTTCCCCTCAAGAAGTTGCTCTTTGTCTGTAAAGACGAAGTCATCGCTCATGTCCATGGAGAAGCGAAACTGGGTATCCATGTCCTTTGGGTATTTCTGCCAGTCGAGACCGTTGAGTCGGTTGCTGCTGTCTATGGTTACGATGTTGCGCTTTGGGTCACGCAGGATGTATCCTTTGTCTGTCTGCATCAGGTCTATGTTCTGCAGACCGTTGAAGGAAGTCTTTCCTATGAGCGTTACAGGCGTTCCGTTCAGCTGGCTCCATGGTGCGAAGGAATGCACCAGAGGTTCAGTGAAGAGTATATCGCCGCTATACACATCAACATAAACATTGTGTAAGGTCTTGCTGTCCAACACCTTGTATGCCTCATGAGGAACACCCTTATGGCTGACGAGCATTACCTCAACCTTGCTTACTGATGATCCTGTAGCAATAACCGAGGCTTGCTCTGGAGATTTTCTTCTTGCTGATCGGGAACCTTTTGCGGGCGACGCACCTTTAGCCACGGCAATGTTTCCGTTGGCATAATACAAACTGCCATTACTACGGTAGTGCAAAATCAGTTGGTAGTGGCTCTCTCCTTCTTCCATTTTCTGATTGTATGTTACGTGCCAGTTGCCAAAGGCGTCTTCACGTCTCTTTCCCTCATCAAGTGTTGTGCCAGGGAAAAGCATGTATGCCTCTTTGTCGTCAACGAGTATGGCATCCAGAACTTGCTGCAATGGGCAATCCATCGTCAGGTCCATACCGTTACACTTCATGTGTAGCGGGAAGTCAAGTGGTTTTTCCTGAGCTTGCGCCATCTGCGCTGTCATGCAGAGGAAGAGCATAAAAAGACCCACCCCGGCCCTCCCGGAGAAAAGACCCACCCCGGCCCTCCCGTGAAGGGAGGGAGAAAAGATTTGCTTTATGTTCATATTTTTATATATTATGTCAATTATTGGTGTCACCCAGACTGTTAAGTTAGTCTTGTTAGAAAATTCGTATAATTCGTGTAATTCGTTGACAAGAAAGACAGCTTACTTCACATACTTCTTACCGCCACGAATCACTATGCCGCGGTAACCGTTGCCTACCTCTGTTCCCATCAGCGAGTAGGTCTTGCCGTTCTGCACTGGCACGAGTTTATTGCCTACAAGTTCAAGCTCTGTGGCAATGTCGTCCTCGCCTTCAATGACGATTTTGATTGGTTTGTCTGCGATATCAAGCGTATCAATGTTTGGACCATATAGATATGCATGGTATGCATTGATGGTGGCCGTCGCTGCGTTGTGGATTTCGTTATCTGAAACGTAGTAGATGCTCTTGGCATCTTCGCCCTCAAAGACTTTATTATCGTAAGTACCTTGCAGCATTCTCCATCCGTTTGCAGTTGTAGTAGGAGTAGATGCCTCCCACTTGTATCCGTAATCATTGCTGATATTGTCTCTTATGGTAATCTCCCCTGGCTTTGCACGGAACAATGCTGGTGTGCCTGGAGTCAATCGAGGGGAATATCTGAACACGAGTTTATCGGATTCATTTTGTTGGCTTGGCCACAAGAGGTAGTAGGAAATGTTCTCGTCAGACATCTGGAAGAAAGGCAAGCATACAGTGCCGTAAACATATTCGTCGCTTTCATTGGCAGGAGTGAGGGTGCGAGTGTGGTAGAGTTCCCCTTTGTGCTTAGGCGTAGGATATGGATCAGTGCCGAGGTTCTGCTCCCAGTTCGAACCGAGTATTTTACACATTTCGCCAGTCCTGTTGAGTCTGCCATTACTTTTATAAAGAACACTAGCCGTTATATTCTCTTCGTTTTCACCATATGCCATCCTATAACCAACTGTACTCAGGCAATTACGAATTTCGGTTACTCCATGTTCTGCATAGCTAAGAATTGAACACAACGGTATAGTCACCATCCTGGAAGTACCTTCAAAATCTGAGAAACAATCAGTGATACTTCCACCATAAGATCTGCCTACGATACCACCAATATAACCGCGACCATGCACTGAACCAAAATTTGCACATCGTGTTACAACTGCATCATCTATTCCTCCAACGATTCCTCCATAATAATGATCATGTTCATTGATATAGACCGTACTCCTTACTATCACATACTGCTTTCCTTTATAAGATTTGGTAACGCTGGCCATTGTCTTGTTCTTGTGTCTTTGGTAATAATCATTGGTATCGTAACCAGGACCTACGGACAAGATCATTCCTGTATTCAGACAGTCTTCAATGGTCGAGTGACCATCTGCTCTTCCGACAATTCCTCCTACATAATCATGGCTGCCTGCGATTAAACCAGAATTTATACAATCATGGAATTGGCACCTAAAAGCCTCTCCTACGATTCCTCCTGAGAAAGCTCCTGACCAGGATCTTCCATCAGCATATATGCAGGACTGGTCGTCAATATTGCAGTTTGAGAATGTTGAGTCTAGAACTGAAGCACCAGATACGCCGCCAGCCCATCTACCATTAACCATGAAGTAACTGTCCTTGATATCTACATTTTCAAATGTACATTTATTTGAATGGCCTACAATACCGCCAGCATAATTATCATCTGCAAATGTTGTGCAGCTGTTAACTTCTATGTTCGTGAATGTACAATTTTCCACATCTCCTACCACTGCACCTACATAACTATCATCTACAGTGAAGTCGCTGTTCTTCACTGTGATGTTCGTGAAAGTGCAACCATTGGCAACTCCTGCTACTGCACCAACATTGCTTTTTTTGCTCCATATCGATACATTGTCGAAAGTTATGTTCTCAAACACACATCCCTTAGATGCCTGTGAAGTAAGTATCGACCAGTTGGAATGTTCATCCGTGTCAGCACGGAAATCCTTGAAGGTGAGATTCTTGAATGTCGCACCTTCGGAATATGTGAAGAGGTATTTGCCGTGAGCAAGACCTCTGTCATCGTGATGCGCATTTTCATCTCCTGCATAGATAGTGAAACCATTGCCATCAAGAGTACCTTTGAAGGTGCTGCAAAGCTCACCCTCATCTTTAAGATAGATGTCTGCAGTCAGCTTAATCGTTGCAGTTGGATTTCCATTGTTTATGGCATTCTGTACACAAGTCTTAAGCATTTCATACGAGCCTGCCGTGTAGCCACCATCTGGGCTTGGCTGTGCCACTGCCGCTGTTATGCTAAAGAGTAAAAGGAAAAGACCCACCCCGGCCCTCCCGTGAAGGGAGGGAGTGATAATTTGCTTTATGTTCATATTTTTATATATTATGTCAATCAATTGGTATCACCCAGACTGTTAAGTTAGTAAAGATTATGAGGGGTGTCCTCAGTGTATCTTGTTAGAAAATTCGTGTAATTCGTTGACAAGAAAGACAGCTTACCTCACATACTTCTTACCACCACGAATCACGATGCCGCGATAGTTCTCGTCAACCTTCTGTCCTGCGAGGTTGAAAGAGTTTGTAGTCTGTAGCTTGTAGTCTGTAGCCTCAATCGGAGATTGAACAACAGTTGCTTCGCCACCATCCACTGTGAAGCGCATTGCCTTTGCGGCAGCTGCCGAAGCAGGGAAGTACGCGCGGAAGCCATTCATCGTGCCTGGGGTCGCTGGGTTCACTGATGTGCCAGAACCGATGACCTTGCAGCCTGCGCCAAGTTCTGTTGGACTATAGACACCCACGAAAGCTCCGTTGGTTGCAGGAGCCTCGGTGTCAATGAACACATTCCTGAAAGTAGGATTTTTAACTTCTGCATCTACCTTCACGATGTAAGCTTTGCCAGGTACGATAAAATCAACGGTAGTGAACTTGTAAGTATCGTCTTCAACCCCACCGAACTCTGCCACCTGAGAGAATGGAGTGTCTTCCACGCTTACAGAGAATGGCACGCAGAGAGAGTACCAGCCGTCTTTAGCGAACGAACGCTGAAGGGTTGCATCTGCCTTGACCACAATCTCCGGAGTTTGGAAGTCCTTGGTGTCGTCAAGAGTGAGAAGGGACTTTAGCAAGTCATAAGTTGGCCCATCATGTTCATCACCATTCTCATCCTTATACCAATAATAATTACCATAGGAAGAGCATGCTCCTAAATATTCAGCACATGAGTTGTATGGTACGATAATCTCTTGCAGGTTATTGCATCCAATGAAATTCAGATTATAATTAAGCTTATCAGAGAATTCCGCAAGAAGTGTTATACTTGTAAGATTGATATTGTAAAAGAATGCAAACTCTTCAATATTTTGCACAGAACTTGGCAGGGTAATGCTTGTTAAGCGTTCAGGGCGTAATTCTGTATAACCATAAAATTCCGTCACAGGTGAGTTACAGATGATTCGTCCCTTTCCTGTTGCTTCATCATATTCATGCTTGATTGCAGGAGCACCAAAGAGTTCTTCACCAAAATTCTCGAATTCTTCATAGTCGGGATCATTATCTTTGTCTGTGTAATCAAACTCTAATACTAATTCTTCCCCTTCGTCTCCAAATCCGCCATAAATAAAGCTAAGTCTCTCCGTCGCAGTATATTCAATGATGCAGTCGTCTTCGATTTCGTGACCACACACAGTACACTTCAGATTATCATTCAACGTATGAGTAAGAGGTCTGATTACGTCAGTTTCGATTCCTCCACATCTTGTGCAAGTGAATGTTTTTTTGCCTGATTCTGAACAAGAAGGCTCCTTTGTTACGACACCCTCGTCGTAAACATGGTCATGTTCCTTTATCGAACCGCAGACGCTACAGAAGACACTTTCTCCTTCATAATAACATACCTGGTGAGTAATCTCAAGTTTTCCTTCATTATATGTGATTGTTGCTGAAGATCTGTCTGGCGTGAAGTACTGAACGTCACCTTCTTCGGCGTCAGAAGCTAAGATACCGTCAACTCTGTCTGTTCGTGGTTGACTGTACTCATCCACATTTGAGATGCACATGTCAATGCCAACCATTGAGCCAGCCTCAAGCGTACCGATAGATAGCATTCCTTCGCTGACAGCGAGGTTGCTTGGCGTATTATCGTCTGTCTTCTGATTGCCCGAGATGATCACCTTGCCGTTGAGGGTGACATGATATTGCTTCACCTCGTCAGCACGACGGCGAGCACTCTGCTTCGCTTTGTTCTGGGGGAGGAAAGCGGCTGCCAAGCGGAGGCAGTCCTCCAGGTTTGCCATTCCCTTGCCAAACAACACCGTAGCATACTGACCATTGACAGCATCGAAGAACTCTTCTGTCACGGCATCCTTCACTTCTGCATAATCCATCGTGCCGTAGAGCGCAATGTCGGCTGCCTTCTTAACGGGGTCGATAGTGAGGTTGTCGCCAAACTCGAATGCGTTATACACAGGGAACGTAGGCAAGATGGCAGAAAGCATGCCGTTGGCAAGGTGGTTCTGCGTGTGAGATACGAGCAGCGCGTAGGTGCCTACGGTGCCCTCGACAGGTGTAACGCCTGTCAGCTCAACCCACTCGCTGGTTTCAGCGCAATAGAAACTGCGACCGACGTAGGTGCTGGCATTCTGTGAGTTGAGGGTAACGTAACGGTTGTCTGCCTTCTCGAAGAAACTATGATACTTGACAACGGTGACGTCGGTGCCGTTGCTGAAGTGCAAGGTGAAGGCATCGCTCATCTCCGTCTTGTGAATGAAGAAGACGGGTTCTGCGCTCATCTTGCCAGTGTCATGGTTCATGGTCAAGACACTTTCGCCGATGGCAACATCCTCAATAGCCTTCTTGCTGCCGTCGGCCATTGTGACCACAGTGCCAGCTGCAAGACATCCATCAGCATCTTTATCATCTGATCCATCGGCTTCTGCTACGCAATAGACACCCACACCGTGTGTTTCACCTATGTTGTTGGTAATGCTACCGCCATACATGTTGAAATATCCATTCTTAGAATCTACGTGGACAACACCTCTGAATTTTGTATCTCCAAACATTGGAGATGAGGCATTGTTCTCTGTGATTGCTCCGCCAAACATATTGAATGTTCCTTTATAGACATTGACTGCAACACCTACATTTCCGAGACACTCTGTAATGCTGCCGCCATACATGTTGAATGTGCCGATGTTCACATTTACAGCAAGACCTGACTTTGTGAGTTTGCCTGCATTGGATTCTGCATCACGAAGATTCAGCGTACCACCATTCAGTTCAAAAATTGCATATTCCTTACTTCCTATCAGCGCATGACCATTGAGGTCCATGTTGAGTGTGTACTCGCTGAAAACCTTGATTGATTCCATTAAAGTAACATCATCCACGAGCTTAAGATATGCGTCTTCAAAGCAGTCGTCGAACCAAAGGATGTTACCCCAGTTGGCAATCAGATAAGGATTCAGTTCAGTGCCTTCGCCTTCAGGCTTCTGGTATTCGTCGCACACATCGCAGATACCATCTTTGTAGTTATGCTCCAAGGCAGGAAGAACCCATGCACCTTCAGCCAGTTCATTGCCTTCCGCATCAAAATACATGTGGCAGTCAGAACATTGGTGGTAAGCCACGTTGCCGGCCTCGGTGCATGTAGGCTCCTTGGGGACAATGAGTTCGCCAAGATGAAGGTGAGCGCATGGAGTGCCGCAGTTGTTACAGATGGCACTTCCTTCGGCATATTCATGAGCACAATTAATAAGGCAAATCTCGCCAACCTCATAGATATTGCCTAGCTCTATACCCAGAATTTCGAATCTGAAATAGTTGTACGCGATGTCCTGACATGCTGCGTCAATCCTGTAGTTCTTGCTTCTTGTGGAAACCGTTGTAGGCAGCCCAGCGTCTGTGACGTGAGAAATCAATGTCCAGTCGTCACCTTCATCCACCTTGGCATACAGCTTCCACTCCTTTGGATTGCGCATCTGCTGTACGCTAGTTTCATCCTCATAGTAGTTGATGTCATCACCTGTGTAGAGGTAATAGTAATCCAACTTGGAAGGTTCTGCCAGCTGCACTTCCACGAAAGGCAATGTGACAGAAGTTATGTCGCCACACCATTTGGTTTCAAGTTTGCCGTCGAAAGCTTTCTCTCCATACTGGTCGCCTATACCTCCGCCAGTATTTATGACGGTTACTGACAGAGGAGTGTTGTTGTCAGCCATGAGACTCATAGGCATCAGTGTCAGCGCCAATGCCCATAACAGGGCTGTAAGCCGTTTTGTAATTTGTAGTTTTTTCATTTTATGTTGTTATTTGTTGTTATTCAAGACTTTTTGCTCTGCAGAAATATACATTTCCCTTGAAACTGCAAAGCGATTGGGCGAAAAAGTGAGTCAAGGGACGGTTCTCTGACTCGTTTATCTGCTATTCAGCGTAGCCTTCTTCTTCTCTTTCCCAGATAAGGTTAAGGCTTCCCTTTTTACTTGATTAGATACTTTTTACCGTTCTTAATCACTATGCCGTGGTAACCCTCGTCCACCTTTTGTCCTGCGAGGTTGTAAGCGCCGGTAGTCTGTGGTTTATGGTCTGCAGCCTCTGTCAAAGACTGAATGTCTGTTGCATCGCCTCCACCCACTTTGAAGTACATTGCCTTTGCGGCAGCTGCCGAAGCAGGGAAGTAGCAGCGGAACGCATTCATCGTGCCTGGGGTCGCTGGGTTCACTGATGTGCCAGAACCGATGACCTTGCAGCCTGCGCCAAGTGCTGTTGGTTTGAGTACGCCAACGAAGGGTCCGTCCTGGTCTGCTGCAACATTGGCTGCTATCGTAACATTCTCAAACACTGGATTCTCGAGTTTTTCGCTTACCTTTACGATATATGCCTTGCCAGCTTCGATATGGCTGACGATACTAAAATAGTAGGTGCTGCCATTAAGACTGCTGAACTCTGCCACTTCGGCAAACATCTCTGCCGTCTGTGTAGCATCAACATCAAATGGCAAGCAGAGAGAGTACCAACCATCGTTATTGAATGTGCGCTTTATGGTAACATTGCTCTGAGTGCCCGCATAAGTATATTTCTCTGGGGCAAGATTGTCAGCAAAGATAAGACCACCATTGCCCGTAGGGGTAGGATATGGATCTATGCCGATGTTCTGTTCCCAGTTCTCACCGAGCTTAGCGCAGACTACGCCCGATAGAACTTCATTTTCGGTAATGTTCTTATCATAGTAAGAGTATGTTCCAGAGTGGTTAAAGGTGTAACTATTTGAAGTGAGATAATAGTCATAGTTTGCTGTTACATTAAGTGTGTTGCTAACAATATATATGTTATCCTTAGTGTCAGCTGACCAACCAAGAGTTCCGGCAATACCTCTTATTTCTTTTTCAATAGGATCACCGTCGCTGAGGCAATCTATGATGGTTCCTCCCAAATAGGCATCACCAATAATGCCACCGGTAGTAAGGGTATTATTCAAAAAACCGAGATTAGCACATCTTGCAATGGAGGTTCTGCCTGCCATTCCTACTATTCCGCCAAATTGGTTATCTTCACCAGTTCTACGATGTACCATTTTCTTTATAGTATATTCTTTGCCACGATAACTCTTTGTAACGCAGTCCTTTTGCTTGTCTTTGTACTCGTTGTAATAGTCTTTTACTACATCTGACTTGGCAGCACTGAAAATCATACCCGTATTCAGGCAGTTTTCAATAGAAGTTCGACTAAATGACCATCCTACAATTCCGCCAACGCAATCGGCATCAGCAGTAATCAATGCAGAGTTTACGCAGTTATGGATATCGCAAGTGTAAGCCTGTCCCGCTACTCCTCCTACGTAAGCGTGCCATTCTGTTGGGGATACAAGACTACCATCAGCACATACGCACGACATATCGTCGATGATGCAGTTTGTGAAGCGAGAGTCCTGTGCAAATCCTGTTACGCCGCCTGCCCATTTGCCGTTCAGCTTGATGAAGCTGATCTTGATCTGAATGTCAGTTACGGTGCAGTTATTTGATGAATAACCCACAATACCTCCTGCATAATCGCAATCGGCAGTAACTTCGCATGAATTGACCTCAATGTTCGTGAAGGTACAACCATTAGCATCGCCAACCACAGCACCTATTTTGCTGCCATCGACCGTGAAATCGCCGTTCTTTACTGTGATATTCTTGAAGGTGCAACCGTTAGCATATCCTGCTACTGCACCAACATTGTCTTTGTGACTCCATATCGACACATGGTCGAAAGTGATGTTCTCAAACACACATCCGTCTGTTGCCTGTGATGTGAGGAACGACCAGTTGGAATGTTCATCCGTGTCTGCGCGGAAATCCTTGAAGGTGAGGTTCTTGAATGTGGCACCCTCGGAATAAGTGAACAGGTATTTGCCATGAGCAAGACCTCTGCCATCGTGATGCGCATTTTCATCACCAGCATAGATGGTGTAGCCATTGCCATCAAGAGTGCCAGTGAAGGTACGGCAAAGCTCTGGACAGTCATTGAGATAGATGTCGGCAGTGAGTTTGATTTCTGCAATACATTTATCGTTAGCCATTCTGTGGCTTATCACTTCCTTGAATCGATCAAGTGTTTCTACTTCATAGACACCAGGAGGCCATGGCTGCGCCACAGCCGCAGTCATGCAGCATAGCATCAAAAGGAATAATAGAATCTTTTTCATGCTGATTAACTATTCGTTTATGTTGTTTTATATTCCAATTAGTAGTTATCTGTTTGCAAAGATACTTAATAAATTAAGTAATACCGAATATTCCGGTAAATCACACAGCAAATTTAACTAATTTTAAGGTCTGGATAAAGCTAAGTTTTAATTAGGAGTTAGGAATTAGGAGTTAGGAGTTAGCCCTCTGTGTTAAATATATCAACGGATTACACGGATTGCACGAATCTATTATATAGTTTTTTTTTCGTGTAATTCGTGTAATTCGTTGTCCCTACCACACTGCTCTTTTTAACACAGAGGCACAGAGGACACAGAGTTTTTTTGAGGTCTATGCAGCACGTTTTCTTTTTTTTCAACGAATTACACGGATTTCACGAAATTTTTATGCACTAATTTTTAGAATATAACGAACTCCGAATGGAACTCTAATAACTCTGTGCACTCTGTGTCCTCAGTGTCTCCGTGTTAAAAAAAATCCGTGTAATCCGTGTAATTCGTTGATAAATATAGTATAGCAATGTCATTAGTATTGAATGGCAGGGTCATTGGTATTGAATGACGAGCAATTTTCGCGAAAATTGCTTCTTATTCAATACCAATTAGAAAGCCATCTGCTCTTCTCGCGCGCACGAGAAATAGTGGTTTACTACATACATACCTACATAATTGGTCGCAAACAACTGACTGTCAATGCGTTAACCTATGTAGTTATACTATGTAGTCCGGAATATTTAACTACATACCTACATACACCTGATTATGTAGGTATGTAGGTTCGGAATCCTTGACTACATAGATATCCTACATAGGTCGTATCATTGTGTATCAGGTAGTTACAAACGGATTATGTAGCTATGTAGGTAAGTATCGACATTTTGAAAATATTTTTTAGAAACATCGCTCTGGAGACTAAAACGGTCGTTATTTTCCATATCCGCCTTACATCAGCTTCATGCCAACAATTTCATAGAATTGTAAACACCATATTTTCAACATGTTACACGCACAACTCATTCTACTATGCTTTCAGGCTCATTTCATGGAGCGACAACAAAAAGTATATAAAAAAGTCTGAGTAGCATATTTTACGACTAAAAACATGCTACCCAGACGCAGTATTTAACATATTTTATGCCTACTCAGACATCAAAGCACCCCAAAAGTGCCATAGAGAAGCGCTTCTATCAACGAATTACACGAATTTCACGAATTTATTACATACAGTATTTTTTATGTAATTCGTTGTCCCCGTCAGCCTATTTTTAAACACAGAGACACAAAGGACACAGAGTTCACGGAGATTTTAGAGTGCTATGCAGGATGTTCTAATCCCGAATGGAACTCAAAAAAACTCTGTGCACTCTGTGTCCTCCGTGCCTCTGTGTTAGATATATCAACGAATTACACGAATTTCACGAATTTACTATATATAGTTTTTTTTCGTGTAATTCGTGTAATTCGTTGACAAGAAAGACAGTTTATCTCATATACTTTCTGCCGTTCTGGATGACTATGCCGCGGTAGCCGTTGCCGACTTCTGTTCCCATCAGTGAGTAGGTCT
Organism: Prevotella sp.; assembly: GCA_045643065.1. Classification (GTDB taxonomy): domain Bacteria; phylum Bacteroidota; class Bacteroidia; order Bacteroidales; family Bacteroidaceae; genus Prevotella. Next base: position 30,014 of record JAZUKC010000080.1, read on the forward strand.
TGCCGTTCTGCACTGGCACGAGTTTATTGCCTACAAGTTCAAGCTCTGTGGCAATGTCGTCCTCGCCTTCAATGACGAAGGTGATTGGTTTGCCAGCGAGACTGCTGATGTCAGGACCGAGGAGGTATGCGGTGAACGCAGGGATGGTTGCAGTGGAGGTGTTGCAGAACTGGCCGCCGGCGAGGTAGTAGATTCCCTGGGCGTCAGCGCCGCTGAATTCCTTCTGCTCGAACGTACCTAACAATCTCCACTCGGTGTTGTCGGTGTTGTAGGTGCCGAAGTTGTAGTCTTTGTGGGCATCCTCGAAACTGTATGTACCTGTTGTCTTTACGCTGAAGAGTGCTGGGCAGCTGGCACCGACTTCTTCTGTGGCTTCGAAGTGGAGTTTCACGGGACCTTCGCCTGTTCCGACAGACGCTAATGTGTAGTACTGAATGTCGTTGTCAGACTTCAGCGCGTATGGCAGGCATACGGTGCCATACTGGCTTGTCACCTAGCGTGTATGGTAGAGTCCCTTGTTGCCAGGCACTGGATAGTCGCCCATGTTCTGCTGCCATGTGTTTGTCTCTGGGTCGTTCATCGCATCGTTGAGCATATAGGTAACGAGACCCGAAGCGAGCATTCCTGCGGTAACGATTGTCACGGTATTTTTTTCGCTAAACTTTGTTCCAAGTCTGTAGTTATTAATTAACTTTGGAGAAGTTTCATAAGTGTCAAAGACAGGAACGCCCTCAGCTACCGACAAACAGTTGCGTATGGTGGTCAGACTGCCACTTACTTCCTTAACGATACCTCCGCAGTACCCATCCAATCCGGGGAACGAACCTAAATTCAGGCAATTGTTTATCTTGGGATTACTTGTTATGCCTACAATACCACCTCTTTCTGTATATACATAGCCTATATAAGTACTGTATGCTCGTCCATAGATAGGGGCGTAGTTTATGCATCGGTCAAAGCTGCATTCTATTGCTGAGCCAGCAATGCCTCCTTCGCTATTGCCATAGTAGCAAGGGCTAATATTCACACAGTCAACAAAAGTACTGGCTAATGTACCAAAACCTGCCACGCCACCATAATAAAAGGCAGTATATAGCAAATCCAGCATATCGTCGGTAAGTTTCTGTGCAATATATTCTTTACCATGATGAGTTGCAACGTATGACAGTGCCCCATCCTTATACTTCTCGTATATAGTGTTGTAAGACTCGGAATCTTCTTTGAAAGCCACTATCAAGCCCGAATTGATGCACGACTCCAATCTGGTGTTCATAATATATCCGACTATACCACCAATATATGGAAGTGGACCACCAGCAGTCGCTACCAAGGCGCTGTTGACACACCTCGTGAATGTGTCATTGTCTGACAGTCCAACCAGGCCACCATGATATGACATATTCTGAACCCCTACGGCAGTATATATCGAACTATGATTATCGATATTACAATCTACGAACGTGGAGCCGGCAGAGTAACCTACGATACCGCCCACTGCCGAACAGTAACTGCTGAGGTCACAACCTTCTATCAACACATTCTCGAACCTGCAACCATTCGTCGCCTCGCATGCTATGAAACCATAGCAAGGATAATGTTCTAAGTACATTACGATTGGCTCTTGTGCGCCATTTATGCCGGATCCGCTGATCACGATATTCTTCAGCGTTGCGCCATTCAGTCTGCTGAACAATGTTGAGGAAGCGTTGCTGATAGCATGTCCACGTCCAGAGTTGTCGGTTCCGTCAATGGTACCTGTGAATGTCTCGCACAATATACCTTCCAACTCCTCAGCATCAATATCGGCTGTGAGTAAGATGTGTGCACCATTGTCTTCTCTAATGGCACGTTTCAGTTCACTAAGTGTCGCAACATTTACCACGTCACTGCCCACGACTGTTGCCGAGCAGAGAAGCATCATAGCAAAAAACAGAATCTTTTTCATATAAATTAAGTGTGAAATATGTATTTTACTTCCGGACAACCTTCCTGCCGTTCTGGATCACGATGCCCTTATAACCAGCAGGTGCTTTTTGTTTATGTTTTATTTTTAATTTAGTAGTTTTTAATTTGCAAAGGTACTTAATAATTAAGTAATACCGAAAGTTTCGGGAAATCATACAGTATATTTAACTAATTTTAAGGTCTGAATAAAGCTAAGTTATAATTAGGTCCCTCGTTCTTTTTAACACAGAGGCACAGAGGCCACGGAGTACACAGAGATTTTAGAGTTCCATTCGGGGTTAGAACGTGCTGCATAGTACTCTAAAAACTCCGTGTCCTCTGTGCTCTCCGTGTCTCTGTGTTAAATATATCAACGAATTACACGGATTTCACGAATTTATTATATAGCTTTTTTTCGTGCAAACCGCGTAATTCGTTGATAAGAAAGCTATACCCCGAATGGTCCTTTAATCACTCAGTTCGCATGTAAAAGTATCTCCAACATTTCTGCTGGAGTTACAACGATTGGTGTAACAGGAAAATGTTTTTGATTACCAGTTACCAAATAAGCATCATCTCGACTCAATGCAACCTCATAAAACACTCTATCATCTTCGTCAGGCATTACTTCATCAAAATGGACACGCTCAGAATCAATGCCCGTATTGATAATTCTATTAACCAACGCCTCTTGCAACTCTATTGGGAAATGAAACTTTTTTCGTGCAAGGACCCCTCTGTACTCTTTTATAATCTCTGATGAATACAAAGGAGTTATATGTTTTTTGATAACGGCAGTGATCAATCTACTGATAGTAGAATCTACAGATTTTGACAATAAGGCAGACACTAATACATTAGTATCTAAAACAGCATAAATCATTCTGTTCCGCCCTCCGTCAATTCCTTACGTTCAGTTCTATAGGCAGCAATCTCTGCATTAATATCTTCAAGAGACATCTCTGGTCTTGTCTGATTTGTCTTCATGTTCTCCGCAAGCATACGCATTAGGCTGTCTGCTGTCATAGTAACTTGTTGCATAATTACTTGTTGTTTTGATATCACATTGACTTTTTTTCGTGTAATTCGTGTAATTCGTTGACAAGAAAGCCCTCAAAATCTTGACCTAAAATCTGAGTCAAAACCTAAAACCTTAAACCTTAAACCTTGAACCTAAAAACCTACTTAGTGTTATAGCGATTGAGGAGTTTTACTACCTGGTTTGAGGAGTCGCAGCGCGGCGTGATGAGCAGGATGTCATCATGCTCAGCCACGATGAAATCATGCAGACCGTTTATTATCGCTGTGCGCCCTTTAGGCAACGAAATGACACATCCCGTCGTATCGGTCAGCATAGTGTCCGTATCGAGTGCCACGTTGTCCTCACGGCTTGTGGCGTAGGCCTCATAGATGCCATGCCAAGCACCAATGTCTGCCCAGCCGAAGTGGCATTCCTTGACACGCACCTTATCGGAATGTTCCAGGATTCCGGCCTCGAGGGAGATGTTAGGATAGGTAGAATAGTACTGTTCCACCCACCTTTCTTCCTCCAGCCATGTCGCATCCTTCTTCTCTGCGTCAAGCGAACGCATCACGGATGGCAGGACGGTGTAGAAGTTCTCGCGTATTGCCTCTGGCGTGAAGAGGAACAAGCCGGTGTTCCAAAGGAATTCGCCACTCTTCATGAACATCTCTGCAAACTCGCGCTCTGGCTTTTCGGTGAACGACTGCACCTTGTAGAAGTCGGTGTTCGCCTCACCCTCTCCCATGCTTTCACCCATCTGGATGTAGCCATAGCCTGGCTCAGGGCGTGTCGGACGCAGTCCTAAGGTCAGGAGGCAGTTGTTGAGGTAAACGTAAGAGAGTGCGTTGAGGATGTCGTTGCGATAGACGTCCTCGTTCATGATGATCTGGTCGGAGGGTGTAACGATGATTGCTGCGTTAGGGTCGGACATGACGATGCGGTGCGTTGCCCATGCAACGATAGGCGCGGTATTGCGTCTCACCGGTTCGCGTAGCAGTCGGTTGCCCGTCAACTGTGGCAGCTGCGATAGCACGAGATCCTGATAGTCAGAATAGGTTGCTACATAGATATTCTCCTCTGGGACAATGTGGCAGAAGCGCTCGTATGTCTGCTGGAGCAGCGTCATGCCAGTCCCGAAGAAGTCGATGAACTGCTTCGGCTTCTCCTCCCTGCTCACCGGCCACAGGCGGCGTCCTTTTCCACCTGCCAGGATGAGACAGTAATAATGCTTTTTGTTGTTTTCTTTATTTGTGTTCATAGTCTTGCGGTTAATCTGTGTTACAAAGGTAATAAATCTTTTGCTAACCAGCAACGCTACGAACTCCTTTTTAGGTTTTTTTATGTAAGTTTCACAAGCTCATCTTTCTTTGTAACTACCAAGGTCCCCTGTTCTTTTTAACACAGAGTCACAGAGAGCACGGAGTACACAGAGATTTTAGAGTGCTATGCAGTATGTTTTCTTTTTTCAACGAATTACACGGATTTCACGAATTTTTTGTGCACTAATTTTAGAATATCACGAACTCCGAATGGAACTCAAAAATCTCTGCAAACTCCGTGTCCTCCGTGCCTCTGTGTTAAAAAGAGGAGATATAGAGACATTACTATTGTCCCTTTATCTCCGTGATATCTTCCCTATTTCTTCCCTATAACTCCTTAAAACTGAAGCAAGCAGAGTTTGCGAAAGTTGTTCTTTTATGTAAAAAACAGCGTTACGCCTACTACTGCTACGATGGCGCCGAGTATCTCACGAAGCGTGATGCGCTGGTGGAAAAACAGGTAGCTGGGCAGCAGAATGAGGACTGGCGTTGTTGCCATAATGGTCTGTGCAATGCCGGTGCTGGTGTACTGCGTGGCCATGAGCGAGAGCGAGACTCCGATGAACGGACCGGTGACGGTGGCAGCAACGGCAAAGAGCATGGCACGCTTGTCGCGGACGGCATCCTGCAGCATCTGCACCTGCCCTTTCAGAACAGTCCATACGCTGAAACCGACAAGACCGGTTATGGCTCGCATGGCTGTTGACGCAAATGGTATGAGGAAGATGATGGTGCTGTCGGTTATGCCGTTCGCCTTGAGCGAATCGCCATAGCACAGCAGACCTTTAGCACTGAGTACCAGACCGATACCTTGTCCGAATCCGGCACAGATGCCGAAGAATATGCCCTTAGGCGAGAGTTTCCCGGTGGCACCTTCTTCGTCGGCAGTATAATGCTTGCCAAAGATGGCGATAGAGATGCCGAGCAGGGTGATGACCATTCCGAGTATAGAGAGGGGGGACATCGTCTCGCCTATCAGTAGCCATCCGAAGACAGCGGCTGCCGGAGCGGAGAGCGTCATGAGCAGTTGGCCGAAACGCGAACCTATTAATATATATGAGTTGAAGAGGCAGAAGTCGCCAAGGACATAGCCGACGAAGCCTGAAAGCGACATCCATATCCAGGTCTCTGCATCGGCATAGAGAGGCATGACGGAGCCTGTGGTGACGAGCATCAGCAGCATGAGCATTGCCAATGACATCGTCATGCGGATGACATTGAGAGGCAGCGATCCCATGCGTTTGCTTGCCACTTCGGCAAACATGGCGCATGCTGTCCACGAAACGGCAACGGTGAGTGAAATAAGTTCTCCTGTGTACATTCTTTTTACTGTGAGAGTTTTTATACAGGGTGCAAAGTTACTGCTTTTTATTGAGAAAAGCGAAGTCTTAGTTAAAAATATTTAAGCATTTGGAAATTATTCATTATTCATTATTCATTATTCATTATTTATTCGTACCTTTGCACCCGCTTTTGTACTTTTCCACCCGGATGCTGGAATGGTAGACAGGGCGGTCTCAAACACCGCTGTTGAAAGACGTGTGGGTTCGAGTCCCATTCCGGGTACATTCTTAATAGTAAAATTGATTGGAGTTCTGACGCTGACAATGTGTCGGAATTCTTTTCTTTTACTGTCTTCTCAAATAAGAATAATACAGTTTCGCAAGCTCTGATTTCTTAGGAGATAAAGAGGAGATAGCGGTAGCGAAGATAAAGAGAAGATATAGATAACTCCTTAAAACTGAAGTAAGCGAAGCTTGCGAAAGTTGAGTAAGAATAATTAGAAAATAGTAAAATAAATAGTAAATAGTTAAATAGTAAATAGTAAATATCAATGGGATATATGTCAAAAGAAGGCTATGAGAAACTCGTAGCCGAGCTCCAGCGCCTGGAGTCAATAGAGCGTCCTAAGGCATCGGCAGCTATTGCCGAGGCACGCGACAAGGGCGACCTTAGTGAGAACGCAGAGTATGATGCTGCCAAGGAGGCACAGGCACATCTTGAGGATAAGATCAACCAGATGAAGATAACGATAGCAAACGCAAAGATCGTGGACAAGAGCCGCCTCAGCACAGATGCTGTCCAGCTGCTTTCGAAGGTTGAGATGACAAACATGGCGACCAACACTCGCATGACTTACACCATCGTAAGCGAGCAGGAGGCTGACCTTAAGAATGGCAAGATATCTATCAAGACTCCTATCGCTCAGGGCCTGCTGAACAAGAAGGTGGGCGAAGAGGCTGAGATAAAGATTCCTCGTGGCACACTCCGCCTCCGCATAGAATCAATAACGATTGAGTAAGAAAAGAGTCATTATTCATTATTAATTATTCATTGGAAAAATGGGAATTTTTGCAAAGATAGCAGCTGGTGAGATTCCAAGCTACAAGGTGGCTGAGAACGAGAAGTTCTATGCTTTCCTGGATATCAATCCTCTCGTAAAAGGACACACTCTTGTCATTCCTCGCCGTGAGGTTGACTATATCTTCGACCTGGAGGATGATGAGATTGCAGAGTTTCAGGTGTTCGCAAAGAAGGTAGCAATAGCTATCAAGAAGGCATTCCCTTGCATCAAGGTTGGTCAAGCTGTGCTCGGCCTCGAGGTGCCACATGCTCACATCCATCTCATCCCAATGCAGTCGGAGAAGGACATGCTCTTCTCTAACAAGAAACTGGAACTCTCTAAGGAGGAGTTTGAGGAGATTGCAGCAAAGATTCGTGAGAACTTCTAACGTTACATAACTATCATATCAGGAACTATGCATAGCGCATGGTTCCTTTTTTTATAACATTCAACATGAAGAAAAGTTTGTTTACTGTATTGGTTTTGCTTGCCTTCGGACTGATATGCATGGCGAAGGGCAAGCGTGTATTGTTCATTGGCGACTCTATAACTGATGGTGCTTGGGGCAATAGCAAGGTATGGAACACGCCTTCGGAGGAGCGTAACCAGCAGGACATGAACCATATCTACGGCCATGGATACATGATGATATGTGCATCTCACTACCAAGGGCTGTACCCTTCGGAGGAGTTTACGTTCTGGAATCGTGGTATCAGCGGCAACACTCTTGCCGATTTGTCGGCCAGATGGCAGAAGGATGCGCTCGCTCTCAATCCGGATGTGGTCTCGATTCTTATAGGAACGAACGATGTTGACAAGGCATTGGGCAAAGGTCAGGCAATAGATGTTGAGGCATGGATGGCACAATATAAGTCGCTCCTTGACCAGGTGTTACAGGCAAACCCATCTGCCCGCTTTGTCCTCTGCACTCCTTTCGTGGCAAAGGCAGGCAGAATGGCCGACACCAGCAACTACGATGAGCGCGAGCGTATGATAGAATCGCTGCAAAAGGCAGTCAGGTCCATCGCTCAGGACTATGACGCTGTGTTGATGCCCTTTGACGAACTAGTGCGCGAGAATATAGAGCAGAATCCTTCCACTCCTGCTACCTACTGGATATGGGATGGCATACATCCAACGCCAGCCATGCATTACCTTATGGCACAGATGTGGATATCAGATGCTTATGGCATTCTGAGATAACGCCCTTTTTAATACATTATATATAAATAAACGAGGTCCAGGCAATGTCCCGAACCTCGTTTACTTTTTTTTATTTATCGTAGATGTGGAAGATGCGCTGCATCATCTGCCATTTCTGGTCGGATGTTGCATTGGCGTCACACTGCTGGAACTGCGCAACGTATGCTTCCCAATCTTCCTGTCCTGGCAACGTAGCAAGACGCGCCATCGCCTCGTCCCAGTTGAAGTCTTCGGGCGCATCGACTATCATAACAAGGCGATTGCCAGTGATATAGACTTCCATTTCGAGGATGCCTACCTCTCGCATACCTTGCAACACCTCAGGACGAAAATGCGGTTCGTCATGTGCCTCTATGTATTTGGCAATGAGAGCTGCATCGTCTTTCAAATCCATAGTTTGGCAAAACCTCTTTGTCGGTTTGTCAAACTTTTTCTGTACATATCCTTCTGTCATTTCTTTTATCTGTGTTTTTATCTCGTGTAAGTGTGCATGCTATCCATAGCAGACGGCAGATAGTTGACGCCATACCACGTAATCTGTAATGCCAAAAAGGCAAGGAGCAGGATGGCGAACGGTTTCCAACCACGTCTGTTCTGCAGGTGGAGATGCATCAGAGTTACGAACCATGTAACAGCGGCCCAGTTCTCTTTTGGGTCCCATGCCCAGTAGTCTCCCCATGCCTGACATGCCCAAGCAGAACCGGCAAGCATACCGACGACGAGCAATGCCGACGACGAGCGCATAAGACCGTCAGAGAGTTTCTGCCATTTCTCCTTCTTCTCGGCATTGCGCCTCATCATGTTTGGCAAGAGCCATAGCACGAGGGAAAGAGCCATGAGGGAGTATGCCAGCATGTATATGAACAGGTGTGGCACAAACCACCAAGAGCGAAGGACAGGCATCAGGGTGCCAAAGTTTATCCTGGCCACAGTAAGGACTGTGAACAATGATGTCAGGAGCAACGCAATCGGTATGACAAACTTTGCTTTCCATCGTCCGAAAAGCAGCATCACAGCGCCTAACGCCAACAGCACCATGCCGAGGAAGACAACCGGTTGCCACGGATCGCGTACCACAAGAAGCACTGAATATTGGCCATAAAGGTTGTCATAGCTATCCTGATAAAGGGTGTAGCCATCATAACTGACAGGGTTGTTTACCGAAACGCTCAATGGTTTCCCATCGACAATGAGATGACTGGTATATTGCTTCGGGCTAATCCCATCGGGATAATAGTCTATCTGGAAGTCTTCAAGGGAAACGCTGAATGGCAACGTCACCACTTGAGTATCAGAAGCGTATGAGATATTGACAACTTCGCCTTTGGGCACCATCATCTTGGTACGGCTGACATCCGGTGAACCGAACAGTGAGCCGAATACAATAAGGAAGAGGCCAGCATGGTTCTGCATGAACCCAACCTTCGCTTTCCGCTTCATGCCATTGAGCAATACGAGTGCCAACGATAGCAAAAGCAGCAAGGCATAGAGCAAGAAGGCGAAAGAGCGGTGCAGGGGTATAGACCATGTTCCTTCTACTGCCAAGAACACTGCTCCCGCTGCAAGAAGTATTCGTGCAGCAGGCATGGAGCGTAGCGTCCTGACTACCAGACTTTCTCCTGCATAACGCGACAGGGAATAAGCCAGCAAGAGGAAGGCAACGGCTAATAATGCAGAGAAAGGAAACTCCAAGGACTGCACCAAAGTGTCCATATTCATCCTATTTTATGTTAGGATACCGTTGTTTTTATGTTTTGTTTGTTAACCGTTAACGGTTAACTGATAACGGATAACCGATAACTAATAACTGATAACTGATAACTAATAACTAATACCTAACACCCGACTACTTGAGCAGATTGTCCAGGAACTCATAGAACTTTGGATCCTCGCCGACAAAGGTCTTTACGACTTTGCCCTCTGGATCAAGGACAATCTTTGTAGGGAATCCCTCGATGGCATAGGTAGTGAGAAGATCAGTCGAAGAAGGATTGAAGACGTTCTTCCAAGACATTCCGAACTTCTCAACTGCTACCTCCCAACGATTTTTTTCATCGTTGCAAGCAATGCCAAGAATCTCAAGTTTGTCCTGATGCTTGGCATAACACTCCTTCATCTGTGGTATTCCCTTGAGACACCATGTACACCATGTTCCCCAGAAGTCAAGCACCACGTACTTGCCTCGCAGCGAACTGAGAGCAATAGACTTACCATTTACGTCCTGAAGAGTAAAGTCTGGTGCTACGGCTCCGTCGCATACGTTCTGACGCGTCTCGTACATCGCAATGTTATGCTTAGCATCATCGATTCTTGCATTGAGCAATGTTGCCATCATACCATTGTTCATCTCATCGGAAAGGAGTTTTACCGTAGGGCGGATATCCTTCAGAAGGAATCCGACAACGTAAGCAGAAGCAGGGTTGTCTGGATTGGTCTTGATGAAGGCTGCTGCAGAATCGGACACTTCCATGGCAGGCTTCTCCATCGCCATCTTATCGAACTTCTGAATGACGCTGTTGAACGGAGACTCCACTACATTATTCAGTGTAGTGCCACTGATAACGACCTCCTCGCCAGGGAGCAGGAAAGCACGTGCAAAAGCATGCTGTACCAACTGTTCACCGTCCTTTGGAACAGGTGCGAGATATGCCATAATGAGTTCTGTAACCTCAGTGCTCCACTTGAATTTGCCATTATCCACAGGGATGACGATCTCCTGTGGTGCGGCATTGGGATCAGAAGACAGGTTGGAATAAACGACCAGCAGGGAGTCGCCCTTGAAGTCATCGAACTGTCCGGAAACAGTAACCTTGTTCTGTGCACAGCATGTCAGTAACATGCATGCACAGATAGCGGTCACGAATTGAAATATTTGCTTCATCTGAATAAATGCTAAAGTTATATAGCCTTATGCTGGAATTAAGCGACTTTGTTAAGCTTCTTGATGATAGAGAAGATGAATGCTGCAGCAACGAGGCAGATGCACATCAGAGTTCCCCATACAACATAATGCTCAGAGCCGTAGAGCATAGTAGGGATAGCAACGAGGAAGTTGCCAATGGCTGTTGCACCGAACCAGAGACCCATCATTACACCTTTATACTTTGTAGGAGCAACCTTAGTAACAAACGAGATACCAATAGGCGAAAGCAGAAGCTCTGCGAAGGTCAGGATGAGGTATGTTGATACGAGAAGATTTGGATCGAGGTTTGCGAGATGCTCTGGGTTCTCTGCATTAGGAGTAGGCAGACCAAGAGTAGATACTGTCATCAGCAAATAAGCGATAGCAGCAACAAGCATTCCGAGACCAATCTTAACAGGTGCCTTAGGTTCCTTGCCCTTCTTGTTCAGCCAACCGAAGATACCGATGCTGACTGGTGTGAGTGCGATAACGAAGCATGGATTGAACTGCTGGAAGATAGGTGCAGAGACAGCAACCTCTGATACTCCATAGTTGAACTGATAGCCAAGATAAGCGATACCTGCAGCAAGGAGCATAGAATTGATAAGTTTGCCTTTGCTGAAGCCTGGCTTTTTGTCCTGGAACAAACCGAAGCAAGCATATACGATGAAGATGCAAGCCACAAGGTTTGTTACGTCCATCTCCATTGCTGTGATGCCTGTAGCAGATGTTGCCACGAAGTCACGAGCGAAGTATGTCAGCGTAGCACCGTTCTGGTGGAATGCCATCCAGAAGAAGATGACAACAGCGAACACAAGGCAGAGACAGATGATACGCTCTTTAACCTCAGCAGGACTCATATCGTCAACAACAGCCTCCTCCTTTTTGTCGCCTTTCTTGCCGTCTGTAATAACATGAGCAAATGTAGCCTTGAATGTATAGTAGATAGCGATAGAAACGATGAGCGAAATACATGCCACAGCGAATGCGAAATGGTATGAGTCTGCCTCGCTTACACCCAATGATGTCTGTGCCCATTCCATGATCTTGATAGCCGCAGTTGGAGCGAACATAGCACCTACGTTGATGAGCATGTAGAACAGCGAGAAACCTGCGTCACGCTTGTGAGCATACTCAGGTGCGTTATACAGGTCGCCTACCATAACTTGAAGGTTGCCCTTGAACAAACCAGTACCAAGGCTGACAAGCAACAGTGCGGCACCCATAGCCATAATCGCAATGAGATTACTGCCCATAGGAATAGCAAGCAGTGCGTAACCTATGAACATAATGAAGATACCGATGGTTACCATCTTTGAATATCCCCACTTGTCAGCAGCGGCACCACCTATGATAGGCAGGAAATATACGCACGCAAGGAATGATGAATAAACAGTTCCTGCCATACCAGAGCTCCATCCGAAGTTAGCTTGGAGGAAGAGAATGAATACTGCAAGCATGGTGTAGTAACCGAAACGCTCGCCGGTGTTGGCAAATGCCAAAGCCCAAAGGCCTTTTGGTTGTCCTTCAAACATAAAGCTCCTCCCCTTTGTCCCCCTCCCGTTAGTAAGGATGGGAATATGTGTTTATGCTCCTGGAGAGGTAATAGGAGTTTTGATAATGTTAGTAAATAAGTTATACGAATGCAATTTTCCCCTCCCTATTAACGGGAGGGGATTAAGGGGTGGGTCTATTTGATGTTTGGCTCCTCAAGACCGTAACCCTTCTTCTTGTCAACTGCCTTGAGATAGAGGCCGATGAGGAAGGCTGCGATGCCGAGACATGCAAGCATCACGAGGGCGTAGGTATAGTCGAGCTTGGTTGGATCTGTAACTCCCTGGTTGGTAGAGTCAAGGACCTTACCGATGAGGAGTGGGAAGAGCCAGAGGCCGATGTTCTGAATCCAGAAGATAAGAGCATAAGCCGAACCGATAATCTTCTCGTCCACGAGCTTTGGTACTGATGGCCAGAGGGCCGCAGGAACAAGAGAGAACGATGCTCCGAGTACGAGGATGGTGATGTATGCCACCATGATGCCACCGCCTGCGCTACCCTTGAAGACAGGAAGAATGAAGGCGAAGGTGAGGTGACAGATGATAAGGAGCAGCGAACCTGCCATAAGCATTGTCGCAGCCTTGCCCTTATGATCGACATACGAACCAAGAATAGGAGTGATAGCCACAGCAAGGAGTGGGAATACAGCAAACACTGTCTCTGCCGATCCACGCTTGTAGCCCATGTAGCAGTAAACGATGAGGGCTACGATGGCAAGCGCCATAAGACCGTACTTCTTTGCCTTGTCCTTTGAGAAGTTGCTTGAGAAAGAGCAAACTGCTACCAGCAGCATGATGATATACTGTATGATAGTAACAGAATCTTCTGCCCAGAAGCCTGTACCAGGCTCAAGTGTGAGGTTACACTGAAGCATATTGACTGCATACTTCTGGAATGGGAAGATGGCAGAGTAGTAAAGCACGCAGAGAAGAGCTACGAGCCAGAAGCCCTGACTTGTCAGAATCTTGCCGATATCAGAAATCTTGAATGGCTCATCTGCCTCTTCTGCCTCGCCTGTCTGTGCATCAAGTTTGCGGTCCATGAAGAAATATACGATGGTCATAATCAGTGCGATGCAGAGCAATACTACACCAAAAGCTACCGAACGAGATACGCTTACCTCGCCACCAAGGCGTGCAAAGTATGGAGAGAAGATCATACAGGTAGCCACACCAAGACGTGCGAGAGCCATCTCCGAACCCATTGCCAACGCTGTCTCGCGGCCTTTGAACCACTTAACGATACCGCGGCTGACGGTGATACCTGCCATCTCGCAGCCACATCCGAAGATCATGAAACCTACAGCAGCAAACTTAGCCGAAGCAGGCATGCCCTCATAGAATGGCGAAACGCCGAGTTCGTCGAAGACAGGGATGTAGTTGAGGTTGTTTGTAAACCATGTCTCAATTCCGCTTCCGGTGAAAGCATCGCTGATAGCGTAATACTTAATGATACCACCTACGAGCATTACGGCAGCAGACAGTACCGCAGTGAAGCGTGCTCCCATCTTGTCGAGGATGATACCAGCAAAGATGAGGAAGAAGGCGAACACGTTGAGGAACACCTCCGAGCCCTGCATGGTACCGAAAGCGAGCGAGTCCCAACCGCGTTCTGACTGCATAAGGTCCTTGATTGGCGAGAGGATGTCCATGAAGATGTAGGAACAGAACATTGCCAATGCAAGCAACAGAAGCGCAGTCCAGCGCATTGCTGCACTATCGCGCAGCGTTTTCTGAATTTGTTGTGTCATTTTTTGTTTTATGTTATTTTAATTATTATTTTCTAATCGCTATTTGGGTACAAAGTTACAAATAATTATTTAAATAATGTGTATTTACCTTGGATTTTTGCTTTTACGCCGTTTATTTTTGATTATTCTGCTCATACGACATGCTGCTGACAACCGAAAACATGGCAAAAGGCAAGGGTTAGGAACGCATACAAGAGCTTTTTTCTGCATAACGCAACAAGCGGAGGCATAGGGTTTCTTATCATCTCATTAGGCTGAGATTAAGAACACTATGTCTCCGCTTTATCGTTTGGCAATTCCCGGGTTAGGGGAAATTGCAAACAAATATTACAAATCAGCGATTCCTTGCTATCTTTGGCAGCCTGCAATAACTGCTACTTAGCTTATGCCTTTTTGCGTTCTTCTACTTCACATTGAGCGTTGCCTTGCCGGCTTTCAGTCCTTTTCCGGTCACGTTGAGCGTTGCAATACCTGCTTTTGAGGTCGCTTCTACTACCACAACGAGTTCGCCGTGGAAGGTTTTCATTGTTGGTTGGGTGAACACTTCGAGCGAAGTGGCGTCGCCGTTGCAGCAAGAATTGAACTTGGCAGATGCGCCTTTAACGCTGAACATCAGCTGATTGTCGGCATCTGGGCAGAGGTTTCCGTCCTTATCGACTACGCGAACGGTCACGAACGAGAGGTCTGGGGTGTCCATAGCGTTGCCCTTCGCATCGGTAGGGGTTGCAGAAAGCAGCGTGCGATCTGCAACAAGCTCTATGTGATGTGGCTTACCGGCAGTGCGAAGAGTCTTCTCTGCAGCCTTGTTTCCATTCTTGTCGTATGCCACAATCTTCACTTCTCCTGGCTCATACTTTACGTCCATCCAGCGCAGGCGATAGCGATTGAGACGGTTCTTGTCCTCTGGGACATTCGGATTGCCGAAGAACGACGAACCACCCCATGGCATCGGTTCCTCAACGAGATTGCTGTTGTACTCCTCAAGCGATACATCGATACGCTTGCGACGTCCCTGACTCTTGCCGTTTATGAACAGTTCGGCCTCTGGATAGTTGGTATAGCAGAACACTGGCGTTACTTCCCCCTCGCGTCCTTTCCATGTCCAGTGAGGCAGAATGTGCAGTGTCTCGCTCTCCGGAGCCCAGTGTGTGCGATAGAGATAAGCGCGGTCCTTTGGCAGACCGGCAAGGTCATAGATGCCAAAATAGCTTGAGCGCGATGGCCAATACTCATCGTAAGGAGTTGGTTCGCCAAGATAGTCGAAACCGGTCCATACGAACTCGCCTATCACCCATGGCGCCTTGTCCTGCCACATCCAGTCGTCGTCAGGCAAATTGCTCCAGATGCAAGACTCCATGTCATAGCCTGAGATCTGTCCGTCGGCATAAGACGTGCCGTGAACCTCTTCGACAGGGAATTTGTAAACGCCTCTACTACTGATAGTTGAAGCCGTCTCGCTACCAAGGACGATACCCTTTGGCGAATATTCACGTCCGATGGCGTACTTGAATAAACGGTAGTTGAAACCAGGGATGTCAGTCTCCTGGAACACACCGCTCATCATTGGCGCTTCGCCACGGTCCATTCCCTGAGTGCAAGGGCGTGTTGGGTCAAGACGATGGACAAGGTTCTGTATCTCGCGGGTATATTTCAGACCGTTGACATCGCCTTGTTCCGGAATCTCATTGCCGATGCTCCACATCACGATAGATGGGTGATTGCGGTGTACGGTGATTAGTTTCTCGAAGTCGCGCTGCCACCATGGTCTGCCATCGGCATTTGGTGACGACGTGTCAACCTGGTCAAAGAAGCGCGCATAGCCATTCTTGCACTTAGGATAGACCCACATATCGCACGATTCTGCCATTACCAGCATGCCCATTTCGTCACAGATGTCCATCTGCCAAGGTGCAGGCATGTTGTGGGAAGTACGGATTGCGTCGCAGCCTATCTCCTTTAGCAGGCGCACCTGACGGCGGAACGCTGCCTTGTTGAATGCGGTTCCCATCGGACCCATATCATGATGGAGACAGACTCCCTTAAACTTACGGATGCGACCGTTAAGGGCGAAGCCATCCTTCGTATAGTCTATTGAGCGGATACCAGTCTTTATCTCCTTGTGTTCAAGCACTTTACCATCGCAAGATACCTCTGTAACGAGAGTATAAAGAGTAGGATGCTCTGGGCTCCACAATGCCACATTGTCCACCTTCAGCACCTGACAGGTCTCACGGTTACTACCGGTCGCCATCTGTTTCTCTGCTACTACCTGACCGTCGGCATTAAGTAGGCGATGCGACACGACATACTGCTGCTTATTGTTATTATCAATTCGCAGTTCTGTGTTCACCGTAACCAATGCCGATTTTGCCGTCTTGCCGTCGGCACTGATGCCATCAATGCTTGTGGTACGTGCAAACTGGCCGAAGGTTTTTATGCCTGCGCTTTGTCCAAGAAGCAGACGCACAGGGCGATAGAGTCCTGCTCCGGGATACCATCGGCTTGATTCTTCTACGTTCTGGAGATGAACGGCGAGGGTATGCTTGCCAGGAAGGATGCGGCCTTCTGCCGAACGGTCGCGGGGAAGGGCACCGGTGATGTCCAGATTGAACGTGTTATATCCGTAAGCCCAATAGCCAACTTCCTGTCCGTCAATGTAAACGCGTGGCTCAGACATAGCGCCGTCGAAGACGAGTTCTGCATGACTGTAGCCCTCAGGGATATCAATCGTGGTGCGATACCACCCCTCCCCTATCCATGGGAGCGATCCTGAGCGTCCGGTTTTCTCCGTTGCGTCCTTCTCGCCGTTCTGTTCTATGGCGACGACCTGCTTGTCTATGTCCTTGTCGAAAGGTCCATAGATAGCCCAATCGTGCGGAACGGTCACCTGACTCCATTTCGCATCGTTATAATCTTTCTGCTCTGCGCCGGGGTTACTACCCTTCTGGAAGCGCCATCCGCTAAGCAACAGTTGTTCAACTGACTGTGCCTGAGCACCTAAAGCAGCAAGCCAGACAAGCATTGCCAATATTTTTTTGTTCATTGTATGTATTGTTTTAGGTTAGTTATTCGTAGTAAACGATGGGCCATTCCCACTCATTTCCATCTGCAAATTTACAACATTTCCCGCAAATATGCAAATTTTAGAGTGCAAAACTCTGTTAACTCGTATAATGTAATATGGTGGAAGGGAATATATTATTGCATGACAAAGCAGGTGGAAACATACATTTTGTTATCCACCTGCTTCATTATTTGATGTTGCAACGGTAGCTTTCTCAAGTTTCGAAGCCCAGTTCTGGCTGGAAGCCAGCACTTTGAGTGAGGGCACTGAAAAACCCTCTAAATTTCGAGTCATTCTTCCGCGCACATGCGAAACTTTCGCCTTAGCTCGGGAGCAGACCAAAATCAAAATCGTTCTTTGAAATTTGAATTTAGTCGAAAATATGTCTCTG
>JAZUKC010000081.1:0-10695 GCA_045643065.1 Prevotella sp.
GTTGCCATCGGACTTCTTGAAGTCATAGGCGTATGGCTCGGTTTTGCATTGGGTACTGCGTCTGCAACTTTCCTCCCTATCATGCTCGGCTTTGCCGGAGGTGCAATGTTGTATGTCACAAGTGATGAAATGATACCCGAGACCCACGCTCATGGTTATCAGAAACAGGCAACTTACGCCCTTCTGCTCGGATTCATGACACTGCTACTGATAGAACGTTTTTTTGAATAAATTGCAATTATGCAACTAAAAAAACGATTATAAACTAAGAAGAAATACACATAAGATTATGCAATTCATAGTAAAAGCCTATGACGGCGAGGGAATGCTTGACAAGAGAATGGAGGTTCGTCCTCGCCACTTGGATGGCATCGAAAGAATAAAGGAGCATGTCATCTGTGCAGGTGGTCTGCTTGATGACGAAGGCAAGATGAAAGGGTCGGTGCTCATAATGGAATATGAGAATCGCGCACAGCTTGATGAATATCTTGCCAACGAGCCTTACGTACAAGAAAATGTATGGCAGAAAATTGAGGTTGAACGAATGAATGTAGTAATACGCTAAAATCAAAGAAACATGAATTGTCCACATAGACCATCAACAGTAGTTGAAACAAACTACTTCGAGTGTACTTGTCCCAAGGAGTGCCCACGCCACAGCAAATGTTGTGCTTGCGTAGCTCACCATCGAAAGATGGGAAAATTGCCACATTGTTTAAGGACACCAGAGAATAGCTAATATGCATTGGTTACTACTTATCATAGCTGCTATCTTTGAAATAGGATGGCCATTAGGATTCAAACTCTCCAGTACTCAACCTGAGCGCTTTTGGGTTTGGATCACATTCGCTATCATTAGCATGGCATTAAGCGGAGTGTTCTTGTACTTCGCTCAAAGAGCAATACCTGTAAGTACGGCATACATCATCTGGACAGGGTTAGGAGCCATTGGAACATTGCTGATAGGCATACTATTCTTCGGTGATTCCGCATCATTATTAAGAATGTTCTTTGCATTACTGACGCTTGTCGGTATTGTTGGCTTAGAATTGACATCAAAATAATGATTAAATGACGCAAGACGCAACTACATATTACGTTTGGATTGGCGGTTCCTGTGACTATGGGCATAAGGAACGTGCTGGTGGTGCTGCGGTGGTAATAGAGCATAACGGCAAAATCATCAGCAAGGATGTGATTGCCGATCTCCATACTACGGAGTTCCGTATGATGCTCACGCTGATGGTTAAAGTGATGAATGAACTGCCCGAAGGTTCAGACATCCTCTTCCTCACCAATGTTGCATACATTCATAACTTTGACAAAGAGCCAACTGTAAAATCTGCCAATCCTGACTTAATAGTACAATGTATCGAGTCAAAGAAACTTCACAATAGTGTTAGCGTCAAGATTGTGCAATACCACAAAAGCCCTCTGCTGATAGAAACTCATGAAACATCAACAGAAGCAATGAAGAAACTAAGAACTCAATACAAGAAAACAAAGAAATCAATATGACATTACAGGAATATCTCTCTGATTCAACATCCTTCAGCAATAATCACTGATATTGCAATACCTAATGCAACAATAAGAATTGAAAAGATATTCGTCATGAAATCAGAACGCATAGACGGTGAACTGATTTACTCTGAAATATAACAATACTAATAAAAAAAAGAAAAGAAATTATGAAATCATTTGGATCAAAACCGTGGATGCTTCCACAACCCGTGCTGATTATCGGTACCTATAACGAAAACGGAGTTGCTAATGCTATGAATGCTGCCTGGGGAGGAACCTGGGACATGCATGAGATTATTATCAGCATGGGCAGCCATGCAACAACAGAAAACCTGAAACTGAATAATGGTGAGTTTACTGTTGCTTTTGCTACAGCAGAGACAATGGTTGCTTCGGACTTCGTAGGTATCGTATCGGCAAAGAATGACCCTGAGAAGATGGTAAAGACTGGTTGGACAGCCGAGAAGGCTCCGAACGTGAATGCACCTATCTTTAAGGAGTTCCCAATGACAATGGAGTGCCGTATCAAAGAAAGAATCGACGAGAGCGAAACTGGCTATTATCTTGTTGCAGAGGTTGTTAATGTGCTTTGCAATGAGCAATACTTGAATGAGCAAGGCAACCCTGACGTAGAGAAGATGAACATCATCTGCTACGAACCGGTGAACCATAAATACATCCAGATGGACAAAGTCATTGGTGATGCTTTCTCATGCGGAAAGGAACTGAAGTGATACCAGGAAAAAGAGCATGGGCATAAATCGTAATGACATAAAAGGACATTATAGTGAAGAGCTAATTATCAGCATCTATAGCATGGTTGCTGAGACTGCTGACTTCCTTTCGTTTGTCAAGGCGTACTTGCACGATAATGACGAAATTATTGTTCGTAATGCCTTAAGTGCACTCTCTAAAGCAACTGACGAAGAAATTTCCCAGTTGAGTCCTATCACGGACGAACTCATTGACAAGGCTATAAAGTGCAATAATTCATCTATCCGGCGAGTCCTGTTGGGTATCATTCTGCGGTTGGACATGGTTGAGGACGATCTGCGTACAGACTTCCTTGATCATTGTCTCTGCAAAATGGCTGACCCAAATGAAGTGGCAAGCGTTCAAGCCCTCTGCATGAAACTTGCTTACAAGATGTGCAAGTTCTATCCTGAACTGTTGACAGAACTTAAACGTACGCTCGAAGCAATGGAATTGTCATATTACACACCTGCAGTCAAAAGCGTCAGGAACAAGATTTTGAATAACAAACTCAAAGTATAAGCTTGCCTGCCTCCGGCAGGTTAGTTATGCTATAAAATTGACGGCAATAGTCAGGAACGAAGGAATTGTTACGGCAGTAACTGCATCCTCCGCTCCCGACGGTGTCTTCCCTATTAGGGCATGTAAAGCCACCATCAAGCATTATGCGCTGAAGTTTTTTTCTTCATGCGACGAATTACTTCTTGGGTTCGATATGCAGCATGATGTGGGTGCCTTTACCAAACTCCTCTCTCAGGGATTTCTCTATCTGAGTAGCATGAATGTGAGAGTCGGTGAGGGATATGTCTCCAGGCAGGCGCAGATGCATTTCTATGGCAATAATGCTTCCGATTCGCCTTGTGTGAAGGTTGTGAATGTCGCTTACCAATTCGTCACGATAAACAATCTGCTCAATCTTGTCCTCTGTTTCTTTAGGCAAACTCTCCTCAAGCAACTCTCCAGAAGCCTGACGCAGGAGACGGAATGCAGTTATGAAGATAAGCACGCTTACAACTATGGCAGCAAGCGGGTCGAGCACCGCCCAACCATCGCCCAACAAGACTGCTCCACCGATGCCTATGGCTGTTCCGATAGAAGAAAGTGCGTCGCTACGATGATGCCACGCATTCGCTTCAAGCGCTTGCGAATTGACCTCGTTGGCTACTTTCAAGGTAACACAAAACACCCACTCTTTCAGCAAGATGCTCACTATTGCTGCAACCAATGCTATAACACCAGGCGACTCAATCCTTTGTCCTTGAACAACCTGTATAATTTTCTCTGCGCCATTCCATCCGAGCATAACGGCTACGATGACAAGGGCCATTCCGATGATTGAGGTAGCAACCGTTTCGTACTTTCCATGTCCGTAGTCATGATCCTGATCGGCAGGTTTGGTACTGAGTTTCACAAAGGCAATAACAACGATATCGGTAAGGAAATCGCTTAACGAATGAACAGCATCAGCTACCATAGCAGCAGAACATCCAAGTATTCCTGCCACGAACTTCATAACCAGAAGAATCACGTTGACAATACTTCCGGTGAGGGTAACCTTATAAATTCTTTCGTCTCTTGTTTGCATTTTTTGTTTTCAATTTTACATTTCTTCCCTGACGTAGTCAACGGCGCGGTTGATGTAGTCGTTGAAAGGCTTTGTTGTCAGGAACAACTCGGCAACACGTCGGGCAAGGTCAGGCGATGTGATAAACTCCTCGTCAATGTTTGCGACAAGACAGTAGTTTTTTAGTCGCATGAAGTCAGCATACGGAGCATCGGCAGAATACTCCTTAGGAACGCGCTTCAGGGCACCGTCCATGTCAACATGGAAACGACAGTCGGCAACATCAAGCACGTTGCTCTTGAATTCCTCCCAGCCATCGCTAATGTCCTCACGCAGAATCTTTATTGCCTGTGGTTCGTAGCAATAGTTGCCAGAGGCAAGCATGTGGGTGGACGGATAGCCATCATCACCACCAGTGCCGAGGTGGAAATAATAACCGGCATGCATAGACTTCTTACCGCCCGGACACAGGAACACGCCCATGTGAGTCTTGTAAGGCGACTTATCCTTACTGAATCGTGTGTCACGATAGATGCGATAGGTGCAATCCTTTATTGTAAGTTCGGCAATGTCGGCATCGTACTTACCAATCTCCCTAATCAGTTCTTCGCAGAAGTTATACCACCTCTGCTGTACGTTCAGGAATCGGGACTTGTTTGCCGCAAACCATTCCCGGTTGTTATTGCACGACAGATCGCGCAAAAATTCTATTATCTGTTTCATTTATTTATATTGTTGAGAATCAATCAAAAAACCGAATATCAATAAAGATGAGCATTAACCAGCATTATTCGTACAGGAGTGTTAACAACGATTTCACGATGCAAAAGTACAAAAATATTCTCAGATAACCATCAGCTTCAATTATTTATTTTGTCGTTTGACGAAAGATTTGAATCTCACAGGACGAGGGGTTACTACTCCCTTGTCTTTTTTAACACAGAGGCACAGAGGACACAGAGGGCTAAGTTTTAATTAGGAATTAGGAGTTAGGAATTAGGAGTTATGTACTGATTAAACTCATTCCTCATTCCTCATTCCTCATTAAAACTCCGTGTCTCTGTGTTAATAATAAGAGAGATCTGAGTAGTTACGACGAGGTTGCGAAATTATAATTTATCGTAAAAGTTGGGGGTACATTATAAATAATAAGAAGAAAATTCGTAAATTTGCATAATTCTTTGACGGTTTAACCGAACAACCTATCAACCTAACAGAACATTAAAGAACAAAGGCATGACAAAACAAGACATCAGCGTACTTGGAAAAGAGAACGCATTCGAATTGATCGGTAAAGAGTGGATGCTCGTTACCGCTGGTACAGAAGACAAGTTCAACACAATGACGGCATCTTGGGGTGGCGTGGGAATTCTTTGGAACAAACCTGTGGCATTCCTCTTCATCCGTCCTGAGCGTTACACTCATGGTTTCCTGGAGGAGAACGACCGTGTTACTCTCTCTTTCTATGGTGAGGAGTATCGCAAGGCGCTGCAGATTTGCGGCACAAAGTCAGGTCGCGACACCGATAAGGTAAAAGAATGTGGCATCACTCCGATGAAGTTAGAGTCAGGTGCTATGACTTTTGCAGAATCGCGCATGACGCTCGACTGCCGCAAGCTTTTCAAGACAGAGATGACAGAGGCGAACTTCATCGACCGTGATATTCTTGACAAGCAGTATGGCGCTCATGGTGGCATGCACACAGTCTATGTGGTTGAGATTGAGAGTGTTTACACGAAGTAACAGAAAGGGCAAACAATCACAAATTTCCAATCCCCATGAACATAAAATCCATACTTACACTAATCCTCTTTGCCGCATTCGGAACATTTTCCTATGCGCAGAATGGCGTATTCTCCACCAACAAGACCAAACTAATAGACGCTGACGGACAGGTGTTTGTCATACGAGGCATGAACAATCCGCATGCTTGATTAAAAGATTAAGAAATTAAGAAATTAAGAAATTAAAAAATTAAAAGATTAAGAAATTAAGAAATTAAGAAATTAAGAAATTAAAAAATTAAAAAATTAAAAGATTAAGAAATTAAGAAATTAAAAGATTAATAGATTATGCATTATGAATTATGAATTATGCATTAATTCCAACGCGTTATTTCCCGAAACGATTGAACAGGAAGAGAATGATGGCGTCGAACCAGCTTGCTGGCAAGACGGTATGGAGAAAACGCATGGAGGCATTTCCTATGCCAAAAGCATAGCGTGACTTTGGACTACGCGAGGTAGCCGCTTTGCACACATGCTTGGCTGCCTTCTCTGCAGAGGTCATAAGATTATACGGATTACGTCCGTACATCATCTCAAAAACGTTTGCCATGTTTCCCGCATTCTCTTCATAGACGGTGTCAGCAGACGCCTTGCGCAGTTGCTTTGCTGCAATCCTGCCCCAGTCGCTATACACCCCACCCGGCTCCACGATGACAACATCAATGCCGTATTGCTTTACCTCCATTCGAGTAGCGTCGCTCAATGCTTCAACAGCATATTTGCTTGCATTATACCAACCAGCAAAGCAGAACGTGATGTGACCAGCTATCGAAGCAACGTTTACGATGCGACCGCTATGCTGACTGCGCATGTGTGGCAGAACGAGTTGTGTCATTCGTGCTAAGCCAAGGACGTTGACATCAAGCTGGCGCTGGGCGTTCTCAAGACTTGTTGTCTCCATAGGTCCCAGTTCTCCGTAACCGGCATTGTTGACAAGGACATCAATTCTGCCTGCCTCATGCATGACGAAATCGACCGCCTCTTTTGCCGAAACATCAGAGGTAACATCAAGCGATACGGGTGTAACACCATATTGGCGAAGCGTCCCCATCCTTTCCGTACGACGTGCCGCTCCATACACTTTGTGTCCTTTCTCTGCAAGCATCTTAGCGGCTTCATAGCCAATGCCGCTGCTTGCGCCTGTTATTAGTATTACAAGTTTGTTCATTTATATTCAACGAGGTTATTAGGTTATTAGGTTAGTAGGTTTTAGGGTATTAGGTCTTAGGTTGTCAGGTCAACCGAAATCCGCTAAACTAAACCACCAAACAACTAAAAACAACTATGAAAATTTACGTAGCATCATCATGGCGAAACGAATACTATCCTGAGGTTGTACAGAAACTTCGGGAGGCAGGATTTGACGTTTATGACTTCCGTAACCCACCCTCTGGCGACGAAGGTTTCCATTGGTATAACGTCAGCGAAAGGTGGCTTGACTGGACACCAGAGGAGTACCGTGACAATCTCATGCATCCCTTGGCAGAACGGCAGTTCAAGAATGACATTGAGGCAATGGAATCGTGCGATGCCTGTGTACTTGTCCTCCCATGCGGTCGCTCAGCTCATACCGAAGCGGGATGGTTTGCAGGTAGAGGAAAGAAGACCATTGCCTACATACCTACAAAGCAAGAGCCAGAGTTGATGTACAAATTGTTCGATGGCGTTGCTTGCTCTATTGATGAATTATTAACTCTACTTTAGACCTGCCTACAAGGTAGCACTATGAGTGACCTACAGCCAGAACTCAAAAGGTTGACTTATAAAAAATCAAACCACTAAACCACCAATCACAACTGAATCTGCTTTCGCATTCCCTTACCAGTGACAACGAGAGTTGCCTTTCCGCCCTTTCCGTTTGAGCGTACTGCAGCCATCGCCATGCCTTTGTAGGTCTTGCGAGTGGCATTGGTGTAAGCGTTAGTATCCTTGAGGTCGGCAGAGCCAGTGGCAATGAGTGTGGCGTTGCCTTTTACTTCAAAGCGCAGCTCTTGGTCAGCGTCCTGAACACGGATGCCGTTGTTGTCTATTAGTTCGACAGTAACGAAACGAACGACATCATCAGATTTACTATTTGCCATATCAGGAGTGAGACGAATGCCGGTGGCATCGCCTGATGTGCAGAGAATGCGCTGCTCTGCCTCAATGCCCTGAGCGTCAACGCCAACAGCTTTCAGAGTACCCACCTCGTATGGTACGGCGAATGTTGCCTTGAACTCCTCATCACGTGTCGTTGGGCGTTCGCCAATGAGAGTGCCATTGAGATAGAGGCGCACTTTAGGGTAACGAGAGTATACCTCGACATCTACGTTGTTGCCTTCATGTCCACGCCAATTCCAGCACTCCCACGTAGGCCATACCGACCACATTGTCTCCTTCACCTTGCCATAATATCCATCAGGCTCTCTGACAGCCATGTACAGTTTGCAGCGATCAGGGCGATAGAGCATTTCGCGATAGTGCGAGATAGGCTTGCGCCAACCTACGAGGTCGATGTCTCCGCAGTAGGCGCCATGCCATGGGAACTGCTGCTTCATCCATGGCTCACCATCTGTCTCTCCCTCGTAGAAGAATCGTCCGATACCCGACTCGCCGAGGTAGTCGATAGCCGTCCAGACGATGTCGCCAATGACGTATGGGTTGTCGTTGACCATCGTCCAGTTGCTGAAGGCATCACGAGGATAGCTCTCCGTCTGCCACATGACACGCTCCGGCACACGCTCGTGATCGCCTTTCGCCTTGAACATCATGTAGTTGAAACCAGTAATGTCGAGTACGGCAGCATGTGGATCGTAGATTTCCCATTCAGGGTCCCAGGCACAGAGAGCCTCCGTCACAGGGCGGGTATTGTCATGCTTGAGGATAGCGTTCTTGAGTCGCTGAGCAGTGGTAACCGATGCTATCTGCTTGCGCTCGATAATCTCATTACCAATGCTCCACGAAATGATGCTGGGGTGGTTACGATCACGAAGAACCATGGCGGCAACATCGTCGCTGCTCTCCTCCTTGAAACGGAGGTGATAGTCGTATGTGTTCTTCTGATCAACCCATCCGTCGAACGCCTCGTCGATGACCATAAGTCCGAGTTCGTCGCAGGCACGGAGGAAATCCTCTGATGGAGGGTTGTGGCTGGTGCGGACAAGATTGAAGCCAGCATCCTTCATCAGCTTCACCTTGCGATATTCAGCATCGCGGAATGCTGCAGCACCGAGAATGCCGTTGTCATGATGTGCGTCACCACCATAGATGAGTGTCTTGACGCCATTGATGCGAAGTCCGTTGGCAGAGTCATACTGAATAGTGCGTATGCCAAATGTCTCCGTCTTTGAGTCGATGACCTTACCGTCAACCAATATTTCCACCTTTGCCTCGTAGAGATTAGGAGTGTCGGTGTTCCAGAGCTTAGGGTTGCTGATGATGAGTTGCTGAGTAACCTTGTGATAGACATCGCTTGGAGAGAGAGTCAGTTCCGGACTTTCAGCAGAAACGTTCTCAGAAGGAACGGAAACTCTCACCTTAAGAGTCTTCGGAGCAAGTCCTTCGTTTGCCAAATCCGTCTGTACGAGCACAACAGCCTGATCGCTGCTAACCTTAGGAGTTGTCACGGCAACGCCCCACGTGGCGATGTGGACAGGGTCGCATACCAGGAGCTGCACCTTGCGATAGATGCCCGAGCCAGAGTACCAGCGGCAGTTCTTCTGCATGGAGTTGTCCACACGCACGGCTATTACATTTTTGCCCACCTTCAGTTGCTTGGTGATATCGACGACGAAAGGGGTATAGCCATAGAAATGACCGCCAACGGAGTCGCCGTTAACATAC
Source organism: Prevotella sp. (assembly GCA_045643065.1). Lineage (GTDB taxonomy): Bacteria > Bacteroidota > Bacteroidia > Bacteroidales > Bacteroidaceae > Prevotella. Next base: position 9,451 of record JAZUKC010000081.1, read on the forward strand.
ACCTTACTGTCCTGATAAACGCCGTCGAACATAAGTTTCACAGTCTTGCCAGCCCACGCCTTTGGCATGTTTAGCACCTTACGGTACCATCCTGTTCCCGCAGGCAGATAACCTCCCTCGTTGCCCATGGCGTTATCACGTCTGAAATCGCTGTCGATGCTCCAGTCGTGCGGGATGCAGACGCTCTGCCATCCCTTATCGTTGTAGTCAACCTCCTTTGCCTCCGGCACATCCTGAAGGCAGAAACGCCAGTTGTCGTTCCAATTCTGTTCAGTGCGAACCGATTGTGCCATCGCCACTATCGCAGAAAGCATGCATACCGCTATGATAACATTTTTTCTCATATTTTGATTTTAGTATTTATTTAAGTTTAAGATGTTGTTGCAAAGGTACAAAAATATTCTCAGACTCACAATAGCTATTGAAAGATTTTTTATATTTTTGTTCAAGTTTCGTAGTTGTAAAAGAGGGCCTGACTCTATTACGCGTCATTAATCAACACTGTTGGTCACTTTGTATAATTAGTGCCATTTTTGGACATTGGACATTGGACACTTTTTTTTATTGGAAAATGAGGGTAGTTGGGGAAATTCTATTAAGTTCTAATTTACCTTTTTTAACAATGAACTAACAAACAAAAATGACTTCACATTATTATATAATAGAATTACTATCATACTATCATACTATCATGGTATTTTTAGGCATCCAACATTTTTTCTTATATAATAATGTTCGCGCGTATAATCTAAATATATATAGTAAATAAAAATCTATATACCCCTAAAAATAAGTTGATAGTATGATAGCATGATAGCATTCGAACGTGGAGAAAAATGTTTTTATATATACATAGTATATATAAGAAAAAAAATCAACGAGTTTTTTCACGAGGGGCATTGTTTATTCGTTTTTTCTTCGTACCTTTGCACTCGCAATTCGGAAGCATGCACCGCATTGCGAAGAGCGCTCAACAAAATCGTCGATATTGAATGACGAAGCCATTTGGTTTATTTGAAAATTTTGATTGCTACGGTCAAAAATTTCAAACGCTACGAATGACGTAGTCATTTGTATTGACAGAGAACAAAAATCGAAAGTTTAATATTACTGTCCGCTAAACCGTAAATCACCTAGCCCAACCCCTTGAATATAAGGAGTTGGGCTATATTTGTAGTATTGATAAGCCCCATCTATTGTTTTTCCGTGTATTCTGGTGGTGATTCTGCGCATTCGGAAAGCATT
>JAZUKC010000082.1:0-37468 GCA_045643065.1 Prevotella sp.
TCTTTGCCAAGAGACCGATGAATGGTTAAGACGTAGAATACGCATGTGTATATGGAAGGCTTGGAAGAAAACAAAGACAAAGGTGGCAAACCTCATCAAGTGTGGAATCAGCCATGATAAGGCATGGTCTATAGGCAATGCACGCCAGAGTCACTGGCGCATGGCAAAGAACTACTATGTTAACACGGCATTATCCACGCTGAATCTAAAGAAGGCGGGCTACTTATGTCTCACGGATTCGTATCTCGAATGGAATCCAAAATAGGAACCGTCGTATGCCGAACGGCACGTACGGTGGTGTGAGAGGTCGGAAAATAACAGTAGGAGGAAAACAACCTACGTTATTTTCCTCCTACTCGATAATTAGGGTGACGGTAGGGTGACGGTAAAAAAAGCACCGTCACCTATTTATTTCTTTGATATACAATAGTATAAGTAAAAAATGTGACGGTGACGGTAAAAAGTATTTTACAAGAGATATTGTAACTTTTTGACTTTTGCTATCGTTTATTCAAAAATGTTTTGTATCTTTGCATCCTGTTATGGCATACACTAACCCGATATTGGAACTGGAACGGCAGAAGATTCTTCTGCAAAAGGAGTATGATGCTGAGCGCGAGGCGTTCCGGCAGCAGACGGAAACGCGTGGCATTGGGCGATGCATGAAGCGTGGTGATGCATGGTGGCCGTTGCAGACGGGCAAGTGTTACTATAACTCACTTAACCAGTACTGCATAGAGTTGCACCCACAGCCATACACGTTGGCAAAGGTTGACGGCACCACTCAGGGTGTCCGCTTCAGCGATACTGACCATAACTTTGAATATGGACGCCCTGTCTGCTTCTTTACCATGACCGAAGGAAGCAAACCTCAATACCTAAAGTTTACCGCAGTTATCTCTTATGTGGATAGCGACAAGATAGTTGTGGCGCTGAACGACGAGCAACACGCAGCAGAACTGCACCAGAAGGAAGAGCAGAAGTTAGGCATCCAGATCTCGTTTGACGAGACAAGCTACCGCACCATGATGGATGCACTGGATCGTGTAGCAAGGAGCAGGGGCAACCGTCTGGCTTATCTGCGCGACCTGTTCTATACGGACATGCCTGCACAGAGGTTTAAGTTCGAGGGCGTGAGTCTGCCTTGGCTCAACCCTACGCAGGAACATGCCGTCAACGAAGTGCTTTGGTCAAAGGATGTGGCAGTGGTTCATGGTCCTCCAGGTACAGGAAAGACTACGACCTTGGTAGAGGCTATCTTCGAATGTCTTAGGAAGGAGAATCAAGTCCTGGTGTGTGCGCAGAGCAATATGGCTGTCGATTGGATCAGCGAGAAACTTGTTGACCGAGGTGTCCCTGTCCTTCGCATAGGCAATCCGACACGTGTCAACGACAAGATGCTGTCGTTCACGTACGAGAGGAAGTTTGAGTCGCATCCCGACTATGAACAGTTATGGTCGATACGCAAGGCGAAACGTGAACTGAGAGCTAACCGCAAGCGTGGTGACCGCTCTTATCACCAGAAGATGGACCGCCTGTCGTCGAGGGAGACAGAACTGGAGATGAATATCCACGCACAGCTCTTCGCTGAGGCAAGAGTGGTGGCATGTACGCTTGTCGGCAGTGCCCATCGCATAATGGAAGGCCAACGGTTTGGCACACTGTTCATTGACGAGGCAGCACAGGCAATGGAAGCTGCGTGCTGGATACCGATTCGTCGCGCATCGCGTATCGTCTTTGCCGGCGATCACTGTCAGTTGCCACCTACCATCAAGAGCTACGAGGCGATGAAGGAAGGACTTGGCGTGACGCTTATGGAACGAATCGTGAAGCAGAAGCCTGAGGTGGTGACGCTGCTTACGGTGCAATACCGCATGAACAATGAGATAATGCAGTTCTCTTCCGACTGGTTCTACGATGGTTGCCTGACGTCTGCGCCGGAGGTTAAGGATCGTTCCATCCTGGACTATGACTTCCCGATACTGTGGATAGACACGGCCGACATGGCGTGCCGTGAGGAATTTGTAGGCGAGAGCTATGGACGCATCAACAAGACAGAGGCGAAACTGACCATCGCTGCCCTGCAACTGTACTTCGACAAGATAGGACGCCAGCGCATTCTGGATGAGCATATCGACGTAGGCATCATCTCTCCGTATCGTGCTCAGGTGCAGTATCTGCGTCAGCTGATAAAGAGCGAACCGTATTTCAAACCGTTCCGCCAGCTCATCTCTGTCAATACCGTTGACGGATTCCAAGGTCAGGAGCGCGATGTGGTGCTTATCTCGCTGGTGCGTGCCAACGATGAAGGTCAGATTGGTTTCCTTCGTGACCTGCGCCGCATGAATGTGGCGATGACGAGGGCACGTATGAAACTCATAATCCTTGGCGATGTGCCAACCATGACGCGCCATCCGTTCTACAAGAAGTTGCATGAGTATATCGAGAAACTTTGAGAAATTAAGAAATTAAGGGATTAAGAGATTAAGAAATTATGCATTATGCATTATGAATTATGAATTAAGCAACCTGACCATCGGCTATGGTAAGAAAGTGATAGCCAAAGGTATAAACGCAACGTTGAAGTCAGGCAAACTTACTTGTCTGGTTGGTCGCAACGGCACTGGCAAATCTACACTGTTGCGCACGCTGGCTGGATTCCAACCAGCACTCAGCGGTGCTGTCAGCATAGGCGGAAAGAGTATGTCTGCGCTTGATAAGCAACAGTATGCGCAGATGGTCAGCGTTGTACTGACGGCGCGTCCTGACCTTCAGCAGATGAATGTCAGGGAAGTCGTGGCATTAGGACGTTCACCCTATACCGACATGTGGGGCAGAATGAGCGATGAGGACAGGGCAGTTGTTGACGAGAGCATTAAGTTGGCTGGAGTGGAATGCCTTGCAGAGCGTAACATAGAGACGCTGAGCGATGGCGAATGTCAGAAGGTTATGATAGCGAAGGCATTGGCACAACAGACGCCAGTGATTCTGCTCGACGAGCCAACGGCATTCCTTGACTATCCGTCGAAGTACGAAACCATGCAGCTGATGAAGGATATCGTTTCCCGCTCTTCTGAATCAGAAACACAGAGAAGTGTCCTTCTATCTACTCACGATATGGAGATGGCCCTCCGTCTGGCAGACGAACTATGGGTGATGACCTCCGAACATAAACTCGTAACGGGCGCTCCAGCAGAACTGACCGACCTACTCGTGAACGAGAAACTGGCGAATGCAATGCATTAAAAAACTAACATCATAAAATATGAAACGACTAACTTTACTGCTAACTACAATCTTTTTCCTTGCGCTTTCCGTACATGCTGGCAGCGGAACGTGGAATAGCACAACCACTGGTGGCACGATTAAGTATAAGACTACTGAGGCTTCGAGTCCTGCAAAAGATAAGGCAGGTAAACTGATGACTGTGGTTTATCTTGAGAACCTGTCTTGCGAGAAGATAGGACAGAACTCGAATGCAGAAGATGTGGCATGGCTTCTGGGGCAAGGATATCGTGTCATAGAACTTGACTATGCACATAATGCAAAGGCAGTTTCACCTTATATTAATATTGATATCATCAAGATAAATGCCGAAATGAACAAAGGAACGTTCTGCGAATGCACCAACATCTCCACCGATCGTGCATACGTGCTGTTCGAAGGCTATCGACTGCAGCGTGATGTGTCATACTATCTCGATGACAACAAGGTGTATAACTACCCTGATACCTACACCAAGCCAGACTCACTCTATATGGACATAGTCTATCCGGCTAATCCTTCACGCCACGTTCCTACCATTCTGTCTTTCTCATACAGCAACAGCTATGCCGGCAATCAGCATAAGCGAATGTTCCTGGGCTATGCCTGGGGAATGTTCTCTGATTCGTTCATGGAAGGAGCACCAGCAGTTGGTGCTGCGTGGGCTATTGCCGACCATCCTAAGTATTGCGATTGGGGACGCGGAAACCGTCCAGGCGGTGCGCAGAAAGAATACGGCGCCATAGAAGTAAACCCAGATGCAGCACGCAAAGTGCACTCTGCGATACGCACCGTCAGAGGCGTTGGCCGTGAACTTGGACTTGGAAACGATGTTGTTCTCTATGGATTCTCACGTGGTTCGACGGCAGCCTCGTTGGCTATAGGCGATGCTCCTTTTGTCGAATGGAAGGATAACACCCGTGGACGCTTCCCTGAAGAGAGTGCAGAGATACAAGGCGCATTCCTCGGTCCTGGTGTGTTCGACTACAGTCTTATGCCGGCTACGACAAACGAATATAAGCACATGGATGTCTATACAACCTATGCCGCATCTGAATCCCTGTTCGGAAGCAAGGCCGATGCCTGGGCACAGCAGGGTGGGGCAACAGCAATCAAGGCAAAAGCATGTCCATGTTTCCTGTTCTATAACACCGACGACGATCCAAATTACGATACGCAGATGCAGCATCTGATGTCAATCCTCGACAATGTTTCTGCCGAATATCAACTGCTGAAGAACTTCGGCACGGGACATGCTGTGCCGGTTAAGACTGACGACCTTGCCCGTATGTATCGCTTCCTGATAACCTACTGCATGCCTTCGGCATCAACAGTATGCGGCGTTACCACATCTTCCAAGCCGTCGCCATGCTATTCGCTTGACGGAAGGGCACTTGATTCGTGTGCCAATGCTGCAATCGTGGTGACAGAAGGAAAGAAATTCCTCGTCAGAAAATGAGCATGATAACGTAAGTTTTTGTTGGGAATCATTGACTTGTAACAAGAAATCTTAAAACTGTAAGTAATCTAATGCTGATTGCTTACAGTTTTTTATTATACAAATAGATAATATGTCATATTGTTAGTTTTACTGAAAATAAAACTATTTAAATAGAAGATATTTAGCGAAAATGTTATCAATATGAAAGATTTTTAGTAATTTTGCAAACAATTTGAAAGGATAATGTGTAATTCCGGGATAGAAATCACGGATTACTCACTAAAAAACGAACAATATGATGAAAAAGGGAAATGGATTGTATAGTGCCCAGTACGAGCATGATGCTTGTGGTGTGGGCATGGTGGTAAACATCCACGGAAACAAGAGCCACGACCTTGTCGATAACGCTCTTAAGGTGCTTGAGAACATGGAGCATCGTGGAGCCGAGACAAGAGACAAGACTGGCGATGGTGCTGGTATCCTGCTTCAGATACCACATGAGTTCATTCTGCTGCAAGGTATTCCTGTACCTGAGAAGGGTAAGTATGGAACAGGCCTTGTGTTCTTGCCAAAAGACGAGGCTAAACAGGCTGAGATTCTCTCGGTAATGATTGAAGAGATTGAGCGTGAGGGACTTACTCTCATGCATCTGCGTAACGTTCCAACTAACAACGATGTGCCTGGCGTGGCAGCTCGCGACGTGCAGCCTGACATCAAGCAGGTGTTTATTACCGGCGTTTCGGATGAAAACGTCGAGCATTTTGAGCGCATTCTCTATAAGGTGCGTAAAAAGATAGAGAACCGCATCGACGATGAGGACTTCTATATCTGTTCACTTTCTAATACATCTATTATTTATAAGGGTATGCTGACCTCAGGCCAGCTGCGCCGATTCTTCCCAGATCTCTCGAACAACTACTTCACTTCGGGTCTGGCACTTGTGCATTCACGCTTCTCTACGAACACATTCCCAAAGTGGAAGCTGGCTCAGCCATTCCGCTTCCTCTGCCATAACGGCGAGATAAACACTGTACGTGGCAACCGTGGATGGATGCAGGCACGTGAGTCTGTGCTCTCTTCTGAGGCACTGGGCGATATAAAGGAGATACGTCCTATTCTTCAGAACGACATGTCTGACTCTGCTTCGCTCGACAATGTGTTCGAGTTCTTCGTGATGTCAGGCATGTCTCTGCCACAGGCTATGGCCATTCTCGTGCCAGAGTCGTTCAATGACAAGAACCCAATCTCAGAGGATCTGAAGGCATTCTATGAGTATTACTCAATCCTCATGGAACCATGGGACGGCCCAGCAGCACTGATGTTCTCCGACGGACGTTTCGCTGGCGGTATGCTTGACCGTAACGGACTTCGTCCTTCGCGCTATACCATCACCAAGAACGGCATGATGGTCGTTGCGAGTGAGGTCGGTGTGATGGACTTTGAACCAGGCGACGTGGTGTCAAAAGGTCGTCTGCAGCCAGGTAAGATTCTTCTTATCGATACTCAGGAAGGTCAGATCTACTACGACGGCGAAATCAAGCAGAAGCTCGCTTCTGAGCATCCATATCGTCAGTGGCTCTCAACCAACCGCATACAGCTTGAGAAACTGAAGTCAGGTCGTAAGGTGGAGAACGGCGTTGATAACTATGACGCAAAGCTTCGCATCTTCGGCTACGGACAGGAAGATATCGACAAGACCATCATTCCTATGTGTACCAATGGTCAGGAGCCAGTTGCCGCAATGGGTAACGATACTCCTCTCGCTGTCATCTCTGACAAACCACAGGTATTCTTCAACTACTTCCGCCAGCAGTTTGCGCAGGTTACCAACCCTGCTATTGACCCTATCCGTGAGGAACTCGTCATGTCGCTGACCGAATACATCGGTGCAGTAGGCACGAACATCCTTACTCCAGACGAGTCAAACTGCAAGATGGTGCGCCTGCCACAGCCAGTCCTGACAAATACTCAGCTTGATATACTCTGTAACATCCGCTACAAGGGCTTCAAGACACAGAAGCTTCCTATCCTCTTTGAGGTGAGCAAGGGCGAAAGCGGTTTGCGTCAGGCACTCGATGACCTCTGCAAGAAGGCAGAAGAGAGTGTTGATGAGGGTGTAAACTACATCATCCTGAGCGACCGCGACGTAGATGAGAAGCATGCAGCAATACCATCTCTGCTTGCCGTTAGTGCTGTTCACCACTACCTCATCTCAGTACAGAAGCGCGTACAGACAGCTCTTATCGTTGAGTCTGGTGAGATTCGTGAGGTGATGCATGCAGCATTGCTCCTCGGTTATGGTGCTTCTGCCATCAACCCTTACATGACATTCGCCGTTCTTGACAACCTTGTCAAGACACATAAGATACAGGAAGAGTATGCAACGGCAGAGAAGAACTACATCAAGGCAGTGGATAAGGGTCTGAAGAAGATCATGTCTAAGATGGGTATCTCTACCATCCGCTCTTATCGTGGTGCAAAGATCTTCGAGAGCATCGGTGTTTCTGAGAACGTGCTCAAGAAGTATTTCGGTACCGAAATATCAACAATCGGTGGCGTAGGCCTTAAGGAAATCGCAAAGGATTCTATTGCTTTGCACGACGAAGGCTTTGCGTTCCGTGCGGAAACTCTGCTTCCTAACCAGGGCCTCTTCTCTTATCGCAAGGACGGAATAGACCATGCATGGAACCCAGAGACCATCGCTAACCTGCAGATTGCTACCCGTCTGGGCTCTTATAAGAAGTTCAAGGAGTGGTCGAAGAGCGTTGACGATAAGGAGAAGCCAATCTTCCTGCGCGACTTCTTCGGATTCAAGAAGGCTGCCGTTCCTACTCCAATGGACGAAGTAGAGCCAGTAGAGTCTATCGTTAAGCACTTCGTTACCGGTGCGATGTCGTTCGGTGCGCTCTCTATTGAGGCACATGAGGCACTCGCTCTGGCTATGAACAAGCTCGGCGCTCGTAGCAATACTGGTGAGGGTGGCGAGGATAACGACCGCTATCACAGTGAGGTTGACGGCATCAGCCTGTCTTCTAAGACAAAGCAGATAGCATCAGGCCGCTTTGGTGTTACGGCAGAATACCTCGTGAATGCAGAGGAAATCCAGATCAAGGTAGCACAAGGCGCTAAGCCAGGAGAAGGTGGTCAGCTGCCAGGCTTTAAGGTTAACAAGATTATTGCTAAGACACGTAACGCCATTCCTGGAATTACACTCATCTCTCCTCCACCACATCACGACATCTATAGCATCGAAGACCTTGCTCAGCTCATCTTCGACCTCAAGAATATCAACCCAACAGCCGCAGTCAGCGTTAAGCTTGTGGCAGAGAGCGGTGTAGGAACCATTGCTGCCGGTGTGGCAAAGGCAAAGGCAGACCTTATCGTTATCTCAGGTGCAGAGGGTGGTACAGGTGCATCGCCAGCATCGTCTATGCGTTTCGCTGGTATCTCTCCAGAGATTGGTCTTGCAGAAACCCAGCAGACACTCGTTATCAACGGCCTCCGCAATCAGGTTCGTCTGCAGACCGACGGACAGCTGAAGACAGCCCGCGACGTTGTTGCAATGGCAATGCTTGGTGCTGATGAGTTCTCATTCGGTACACTTCCACTGATAGTCCTCGGCTGTCTCATGATGCGTAAGTGTAACACTAATACCTGCCCAGTGGGTGTAGCGACACAGGACGAGAAACTTCGTGCTAAGTTCCGTGGACACTATGAGTACGTCATTAACTTCTTTACCTTCCTTGCAGAAGAGGTCCGCGAGTACCTGTCGGAGGTTGGTGCGAAGTCGCTTAAGGACATCATCGGCCGCACAGACCTTATTGAGGTTAAGCCTACTGAGGCTGGATCAAAGCATAGCACAATAGACTTCTCACGTCTGCTCTACATGCCAGAGACAGAGAAATCTCTCTATTGGGACCGTGGCGAGTTCACAAAGGTCAGCGATGTGAAGGATATGGAGATCATCAAGGCATGCGAAAAGGCAATAGAGACTAAGGAAGAAGTCAACCTTGACTATGCCATCAAGAATACTGACCGTGCCGTTGGTACCATGCTTTCAGGCGTTATCGCAAAGAAATATGGTGAGGCAGGATTGCCAGACTCTACTATCAACATCAAGTTCAAAGGCTCAGCAGGCCAGTCGTTTGGTGCATTCGCAGTCAGCGGTGTAAACCTTAAGCTCGAGGGTGAGTGTAATGACTACTTCGGTAAGGGTCTTTCAGGCGGTAGAATCTCTATTCTTCCTCCAGCACGCTCAAGCCAAGACTTCGTTGCAGAGGATAACATCATCGCAGGTAACACAGGTCTTTACGGTGCTACTACCGGCGAACTCTACGTCAATGGCCGTGTAGGCGAGCGCTTCGGCGTGCGTAACTCTGGTGCGATTGCCGTAATCGAAGGTGCTGGTGACCACTGTTGCGAGTACATGACAGGTGGTCGTGTGGTTGTGCTTGGTGAGACTGGACGAAACTTCGCGGCAGGTATGTCAGGCGGTGTTGCATACGTTTGGGACAAGAACCATAACTTCGACTACTTCTGTAACATGGATCAGGTAGAGATAAACCTCGTAGAAGAGGCCTCTGCACGTAAGGAACTCCATGAGCTTATTCGTCAGCACTACCTCTATACAGGCTCAGCTCTGGCTCGTAAGATGCTTGATGACTGGAACCGTTACATCGAAGACTTCATCCAGGTGGTACCTATCGAGTACAAGAGAGTACTGCAGGAGGAGAAGATGCGACAGCTTCAGGAGAAGATAGCTAATATGCAGATTATTAACAACTAAAAGACCCACCCCCTAACCCCCTCCCGTTATTAGGGAGGGGGAATAGCAAAAGCATCTATTCCAGGGGAATTTCAGGTCTTTATCAATAATAAATTAAAACCGCTTACCCACTCCAGCGGACAAAACAAATTACTCCCTCCCCCTACTAACGGGGGAGGGACGGGGTGGGGGTCTTATGGGAAGATTAAAAGCATTCATGGAGGTACCACGCAAGGAAGCTGGTTACCGTCCTATATATGATAGAATATTAGACTTCAGTGAGGTAGAGCAGACGCTCAATACTCATGACCGTAAGGAGCAGGCTTCTCGCTGTATGGACTGCGGTGTGCCTTTCTGCCACTGGGCATGTCCATTAGGCAACAAGGCACCTGAATACAACGACGCACTCTACAAGGGAGAGTGGGAGACGGCGTACCGTCGCCTTAACGAGACAAACGACTTCCCTGAGTTCACCGGACGCATCTGTCCTGCACTCTGTGAGAAGGCTTGTGTGCTCAACCTTACTGACCATGCGCCTACTACAAACCGTGAGAACGAGGCCGCAATCACAGAGGCTGCATGGCGTGAGGACTACATTCGTCCTCAGCAGTATGAGCGCAACGGCAAGAAGGTTGCAGTAATCGGTGCTGGCCCTGCTGGTCTTGTTGCTGCTAATCGTCTGAACAAAATGGGTTACAGCGTTACTGTTTTCGACAAGAACGAGGCTGCTGGCGGATTGCTTCGCTATGGCATTCCAAACTTCAAGCTTAACAAGAAGGTCATCGATCGCCGTATTAACCTGCTCGTACAGGAAGGAATTGAGTTCAAGTACAATCAGGAAATCGACGTAACTGCACTTCCTTCGGGCTTCGATGCATACGTTATCAGTACTGGTACGCCACAGGCACGCGACCTGAACATTCCTGGACGTGAACTGCAAGGTGTTCATCTCGCCCTCGAACTGCTCTCACAGCAGAACCGTGTGCTTGCCGGAATGGAATACTCTAAGGCTGAACGCGTTACCGCTAAGGGCAAGAACGTGCTCGTAATTGGTGGTGGTGACACTGGCTCTGACTGTATCGGAACGAGCCATCGCCAGGGTTGTAAGTCCGTTACGCAGATTGAGATCATGCCAAAGCCAGTCGAAGGTCCTGAGGATCCACAGAATCCATGGCCAAACTGGCCACGCACTCTGAAGACAACATCAAGTCATGAGGAGGGTTGCGTACGCCGTTGGAACATCAATTCGCTGGAGTTCATCGGCAAGGATGGCAAGCTTACTGGTGTCCGCGTGCAGCCAATCGACTGGAAACCAAACCCAGAGGGTGGCCGTCCAATAATGGTTGAGGCTGGCGATCCTGAGATTATCAAGGCCGAGATAGTATTCCTCGCAATGGGATTCCTCAAGCCACAGCAGCCAGAGTTTGCTGAGAACGTGTTCGTTTGTGGTGATGCTGCCAACGGTGCAAGTCTCGTTGTGCGTGCTATGGCATCAGGACGCGACGCCGCAAAGAAGGTTGACGAGTACCTGAAGAATGAATAATGAATAATGAAGAGTGAATAATGAATGTTGCACTGTGTTGCACATAAGTTCCGAATGGGGGCAACTCTGATTCTTCACATTTGCTATTCTTTATCCGTTTGAATTATTCATTATTCATTATTAAATATTAATTAGGATTACATTTCCCTTTTATAGAGAGCGACAGCCCAACAGACAAGAGTGTCATGTGGGCTGTCGCATTGTTTTATTCAGTATGTTTCATCATGCGAATCAATGCCTTTCATCGTGTGAATGGTATTGGTTTAAAACGTAATTACTGAGTCTTTACGGTGTAAAGACTGAGTAATTACAGTGTGATTACTCAGTAATTACAGTCTAAAGACTCAGTAATTACAACATGAATCGCTACGTTTCGTCCGATGAAAGGCTACGAAACGCAGCATGAAAGGTGCTTAACGTTACTTCACAAGGCCCTTCTCCAGGTACTCAGCAAGGTTTGTACGCATGACACTTGCTACATGATCGGCAGCTACTTTCTCCATATCATGCTTCACCATGATGTTGACAAGCTGCTCGAAGGTAGTGGTCTGTGGGTTCCATCCTAACTCACGCTTTGCCTTTGAAGGGTCACCCCAGAGGTTGACAACGTCAGTTGGGCGGTAGAAATCCTCGCTTACCTCGATGAGAGCCTTGCCGATGAGGTTGGCAGGACCACTCACGCAGATGCCCTTTTCGTCCATTCCTTCGCCCTTGAACTCCAGTTCGATGCCGGCAGCCTTAAACGCATAGTAAGCGAACTCGCGCACTGAGTGCTGCACACCGGTAGCGATGACGAAGTCCTCTGGTTTGTCATGCTGCAGAATGAGCCACATACACTCGACGTAATCCTTGGCATATCCCCAGTCGCGGAGTGACGAAAGGTTTCCGAGATAGAGCTTGTCCTGCTTGCCTTGAGCAATACGGGCAGCAGCAAGAGTTATCTTTCGTGTCACGAAAGTCTCGCCACGGCGCTCCGATTCATGGTTGAACAGGATGCCAGAACAACAGAACATGTTGTATGCCTCGCGGTATTCCTTGATTATCCAGTAGCCATAGAGCTTTGCAACGGCGTATGGTGAGTATGGGTGGAACGGTGTATTCTCGTTCTGAGGAACCTCCTCCACCTTGCCGTAGAGCTCGGATGTCGATGCCTGATATATCTTACATGTCTTCTCGAGGTGGTTTGTGCGCACGGCTTCCAGCACACGAAGCACACCCGTTGCGTCAACATCGGCAGTGAATTCAGGTGCGTCGAAGCTGACCTGAACATGCGACTGTGCCGCCAGATTGTATATCTCTGTAGGCTGAACCATGCCCACCAGCTTCACGAGCGACATTGAGTCGGTCATGTCTGCGTAGTGGAGGTGGAAGGACCCCCTATCCCCCTGAGAGGGGGAACTATACTTTCCGTTCTCCAAATGAGCAATGCGCTCACGGTAGTCAACACTTGAACGGCGAATGATGCCGTGTACTTCATATCCCTTAGCAAGCAGGAACTCAGCAAGATAGCTGCCGTCCTGACCAGTAACGCCCGTAATAAGGGCTACATTTCTTTTCTCCATTGTATATTGTTTCTGCTGTTTTGTAAGTCATATATTACTATTCCCCCTCACAGGGGGCTAGGGGGTCCTATCTTTCTGCACGCATTGGATTCTCCAAAAAGTCCTTGTATGCCAGACGGATGCCATCCTCCAATTCCGTCTTATAGGTCCATCCCAGGCTCGTTGCCTTGCTTACGTTGAGGAGTTTGCGTGGAGTCCCGTTAGGACGTGTGGTGTCCCAGAGTATCTCTCCCTCATATCCTACTACCTTAGCCACTAATTCTGTCAGCGCCTTTATGGTCAGTTCCTTGCCCGTACCAGCATTGACAGTCTCGTTGCCACTATAGTTTTGCATCAGGAATACACAGAGATTGGCCAGGTCATCGACGTAAAGGAACTCGCGCAGCGGACTGCCATCGCCCCAGCATGTTACTGTTTTGATACCTGCCTCCTTAGCCTCGTGGAAACGACGGATAAGGGCTGGCAACACGTGTGAGTGCTCTGGATGGTAGTTGTCGTTAGGACCATAGAGGTTTGTAGGCATGACGCTGATGTAGTCTGTGCCATACTGACGATTCAGAAACTCACAATACTTCAGGCCACTTATCTTTGCCAGTGCATACGCCTCGTTTGTTTTCTCCAGTTCGCTGGTCAGAAGACACGACTCAGGCATAGGCTGTGGCGCCATGCGTGGATAGATACACGATGATCCAAGGAACTCAAGTTTCTTGCAACCATTCTTCCATGCCGCATGGATTACGTTCATCTCGAGAATCATGTTGTCGTACATGAAGTCGGCAAGCGCACTCTGATTGGCAATGATGCCACCAACCTTGGCAGCAGCAAGGAATACATACTCAGGCTTTTCCTCAGCGAAGAAAGCCTCTACATCTGCCTGACGGGTCAGGTCAAGCTCCTTATGCGAACGAGTTATTATGTTCGTGTAACCCTGTCTTTGCAGTTCACGAACAATGGCTGAACCAACCATTCCGCGGTGTCCAGCAACAAAAATTTTGCTCTCTTTTAACATAACACTTATTGGTTTACGATGCAAAAATACTAAATAATATGCAAACCGCAATGCATAAATGACTGAAAAAGTGCGTAAAGCGTGCAAAAATTGCTTAATATTAGGTTTGCATCCTTTGTTATATTAAAGAAAACGTGTAAATTTGCAGTATGAATGTAGCAGTGATATTAGCAGGAGGGTCTGGTTCACGAGTAGGTGGCGACCGTCCGAAACAGTTTCTTGAGGTTGCTGGCAAGATGATTATCGAGCATACGATAGAGGCTTTCCACCGCAACAGTCGTATTGACGAGATTGCCATTGTCTCACGACAGGACTATGTGGAAGATGTGAAAGCGATGGTCGCCAGACGTGGTTATGCGAAGGTTCGTCATGTGTTGTGCGGCGGAAAAGAGCGTTACCATTCGTCGTTGGCTGCATTGGAGGCGTATAAGAGCAACGATGACTGCCTGCTCTTCCATGATTGCGTCCGCCCGTTGGTAAGCCAGCGCATCATCGACGATTGCCTTGACGCGCTCCAGGAGTATGATGCCGTAGATGTGGCAGTGCCAAGTACGGATACGATTATCCAGGCTTGTGCCTCGGAAGGAGA
The DNA here is from genome assembly GCA_045643065.1 of Prevotella sp. Lineage (GTDB taxonomy): Bacteria > Bacteroidota > Bacteroidia > Bacteroidales > Bacteroidaceae > Prevotella. The sequence continues at coordinate 14,174 of JAZUKC010000082.1, forward strand.
AGAATTGGTCATTACAGCCATACCGCCACGCTCTACGTTGTTTAACGTTCAGACGCCGCAAGGCTTCCGCCGTGGAGTCATAGCCAAGGCATTCGACCTTGCATTACAGGACCCTTCGTTCCAACCAACAGACGATTGCAGCGTGGTGTTCCGCTATCTGCCTGACACGAAGATACACGTCGTCAGCGGCGAACCGACAAACATTAAGATAACATATAAGGAAGATCTTGCTTTTGCTGAAAGGCAATTAAGCAGTAACAAATAAGAATAATGTATAATAATCGTGTTGTAGTATATACAAGTGGAACGTTCGACATGTTCCATAGCAATCATCTGAAGATGATAGAGTATGCCCGTGGCTTGGGCGATACGCTGATTGTGGGAGTCAGTACCGACGAACTGGTGTGTACTTATAAGAAACCTCCAATCATTCCGTTTGAGGAACGCATAGCCATCATCAAGGCATTGCGCCATCCAGACATAGTCATTCCGCAGCATTCACTTGACCATACGGACATCGTACGCAACCTGAACATCGACATCTTCGTTGTGGGCGACGACTGGGTTGGTAAGTACGACTACCTGAAGGAATTAGGTGTCACGGTGTTCTACTTCCCAAGAGGCGAGGGCGTCAGCACTACAAAGATCAAGGAAGAAATCCTTGCAAAGTACCGCGACACGCTCAGTAAGATTGACAACCAGCCTAATCCGGACATCAAATGAAGACAGCAGTAGTAACTGGTGGTACCAAAGGCATCGGTCTTGGTGTGGTGCGTATGTTGGTAGGCAAAGGGTATAGGGTGATAACATCATACGCCCATGACGAAGAAGCAGCACGTCAGGTACAGGCAGAGTTAGGCGATGCCGTAATAATGACACAGGCAGATCATACCAACCGTAAGGAAACCTACCGCTTTGCAGAATTCATACGGCAGCATACCGATGAGGTCTGCTGTATCGTCTGCAATGTTGGCGTCACGCGTCGTTCTTCGTTTGAGAGCATGACCGATGAGGAATGGGATGATATGATGGAGGCAGGGCTGAATGGTCATGTAATCCTTCTGCGAGAGTTGTTTACTATCACAGCCAATGACAGCCGCATCCTCTTCACCGGTTCGGCTATGGGCGTATATCCTCATGCCACCGTTCTGGGCTACGGCGTAGTGAAATCAGCTATCCATGCTTTGGTGAAGAACCTCGTAAAGGTATATGAACCAAAGCAGACAACCGTTAATGCCATTGCTCCAGGATTTGTGGAGACGGAATGGCAGAAGAATAAACCGGAGGAGATTCGACAGAATATTTGTCGCAAGACAGCCATCCACCGCTTCGCTTCAGTAGAGGAGATAGCCCAGGCATACGCCTTCTGCCTTGACAATGCCTTCGTCAACGGCAGCGTGATTGAGGTGAACGGTGGGTATAGTTATAAGTAATAAGGGCAATGGAATATAATTTTTCTGCTGAGGAACGTCAGCGATGGAACGACATACTGTTGGGATGCCTTGACAGATTTGTTGGATTGTGTGAGGAACATGGTCTGACCTATTATTGTGTTGGTGGCACAGTAATCGGTGCTATACGCCATGAGGGCATGATACCATGGGACGATGACATCGACGTTGCTATGCCTCGACCGGATTACGACCGCTTTATTGAGATATGCAAGGCGTCGAACATGGACGACTACGAACTCGCTACGCCCGAGATGGAAGGTTATCCTTATTTCTTCTCAAAGTTTTGTGACAAGAACACCACTCTCATTGAGTTGGAGAATGTGCCTTGCATGCATGGCATATACATAGATATCTTCCCTATGGATGGCACAGCGGCAGATGCCGAAGAGGCATGCATGCTGATGCGAAGGTTCAAGCGTTGGAACAATAAGATTAATGCTTGTCTGGCACGTCTGTCACTGAAGGAGTATCTCTCTCTGTTCCTTCAACCGAAGGAATATGGCCGTGCTGCTGTCCAGACGTTAGCGTTCATCATTGGCAGAGAACGAATGCGCCGTTTCATTATTAAGAAACTTGATGGCATAGCGCGTTCAAATCCTTATGCCACAGCTACCCGCATTGCCAACTACGGTGGTGCATGGGCAGAGAAGGAAATATACCCTGCTGACTGGCTTACGCCATGTGTCAAGAAGACTTTTGATGGGCGCGAGGTTAATATACCAGGGCAGTACGACCGTTATCTTACTCAGATGTATGGCGATTACATGCAACTACCGCCAGAGGAGAAGCGAGTCAGCCATCATCATCACGCCTTTGTTGACTTGTATAAACGAATAAAGCGATGATTCTTTTCGGGAATCATCGCTTTATTTTTCTCATTACAAACTCCTCACACTCCTTGAGTATCTGCACCTTTGCTATCTTCATTATTGCATAATAAGCAACGGCGGCGAGCAGAATGCGTAGGATGATGAGTAGAATCTCGTTCTCTATTGATGCCGTCAGATAGTGTACGCCAAGCATTACGGCAGCAGCGGCAAGCGTAAATGGTGCAACATCTTTTACGGCATCTATCCATCTGTATCCGATGAGACTGCCAGTGAGCATGTGCCACGGCAGCAAACCGATAATCAAGAACAGTGAATAAGCATCTACCATGGCCTGCATCGACCAGCTGTGCAATACTACTACCAGCACAATCTGTCCCACAATCTGCCCGATGTTCAGCCACATGAAGATGTCGGACCTGCCGCGTGAGATGGCGAGGTTCTGGTACATGGTGTATAAAGGCATAAAGGCGCCGGAGATGCATAGCACCTGTAGCATCGGCACACAACCCATCCAGAGTTCGCCAATGGTTATGAAGATGAACTCTCTGCTTACCAGCGACAGTCCAAACATCAGCGGCATGGACAGGAAGGCAGTGAAGCGAACCATCTTGCGGAACACCGTCAGCTGACTGTTTCCTACTCTCTGTTCCCCTCCTTGTGAGGAGTCAGGTGAGGCTTCAACAAGCACTGGCTGCGCTATCTGTCCTACTGTGTTGGCCACAAGCGAGTTAGCCATGGTGTCCCACTTAAATGCCTGCGAGTAGTTGCCCACCTGATGGTCGGTGAAGAGCTTACCAAAGATGTTCGTAAGAATGTTGTTGCTGATGGTCGTTACTATCTTCGTAACGAGTATTTTCAAGGCAAACGGTGCCATTTGCTTAACCGGTTGGAAGTCGAGAGTGAGCCGTGGACGCCACTCACGCACAAAGTAATACCTGCCGATGTTTACGACCGTGATGTAGGTTATCTGCTGCCATACGAGTGCCCAGTAGTTGCGGTAGATGAAAGCGAGTGTTATGCCCACCGTGCCAGAGCACAGCAATGCAACGGCACCGATGATAGCGAGTTCCCTGTTCATCATGTTCTTTGTCATGTATCCACCGTGGGCGATGCCTAAGGATGCAATGAGGAAGGTAAGAAAAAGTACGCGTGAGACGTCCGTCAGGTACGGTTTGCCATAGAAGTCAGCAATAAACGGTGCTGAGAAGAATAGTATAGCATACATCGTCACCGACATGATGATGTTGAAAGAGAACACGGAGTTGTAGTCCCTTGCCGTTGGGCGTTTCAGGTTTACCAATCCTTGAGTAAACCCAGAGCTCTGAAGGTCGCCCGCAATGGCAACAAAGATGGTGAGTATGGCTATGACGCTATATGCCTCAGGCGATAGAAGTCGCCCGAGAACAATGCCAAAGACGAGGTTCAGTATCTGCGTTGTGCCACTGTTCATGGCACCCCAGAAGAGTCCTTTGGCTGTCTTGTCTTTCAGTGATTCGCTCATGCTGCTAATGCTCTGAATAGTCTATACACGTAGTCGCCTATGAAAAGCGGTACGGAATTGGAACGTAATAGGCGGAAGATGAGTCCTGCGCGGAAATGCTGTGGCACGTATCTTATCGCGTCGTCGGCTACATCAAAGCCGATGTTGGACTTGCGACACTCACGATAGGCATTGAGCATTCCTATCTCAAGTGCAAAAGGCAGATGCCCCTGGCGGTGATAGAACGAAAGAATCTTGCCACAGGCACGGAAGTAAGAGAGGATGTTCTTCTTCGAGACATTCTGCGTGTAGGAGTTGATATTGTCCGTACGGTAATAGTAAACCACCTCGTCTGTCCACGAACGGGTAGTAATGGAGGCAAGGCGTGTCGTAGCGCACATGTCCTCTGCATAGTCAATACCTTCGCAGAACATGTCCGGCAGCTTTGTCAATATGCTGCTTTTGTACAGTTTGCCCCACACGTGCAGCGAGACAAGGTTGTTGCACAGCACCTTGTTGAGATATTTTCTGCCCGTGAGATGACAAGGCATGAAGGCGCTACTGGCATTTCCGTTGGCATATTCTGCATACGCAGCATCGACGATGTCAGTATTTGTCCTTTCCATTTGCCTTACCAATGTCTCCACAGAATTAGCCGGAAGCAAGTCGTCGCTGTCAACAATCATGAAGTAGTCGGTCTTTATCTCAGAAACGAGATGCAGGCGTGTGCCACCCAACCCCTTATTTTTCTCATTGCGGATGATGCGGACATGCGGTGTGCGTTCCGGATGTTCGTCCATGACCTCATGCAGAACCTCTATACTCCTGTCGGGAGTACAGTCGTCGCAGAAGATATATTCGATATCTTTGTATGTCTGAGTGAAGAGCGATTCTGCACACTCACGTATGTAGCGTTCTACACCGTAAACGGGAACAATGATTGTTACTGTCATGGGGGGATGTTTTGCGTTTTGACGGTTTTGACGTTTTTAGCGGTTTAGCGGACCATCCGGATGGCATTCGTAATTATGAATTATGCATTATGCATCATGAATTATGCATTACCTCAATGTATCTCTCAGCTACCGCCTTTTCACTGTAGCAGTCTATTATCTTCTTTCTTGAAGCCTCCGACAAGCGGCTGTGATTGTCTTCGCTAAGCACGTATCTTATGCCTTCTGCAAGATCCGTCGCGTCCTTGTAGTTAGCAAGATAACCGTTGACCTTATGGTCTATCATCTCAGGAATGCCACCGACGTTGAATCCGACACATGGTGTGCCACATGCCATTGCCTCCATAATCGTGTTTGGCAGGTTTTCGGAAAGCGAAGGAAGTACAAAGGCATCAACGGAGGCATACAGCTCTGCCATTTTCTTTGTGTCTTTGATGTAAGGAATGTCACGTCCCAAAGCAATAATCTCAACCTTTTGCTCCTCGTCCTTGTTGATTATCTCCCCTGCCTCCATAAGATACTGCATACCCTTCATCTTGTTGTTGACGTCCTGTGCTACGAACAATACGCGGCGCTCGTTAGGGTGGGGGTGTGGTTTGAAGAGGTCTGTGTCCAGAGGATTTGGTATAGCAACGACGTTTTGTGATGCCATCAGCCGACTGCTGACTGCCTCGCCCTTCAGCCACTCACTACATGTGACGAACTGAATCTGCCTACTTTCGTATAGACGCTGCTTCCTTTTCCACGTCCAACGCTCAAGGCAGTCGTCCTGCTGCTGTATCTTCAGGTGATAGGCACCCATAGCATTCCATGCGTCATGCATCGTCCAAACGACCTTCTTGCCGTCGCGGATGAAACCTTCGATGGCTTTCAGCGAGATGAATCCTTGGCAAACCCAGTGCAGGTGAATGACGTCAGCCTCACGATATTCCTGCGTTTTTGTTATGTCCTGCCCCAAAAGAGCGATGTCTGTTGCCCAAAGCGAACTGCCTCTCGAATTTCCGGATGGAAGGAGATGTGTCGCACACCAGATTATTCCGCGTTCCAGGATGCTCGTCCATGATTGTGGATTCTTGCCTGGCCACCACGATAGGTTCTTGCGACAAAGCATGCTGACCTGCACGCCATTCTTCCGAAAGGCATGCATCAGTCGGTTTGCGGCAATGGCTGCACCACCGGCTGTCTCGTATGTGCTTAGGATCAGAACTTTCATTATCGTGCAAGCGGGGGGAGTGTGCTACATTCTCTTTAACAGTTCGACCACAACCTTCCAGATGTTATCTATGGTATCCATCTGTACACGCTCGTTGGTAGAGTGTGGTTCAAGGATTCGAGGACCGATGCTTGAGATGTGGAGTCCAGGGAAAATGTTGACGAGGTAACCAGCTTCAAGCACGAAATGCATGTTGACTTTCCTTGGTTCGAAGCCCAATACGTCGTTGAAAGTCTTGCAAGTCAGTTCCACAAGTTCGTTGCTCTCGTCTTCTTTCCATCCCGGTGCGTTCATGACCGTCTCAACTTCAGCACCACTTACCTCAAAGATTTTCTTTATCTGGTCAGCCAGATGCTCCATCTTCTGGTCGTCAAAGCTGCGTGTGTGAGTAGTCACCGAGAAGGTATTCATCATCGCACTCTTATCCTTTGCCGATTGCATAGCTACGACGCCGATGTTGTTGCTCGTCATTGGTGTCTCTGAATTGTCAAGCATCTCCGTTGGTCCCACAGGAATACCGTTGATACATGCCAACAGCAGATGAGTTCCCTCCTCACTTACTACGGCACCATGCCATACCGATGGTATGCTGTCAACCTGTATGCCAGGGTCTGTCTCGCTATATTCAGCATTCAGGGCTTCGTCGCATTGAGTTACCAATACATCAAACTGCTCCGTCTTATCCTTAGGGACAATGATCTTAGCCTTAGCATTACCCGGGATTGATGCCGCTGCGTTGCCACCCTCAAAGTTGACAAGGTAGAGCTTGATGTCACACTGGCGTATGGCAACAAGCAGCAGGTTTGCCAGCACCTTGATAGCATTGGCGCGCCCTTTGTTTATGTCCACACCACTGTGTCCTCCCTGTCCTCCAGATACAGTTACCTCATAGGCAGTGTAATCCTGTGGCATCTGAATCTTGTGGAATGGCAGACGGGCTGTCTGTATGAATGCACCTGCTGCACCAGTCGTTATCTCGTCGTATGCCTCAGAATCAAGATTCAGTACACGACGTCCTTTGATGAAATCGGGTGACAGCTGTGATGCACCACTCATGCCGTCCTCTTCATTGGTCGTTGTCAGTACCTCAAGACGCGGATGCTGCAGCGAATCGTCGGCAAGAATGTTTAGTGCCATTGACAGACCGATGCCATTGTCGGCACCAAGCGATGTACGATTAGCACGCATCCATTTACTTCCTTTTTCTTCAAAGATAACAGGCTCAATGCCATCTGTCAGCGCATTGAATTTCTTTCCTTGCTCTGCCACGCAAACCATGTCCATGTGATTGAGTATAACCACTGGTTCATGGTCTTCGTATCCTGGCGATGCAGGCTTTTCAATCACTACACAGTTCTCCTTATCCCTACGCCACGCCAGTCCATGATTCTCTGCAAACTGGCATAGATAGTCTGCTATCTTCTCCTCATGATGAGAAGGGCGTGGTATCTTGTTTATCTCGCTGAATATTTTGTAATACATATTTATATGAGGTTTGTCTGGTCTGAAAATTCAGAATCGACCGAGGGGTGTCATCTCTTGGTTGAGTCCATCTGGCAATTTTCAGGGGAAAGAACCGTTGTTAACTGTTAACTGAAATTATTTCCTTCCGAAGTCGGCTGGGATTTCCCCCCATTCCTCCGTCGGCCATTTTATTATTGGGTTGGAATAGGTGTTTGCTTTGAGCCAGTTTTCTGCACGTTCTATAAGTTGGTACAAAGGTTCTGACTTCGCGTTGCGCTCCAGTTTAGTCTTGCATTTCTTTGCCCGTACCCACAATTGTGCATTACGGCTGTCGCTATATATAGGCATGGTGTGCAATCCCTTCTGCTTAAGGAATGCCAAACCGTGAACTAATGCCAGGAACTCTCCTATGTTGTTCGTCCCGAACATTGGTCCGACGTGGAACAATTGGCGACCAGTCTTCAGATATACACCACGATATTCCATCGCGCCAGGGTTACCACTGCATGCCGCATCAACAGCTATCGACTCATTGATGGCTGCAGCAGGCATCGAGTCTGGGTTGTACTGTGTTATGCCGTCAGCACCTGCTGTATGTGTCTTGGGCTTTGGCACGGTGGGATGTTCTTGCCTATACACATCGTATCCGACAGAGAACGCATCCTGTGCCTCTTCCAATGTCTTGAACGACTTGTACTTGCTGCCTTCCTGACCTTCCACTTGTTGACGGCATTCGTCCCAGGAAGTGTATATTCCCGGGACCTTACCTTGCCATACAACGTAATATTTCTGCTTTGCCACAATCTACTATTAACAATTAGGTTCTACGAAGTTATGTGTGGGTGTTCATAGTTTTATGTGATTAAAAGCTATGATATTATCGAACGTAACGTAAGTTTTGAGCATTCCAAAACTACTTGATTAGCATTGTTTGAGTGCTAACGTATGTTCGTTTGAGTGCAAGCAAATGTTCGTTTGAGTGCAATCGAATAATAGTTTGAGTGCTATGAAACGAAATAATCATCAACCACACACTTTCTCGTAGAGCCAACAATTTATTATATATAATCTCCTCTTAGGTTGGGGGAGGCTATTACATACGCTCAGGCACCTCAATACCGAGCAGCGCCATACCATTCTTGATGGTCTTAGCCACATTCTTTGCCAACAGCAAGCGGAACTGCTTCTGCTCCTCTGTTTCAGCATTGAGGATGCTGAAGTCATGATAGAACTGGTTGAATGCCTTTGTCAGTTCATAGCAGTAGTTTGCGATGCCTGAAGGTGAATAGTCCTTGCCTGCCTGTGCAACAGCAGCGCTATATTCGCTAATCTTCTGAATGAGGTCTATCTCTTTTTGTGCAAGTCCTGTTGCAGCAGGTGCAGCACTGATGCCCTGTGCCTCTGCCTTGCGGAGAATAGAGCGAATACGAGCATAGGTGTACTGGATGAATGGACCTGTGTTACCGTTGAAGTCGATAGACTCCTCAGGGTTGAACAGCATGTTCTTACGAGCGTCAACCTTAAGAATGAAGTACTTCAATGCTCCGAGACCAACTACGCGTGCAATCTCTTGCTTCTCCTCCTCAGTCATATCGTCAAACTTACCCAGTTCGTCGCTGGTACGGCGAGCGTCCTCTATCATTGTAGCCATAAGATCATCAGCATCGACAACAGTACCCTCACGGCTCTTCATCTTACCATTTGGCAGTTCGACCATGCCATAAGAGAAGTGTACGAGGTCCTTGCCCCACTTGAAGCCCAGCTTGTCAAGGAGAATAGACAGCACCTGGAAGTGATAGTTCTGCTCGTTGCCTACAACGTAAATCATCTGGTCGATAGGGAAGTCCTGGAAACGAAGCTTGGCTGTACCGATATCCTGTGTCATATAGACCGATGTGCCATCAGAACGGAGCAGCAACTTCTCGTCAAGACCTTCGCCAGTGAGGTCTGCCCATACCGAATTGTCAGGGCGGCGATAGAAGAATCCCTTCTCAAGGCCTTCCTCAACCTTCTCCTTACCCTCAAGATAAGTGTTTGACTCATAGTAAATCTTGTCAAAACCAACGCCCATCATCTTGTAAGTCTCGTCGAAACCAGCATATACCCATTCGTTCATCTTTGCCCAAAGAGCACGTACCTCAGGGTCGTTCTGCTCCCACTTTACGAGCATATCGTGAGCCTCTACGATGAGAGGAGACTCGTTCTTTGCCTTTGTCTCTGCAGCCTCTTCGTCCATTCCCTCAGCAATGAACTTAGCCTTCAGTTCCTTAACCTCCTCGCGGTAGTGCTTGTCGAATGCCACGTAGTAGTCGCCAATGAGGTGGTCGCCCTTCTTTCCTGAAGTTTCTGGAGTCTCGCCGTTGCCATACTTGAGCCATGCCAGCATCGACTTACAGATGTGGATGCCACGGTCGTTGACGATATTTGTCTTCACAACCTTGTTACCATTTGCCTGCATGATCTGAGCAAGAGACCATCCAAGCAGGTTATTACGCACGTGACCGAGGTGCAGAGGCTTATTTGTGTTTGGTGAAGAATATTCAATCATTACCAAAGGACTATTCTCCGTAGCCTGCTTCTCTCCGTAATGCTCGTCTGCATCGATAGCGCTGAGCAACTCCATCCATGCCGCATCGGCGATGCTGAGATTAAGGAAACCCTTCACTACGTTGTAAGCAGAGACTACTCCGCTATTGTCCACGAGATACTGTCCTATCTCTTCGCCCACCTGCTCTGGCTTCTTGCGTGCCACTTTCACAAATGGGAATACCACGAGGGTAAGGTTACCCTCAAACTCGCTGCGTGTCTTCTGCAGCTGTACCTGCTTCTCGTCTGGCTCAATGCCGTAGAGAGCCTTCACGGCATCAATGGCCGCCTGCTGAATCTTTTGTTCTATATTCATATTGTTTATTTATTTAGTATTATCGATAATGTGTTCGCATATCATGCTGATAGACGGTTCCGTGAGCCAGAAATCAGCGTGACTGGCGGGTAGAGAGATAATCTCCAGTTCGGGGTAGGTCTGCTTCCATCGTTCTGCATTCGTTTCAAAGAAGCGGCGCATCCAGTAGTCTTTCTTTGGAGTCATGTTTGGATCGAGTGGTGTCCAATAATCAAAGAAATGGCTGCAAAGGAATACCGCAAGCGGCCCATCGTAATGGAACTGTGGATATGAAGCATAAAGTGCCAAGTCAATGTGATTGCGGCGCTTGTTCACCTCTTCGCTGAAGAATGGGAAATCAATAGATGCATTCTTCTCTGGGTCAGCGTCTCTGCCTATCTCGCCATCCATGTTTACCACCAGAGGTTTGTATTCACTATCAGCAAACATACGATGAGCAAGCAAGAGAGCTTGGTCGCCACCGTTGCATATACCCGCGATGCAGGCTATGTGGTGCTTGCTTCTGATGTCCTTCAACATATCAGTGTATATGCCGATAAGTTCCTCTGCTGTGATATTCCAGGTCTTGCCCAGGATATTGTGGTATGACTCAATGACGTAAATAGCGAAATTATCTGACAGACGGTCAGCAATCTTGGTGTACATGTAACTGAAATCCGTGAAGCCACTTACGATTACGGCAACAGGTTTCGTTGTTGATTCGTCAGCGTTATACCAATACGCAACTTCTTTCTTGTTGTGCTTTGCTATGCTCTTGATAGTGCGATATTTGTATATTCCAGCCACTGTGATGCCGACAGCCGAACGTTCCAACTCGTACTGTATTCGCATCAGTTGTATAGATGTAAGTCCGACTTCGTCGATGAGGTCAAGGTTTATGTTCAGACTCTTGATGTTCAGAACGCTTGCCACAACCTGCATGATATGCTCTTCCAGATCGGTCAACTCGGTGTCGTTTACCAACAGGTTCTCTATAGATGTGTTGGTAAGTTGCGAGTCGTCAATCTTTCCGTTGGTCGTTAGAGGGAACTTGTCGATGACGTTCCAGAACGATGGAATCATATAGTAAGGCAGCTGACCATTCAGACGATGCTTGATAACATCAATGTCAACAGCGTTGTTTTCAAGTATGACGTAGGCTACCAGCAATTTGTCTCCCCACGTATCCTCCACTCGTACGTATGCGGCAGCCACACCCTTGCAGTTAAGGATGTGTGATGTTATCTCCTCTATCTCAATACGGAAGCCATGAATCTTGATTTGCTTGTCTTTCCTGCCGACAAACACGAATGATCCGTCCTCTTGCTTTCTGACTATATCGCCAGTGTGGTAGAGAATAGGAGCGTCGTCAACCGTGTCTGTGAAAGGATTCTCAAAGAACATCTTCTCGTTTAGCTCAGGACGATTGATGTAACCTTGCGTTAGTTGGATGCCTCCAACAACGAGTTCGCCTTCGCCGCCATTCTCAACCAATTTGTTTTCATTGTCGATGACGTAAGCCACAACACCAGGCAATGGTCTTCCGATATTCTTGTAGTCAAGCGGACTCTTGAGTTCGTTCAGTGTGCACATAACGGTACACTCGGTAGGACCGTATGCGTTCAAAAAGCGATATGGTTTCTTGCCTATTATCTGCTCAGCAACATTTGCTGGCATAGTCTCGCCACCGGAAACAAGAGTCTTAAGCGACGTAAAGTCGAATGTCTCCATTAAGGCAAGGATTGACGGAGGAATAGAAGCGTAGGTAATCTTTTGATTGTTCAGAATAGAAACAATGTTACGTGCACTTTCCTTATCCTTGTTCTCGGCAATGACCAGTGTTGCGCCATAGAAGAGCGTGCCGAAGATGTCTTTTATTGAAGCATCAAAGTTTATGCTTGCAAAGAGAAGCAATACGGAGTCTTTGTCAAGTCGGATGTTGTCTTCATCGCTAAGGTGCATCATGAAGTGATAAAGACTGCTATAACTTGTAGGAACACCCTTAGGCTGGCCTGTTGTTCCGGATGTGTAGATGACGTAAGCCTCTGGCTGATTGAAGTGTTTCAGCTCACAGTCAACAGCGCTTGCTGCTAAAAACTCCTCAATGAGTTCGTCGGTAAGAGTTATGACAATGCTGGCATCTGACGTGATGAAATTCCTGCGTTCCTTTGGCACCGTAGCGTCTATTGGCACGTAGCAGCATCCCGTCTTTACAATGGCATAAACAGTAGGCAACAGATTTATTGACCGCCCCATGTTCACACCAATGCGGATAGTAGAAGACATATCAGATACTCCAAGAGAGGTTAATCTCAGGATGATATGCTTTGCTATTATGTCCGAACGCTGCTCTAATTCTGCATACGTTATATAGTCATCAGCAATTCTGCAAGCAGTTTTCTCTTCCGCGTTAGAGTGTGAGTCTTTAATGACGGCAAGTAGTTCTGTTGAAGTATATTGTTTCATGAAGTTCTTAAAATTTATATGCTATAGAGCCCAACATCCATCTGCCTTGCTGACGGATAGGCGATGTGCCGATGCCGCCAAGGCTGTACTTTGTGTTCATGATGTTGTTGACGTTGAACTGTAGCTCTATCTGCTTGAAGTGGTAGTCGATGCCTGCTCCTGCTATGGCACGGGCAGGGAATGTGCCGAGCTCCTGGGTAATTCCGTATTGGACATACTGCTTTGCCATGCCTCTGACGTTAGCGTGGATGTTAAGGCCAGGGAGAATAGTGTAGCTGGCTGTGACATTGCTCTGGAAGGCAGGGATGTTCAGAGGTTTATTGTCAACAGAGGCAAAGTTCTCTGACTTCAGCATTTTCTGGTATGTGAAGTTGGCATATAACTTGAATTTGCGGAGTGAGTACATCAATACCAGTTCTGTGACAAGATTCTTGAATCTGCCACTATTTAAGAGCATGTCGCCTTCCGTGTATGTGTAGATGTAATTATCAAGAATGTTGTAAACGAAGTTCAGTTCGGCATTGAGTCCCTTGATGTGCTCCTTGCTGGCGAAGGACAACTGCACCGACTTGAGGTATTCTGGTTGAAGATAAGATCCACGCTCAGTGTCAAGGCAGTTGTTGCGGTAATAGTAGGGGGCATCGACAAAGGCTGCAGCATAGCTTGCCTTGATGGAGTATTTAGGTTTATTCCAGATGAGTGCGAAACGTGGTGATGTAACATTGATGTTACTGGTCGTTATTTGGTCGATATCCTCAAGCTGGTTCAGTTTCTTCTTGTGGTCGAAGCGCATGCCCATGTTCAGGATGAGACTCTCGTTCCACGTATGTTTCAATTGGGTAAATGCGTCAAACATATTCTCGCTTCCTGTAGAAAGAACCTTGTCGTGGTTGTACACTTTGAGAATGCGGTTGAAGTCATCGCCTTCCTGATATGTGGAGCTGTTCAGGTCGAAATATGTTGTTTCTGTGCCAAAGAGGATATTGCCTTTGTTTTTGCCGAAGGCGTAGTTGTATCCTAACATGATTTTTCCTGAGAGTGCTATCTCAGAGTATGCAACGCTTTGGAATGCACCTGTATGTGCACTAAGCTCAACGTTGGTGCCATTAGGAATGATTATTCCATATTCTTCAAGGTCAGGGATGGTGTCGCCTACGACCATGTAGTTCTGTGAGTCAATGCGGTCGTAGCTTGCTGATGCACTAAGGTCAAAGTTGCCAAACGATCTTGAGTAGCGTAGGCTTAAGCGGTTGCTTACGTTTGACAAACCTGGACGATTGCCGTTTATTTTCCCATATTTGTTGTAATCGTAAGGAGAGAACATGAAACTCATGGTGTAGGTTGGGGCTCGGTTAGTGTATGTTGATGTGTACATGAGTTCAAATCCCTTGTACTTCATCGATAGACCTAAGTCGTAGGTGGGGTTGCCGGAGAAACGGTCAATGTATATGTTACCCGGTTGGTCTATGCCCATCACGGCAATGAAACTTGATGGTTGGTTTTCCTTTCCTCCCTTCAGGTACACTTCCTCGCCTTTGGTGTTGAATATGCTGCCCCATATCAGGAAATCGACATCAAAGAGACGTTTGCCGATGAGGACGTCACCTTTTACCTGTCCGTGGTTTCCAACACCTCCTTTTACTTTTACACCGTTGATGTCAACACCGTCCTTTGTGATAAGGTTTATTACGGCCGTTAAGGCAACACCGCCATAGATGGATGATGCAGGACCACGCAGAACCTCTATCTGCTTGATTTTCTCAAGTGAGATAGAGTAGTCAGGAGTGGCTCTGTTTGTGGTGTAACTGTTGAGACGGTGACCATCAAGGAGAATCAGGATCTTATCCTGATGGCCAGAATAAATGCTGCGCATAGCAAGTGTCGTCTCCTCGTTGTTTGAAACATCCGTCATGCCAGGCACGTATGCTAACAGTGCATCTTTCAATGTGCGTGCTCCTATGGCCTGCAGCATCTCCTCCGTAATCAGCGTTATAGGCACAGGCGACTCCTCAATGGTCTCTGCTTGCTGTGAAGCGGTGGTGATAGTCTGATGACCAGTGCTCTTAGTGTTGACAATCATGTCGATGAAACGCTTTGGATCGCTGACCGATGGGGTGTAGTAAGGGTCGTTCTTCAGCAGCTGATCTACGTAGCTGCTGGCCGTCTTCGTGTCGCCTTTCTCAAGAGCACACAGCGTGAGCAGACGGAATGCACCCGTGCGCAGCAACATGTTGCTATTGTCCTTCAACAGCACCAGGTATTGCTCTGCCTCGTCAAAGTGTCCTGTTTCGAATAGGTTCTCTGCAGAGTTGTATATTATTTGTGCCTCAACATCCTTCTGGGTCTGGGCTAAAACACCAGACGCAGGCAGGAATATGATTAGCAGGAATAGTATGATGTAATGTTTCATCGTTATTATTTCATCGGTATGACGAACTTGATTGTAGTGCCTTGGCCTGGCGTTGTGTCAATGAGTATCTGGCCGCCATGACTCTTCACGACTATGTCATGCGTAATCTGCATGCCCAGTCCTGTGCCTTGGCCGATAGGCTTTGTAGTGATTGTCTCGTGGAACAGTTTCTGCTTTACCTCGTCAGGTATGCCGCAGCCGTTGTCGTTGATGCTGATAGTGAATGACTCCGCATCATACTCCACCTCAACAACGATGGTAGGGTTGTAGTCGTTGTTGCCTGCCTCCGTCTCCTGAGCCTTACGTTCCTTGACGGCATAGCATGCGTTGTTCACCACGTTGAGTATGGCGCGGCTAAGGTCTTGTGGGATGACCATCACCTTTGGCATGTCCTTAGGATAGGTTTCACGCATGAGAATGTTGAACGACTTGTCTTTAGCACGCTGGGCATGGTATGCCAACCACATATATTCGTGTACGATATGCGGAATGTCTGTAGGCAGATGCTCGCCCTCCTTGCCGCGAGAGATGAGCAGAATGCCCTGGATAATGCTGATGGCACGCTCACCATGCTCCTTGATTTTCTGCATGTTCGTGGTCAGGTCGTCAGCAATGTCCTGCAGTTCTTCGGCATCATCCTCGTCAATTTTGTCGCTGATGTCGTCAACGATGTCCTTGATGTCGTCAAGGAGTTTCTCTGACATCTTTGAGAAGTTGATAACGAAATTCAGTGGGTTCTGTATCTCGTGGGCTATGCCGGCACTAAGCATACCGAGCGAAGCCAGTTTCTGTTGCTGGCGCAGTTGCTCGCGTAGGGTTTCTATTTCGGTCATATCTTGTTACGGATTACAATTTGTTTGATTAAGCATTTGCCTTAGGCAGTGTTATAGTAAACTCACAGTAAGCATCTTTTTCTGATTCCATCGTGACGGTGCCGCCATGATCGTTCACAGCCTCACGCACCAGATAGAGTCCTACTCCCGATGCCTCGCCCGTAGGCTTGGTGGTGAAGAATGGGTCGAACACCTTCTGTTTTATGGCGTCTTCAATGCCTATGCCATTGTCTCTTATCACTATCTTGACGTCGGCATCGTTGTCTTGCAACGTCAGTGTCAGCTGACCGGCGTATGGTGCTGCCTTATATTTCTTGACGATGGCATATACGCTATTGGCCATTATTGACATCAGTACGCGTGTCATTGCCTCAAAGTCAATAGCCGCCACCACCTCATGTTCAGGCGTTATGGCTGTAACGCTGATATTGCAAGACTCAATGTCGTTTGCAAAATTAGCCTTCGTGGCAGTGACAACCTGCTTGCACAGAGGCGTTATGTCCTGCGGCGTGAGGCTACCGATGCCGTTGTTGAGCATCGCCTCCATAGCACGCAGCGTGCGAGTGGTATTGACACCGTGCTCTTCTATCTTCTGCAGGTTCGTGGTCATCATGTCGAGAATGTCCTCACAGTCCTCATAGTTGTCCTCAGACATATTCTCACGCTCGTCCTCGATGTCTTCCTGCAGGTCTTTTGCAAGTCCAGTGGTCAGGCGAGAGAAGTTGTTTATATAGTTGATAGGGTTGAGGATGCGGTCGATGAGACCCTGAGTCAGCTTACCAGCCGTAGCCGTTCGCTCCATGCGCACCAGGTCTTTCTGCGTACGTTTAAGGTCATGCAGAGTCTCCTGCAGTTCGTCCGACGTCTTGCGTTGCTCCTCGTATGCCGTTGAAAGCTCAGCGGTACGCTCGTTGACGATGCTCTCCAGCTTTTCCTTTTCTGCCTCCAGACGCTGCGTACGCCATATCAGGAACGCCCTGATGCGCCATACTATCAGTGCGATGTATATCAGTATCATCCACCACTTAAGGTACCACGGCCACTGGACGTATATCTCAACGGTGCTGATTTCCGACATATTGCCATACGCATCCATGGCCTGTATCTCTATCTTCTGCGTGCCTGGGGCGATGGTGTTGTCTCGCCACATGGTCTCTTCGCTCCATGAACTCCAGTCATCGCCATTGATGCGATAGCGGTAGAGTGTAGGACTGATGAGCGACTGCGTCATTGACGAGAATACAACCTTTATGTAATGGCAATCGTATGGCAGGTTAATGTCCTTCAAATCGCACACTGGCTTGAGCGTATTCTCTGAATATCCGCCCCAGATCACTGAGTCGCGCAGCGACACTACCTCGCGGATGAACGGCCGTTGTATAGGCTGTGTCTTGAGGTATGGCAGCATTGTGGCATCAAAGACGATGACACCAAAGTCGCCACCTGCCCACACCATGCCCTTGCTATTGACATGAATGGTGTTCACGGCACGCGAACGCAGAGGGTAAAGCCATCGGTTGAAGGCGTCCTTATACGACTTTCCGGTCCTTATCATAAGGTTATATCCCGTAGCATCGGTGCGCCATTCTGAGTCGAAACAGTCTTTATACTTCAGCTTTGGTGCTTTAGCGTCAGCTTGCTGTCTGATGCATCGCGTCTTCATATCCTTCAACGAGAGAGTCCATTGCGTGCCGAATATCGTCTCAGCCGTTACCGTTCCGTTGTAGTATGAAAGACTTGTTGCCTTCTCGATGTTAGCAATCTTCGTGTGCTGACCATTTGCCGACAAACGGTATATACCGTCTATCTCACCCGTTATGATGCCCTGCCCGCTGATAGGACTAAGCACCGAGAATGTGTTGCCATCTGTCAGACGCTGGCATCCGCTGGCGGTGATGCGGTAAAGACCTTCAGAAGTGGCAGCAAGCAGTGCCATGTTGCCGTCCGGAACCATCTGCCAGCACGCCAGATTCACGCCTTCCACCTGCTTGACCACACTGCCTCTCTGCACGAAAAGTCCGTCAGTCGTGCCGAAATAGGTGGTGTTCCCAATCTGCTTAATGCACAATACCTCGCCCTTAAGGCCCTGAGCCTCGGTTATCTGACTAAACGGTGAGGCCAAGTCTGCTGCAAAGATTCCGCGTTCAGTAGCGCCCCACAGCAGCTGACGCTTGTCGAACGTGATGAGGTTAATGGCGTTGCTGATGAGTCCGTCGGTCTCCGACAGAGTGTAGGCATTGCCTCTATGTGGTTTGATGTTGAGTCCTTGACCAGGAATGTATGACACAACCGAGCGGGTAGGCATAACCAGCGAACTGATAGAATCGTTTGCCAGCGTGAACAACTGCTCGCCACCTTTGTCCAGAACAACCAGTTCCTTGTCGTCCTTCACATAGTACGACTTGCCCGTTGTGGTATGAACGTAAACCTTGTTGGCAGTACATTTGATGAGATCCACCTCCTGCAGGTAGCCATTTTTGTCCTTGTCTGAGATGAGAGTCTTCAGTTGCAGTCGTCCGTTCTTGTCTGCATAAAGGTATCCGAAGACGTTATATCCTCCCACCCAGATACGTCCCCGTGTGTCTTTTGCCACTCTTGTCACACGGCTTATGCCCGGAGTGTGAATCTTATGCCAATTGCTTCCGTTGAAATAAAGGAGACCTTCGAAATTGGCAACGAACAAAGTGCCGTAGTCATCGCATACCACATCGTAGTTGCGGTTATGTGCATCGTAGGTCGAAGAACTGTAGTTCTTGAAGAAAGGCATACCGAGATCATCGGCATAAAGCACTGTGCTGAGGCACATAAGCACCATCATGGCAACTGTTCTAATAGCGTTCAGCCTGCGTATCATTGCTTACCCTCCTTTCCAATCATGAAGTTTACCCTCGGCACAGATTTGCCAATGTAGTAGTCCCACTCCTTATCGGTGAACTCACGCTCCAGCAACGAGCGTGTGGTCTGTGCATTTTTTTCAATGTCGATGCAGACATGCGGCATGTAACCACTGGCCGTACCTATCCACATGTTGTGCGTGAGAGGGTCGATGTCGAACGTCAAAGGCCAGAAATCAAGTGTCTGGTCAAACTGTAGATCTAAACTTCCGTCTGCGTTCAGTCCCCAATACTTGATGGTTTTGTCATAACTTGACGATATCAGGTATGGTCCGTAGCTGTCGATATGCGTCACACTACTGTTGTGACTGGTAAGTGTACGCCTAAGGTTGTAGTTCTTATCGACGATGTTAATGATGCCATCGCTCATTCCGAGCACCATAGCCTTCTTTTCGTCGTTATAGTAATAGGCAGTCACAGGGCCGTTAATGCCCTGGATGTCTATAGGCGTCAAATCACCCTGTTTGACTGAAACGTAGTGCTTGCCGGTCTTTGTGAAGAGATGAACAGCACCGTTCTGCATACCGATGCACGAAGGTGTGTCAGCCACATTGAGCAGTTGCTTCTTGTCTTTTTCTGTCAAATCTATCCATGCTATCTGCTTGTCGGAAATGGCGACGAGTTGGTTCGTCTGCTCGTTCAGCAGCAAATGACTCCATATACCGGCAGGAAGCGTGCATACATCGTATATCTCTACATCGTTGTTCTGGGCAAAAGCGTTGCCCAAAGTGATACGTTTCACCTTGCCATCGCTTGACAATGCGTATAGTGTTTTGCCGCTACGCGCCATGCTGCGGAAGTCGTCTTTGGATGGATAGAAGAGCGCAATCGTACCGTCAGACTTAACAAACATCATCTCGCCATAGTCCGTAAGCATCAGCGTTCTTGGCTCTTCGTCATCGTTCATGACGCTGATGTATCTGATATTACCCTTCAATACGCCGCCACTGTTCTTAAGTAACCCCGAAGTGCGGATAAGCGCACGGTACATATCTTGCTTGTAACCATTGCCACCATAGTTCTCAGAGTAGTGCCACGAAGCATAGGAGAGCAGTCTGGTAAGTGGCGAAACAGTGCCACCGGCACTCTCTCTCAGTGCTGCCTGTGCCAGACTTCGGCTCAGCGATAGGTAGAACAGCGTGTCTGCCTGAGCACGAGCCTCCTGCGCCACGAGCATGTTGTCGGTGGCAATCTTGGTCTGTTGCTCGGCCATCAGACGCATACGGTCAGCCTCGTCGGCAGCTTTCAGCGCCTTCGCCTCTGCTTGTTGGGCGACGCCACGCTCAAATTCTGCCTTGCCACGCTCTATGTCTGCCCTGCGCGACTGCTCTTCTGCGCGTTCCCTTTGCTTGTCCGACACCGCCTTTTGCTGATAGGCTATGTCCTCCATCTGCTCGCTTATGCGCTGCGTTACGATTGCGTTGTCCTGCTTTTCGCGCAATGTCTTGACCTCGTCTGCCATCTGTGCCAGCTCTTGGTCGTAGGTTTGCTTACACTCATAGTATGTCACGCCACTGCTCACAGCAGCGACGATGGCAAACGTAAGAGTTTGATTGCCAGCCTTCAGCAGTTTGTTTTTAATATCTTTGGCGTTCAATGGGTTGTTCGTGTTTGGCCTTCAGGAGATGCCGGAGGCGCTGTTGCTGGTTTCTAAATTCGCTTAATGGTCAGGATGGTGATGTCATCACTCTGCTCGGCATTGCCGGCAAACTGGCTGACATCGGCGTTAATGGCTGCCGTCATCTGCTCGGCGCCATCGCCTTTGTGTGCGACAAGCAGAGCTTCGAGGCGTTGTTCGCCATACAGTTGCATGGCTTCGTTGGTGGCTTCCGTTACGCCGTCGGTGAAGGTTACTATCATGTCGCCCCTCTCCAGAGTAAGTTCGCCTGCCTGATAAGGGAATTCCTCAATCACGCCCATGCTTATATTGGTTGAGAATGGCAGCATTTTTACTTCGCCGTTAGCCTTGAGAATGTATGGCGGATTATGGCCTGCGTTGATGAATTTGATGATACCGGTGCGAATGTTATATACGCCATAAAAGAGCGTTACGAACATAGAGTCGAACGATTCGCGGGCAAGCATGTCGTTAGTGGCAACGACTGTCTCCACCGGATTGAGCTGACGGTTTCCTGTAAATCGCAGAAGCGTGTGACTCATGGTCATGAACAACGCTGCCGGCACGCCTTTTCCTGACACGTCGGCCATAGCGAATCCGATGTTGTCGTCATCAATACGGAAGAAATCATAGAAGTCTCCGCCAATCTCCTTGGCAGGTTTCATCGTGGCATGGATGTCAACAAGGTCGGTGATGTCTGCAAACGGAGGGAACTTACGAGGCAGGATGGCAACCTGAACCTCTGCTGCTAACGATAGGTCGGCCTTTATATCGACCAACTGTCCGTGCTCCTTCTGCGTCTGTTTTACAAACTCTATCTCAGTCTGTGCCTTGTCAATGGTGCGCTGAAGGTCGTCGAGGTCGATAGGTTTAGTAGCAAAATCAAATGCGCCGTTGTTCATTGCCTCGCGTATGTTGCTCATTTCTCCGTAAGCACTCACCATGATTACTTTCATGGCTGGGTTGTTACGGTCCTTTATCTTCTTCAGCAACGTGAGACCATCCATTTCAGGCATGTTGATGTCTGAGAGGATAATGTCGATATCAGGGTTAGCAAGCAGCGTCTGAAGTGCTTCCACACCGTTGTGCGCAAAGAAGAATTCGTACTCGCCTTTGCGTATCTTGCGTCTGAAATATTGGGTGAGCAGCAACTCGAGATCAAGCTCGTCGTCCACGCTTAGTATTTTCAATGCCATAGTTTTTTGCTTCTGTTGTTTGGAGGTTTATTGTTTTGCTCTGCAAAAGTAACAATTTTTTTTGAATTTTCCAAATTTTTTTGTGTAATTAATAAAAATGCAGTAACTTTGCATTTGAAATAATATGGAAAATCCAAACGATAACATAAAAACAGCGTATTCTGCACGCAAACTGTTCGCTACGTTCTTCCGCATCGGGGCGTTCACTATCGGTGGCGGATACGCTATGATTCCTCTTATAGAGGAAGATATAGTAAACAAGCACCGATGGGTGGCACGTGATGAGTTCCTTGACCTTATCGCGGTGGCTCAATCGTGCCCGGGTGTGTTTGCTGTCAATATATCTATCTTCATCGGGTATAAGCTTAATCGTATTCCAGGGGCGCTGATTGCTACGCTGGGTACTGCTTTGCCTTCGTTTCTCATCATTCTTTGCATCGCCATTTTCTTCCAACAGTTCCAGGATGTGGGTTGGGTTAAGGCGTGTTTTAACGGCATCCGACCGGCTGTTGTTGCGCTGATTGCCGCGCCGACGTTTTCGCTTGCAAAGAGTGCTCGGATTAATTTCGCAAACTGCTGGATACCAATCGTTTCAGCATTGTTAATATGGCTCGTTGGCGTTAACCCTGTTTTTATTATTCTTGTAGCGGGATTGGGTGGTTATATCTATGGTTCTCTGTCTCAGGACCAGTCTCGCGATTAGTCCAAAATACGTGTGTCGTCCAGCCGTTTTGCTGCAAATTAAATAAGTATCGTTATGCTTTATCTTTTTCTTTTTATAACATTCTTCGAAATTGGTCTATTTGGATTCGGTGGCGGTTACGGCATGTTGTCGCTTATTCAGACGGAGGTCGTTGTGCATCATCATTGGCTTTCTTCTGCCGAATTTACTAATATCGTTGCCATCTCTCAGATGACACCGGGCCCAATCGGTATCAATTCTGCTACATATTGCGGCTATACAGCTGCGCATAATGCAGGTTACGGCGAGGCGATGTCGGTTCTTGGCAGCGTGACGGCAACCTTTGCTCTCGTCCTTCCATCGCTTATCCTCATGATATTGATTTCCAAGATGTTAATGAAATACATGAATACTCATCTCGTTCAGTCGGTCTTCGTCGGGTTGAGGCCTGCTGTTGTAGGAATGCTTGCTGCTGCAACGCTCCTTCTTCTTACTCCGGACAACTTCTCGACGCCTGAGAATCCATGGTATTTTTACATTTCTATTGCCATCTGTCTGGCTTCTTTCTACGGCACGTTCTTCTTGAAAATCAACCCAATTAAGATGATTGGCATGGCGGCCTTCGCCGGTCTTCTGCTTCTCTGGTAGTCAATTTTCCCACCATGGAGTTTGTTTCGTCCACCGAAAGTTGCAATTATCGCTTTCCACATTGAAACTTACAAATTCCATTAGTATGATATTCGGATGGCTATATCTGCTTACCAGACACCAGCAATTTGTAATATTTGTTTGTAATTTCCACCACTTGACACACCAAACTGCACTTATTCATCGCACAAATCAATACAGTTCATACAGTAAAGACTCAGTAATCATAATGTAATTACTGAGTCTTTACACTGTAATTACTGAGTCTTTACA
>JAZUKC010000083.1:0-2112 GCA_045643065.1 Prevotella sp.
ATGGATGGATCCTGATGTGAGAAGAAACTGCTCTTGCCTTTGTCCAATGAGTCGATGGCCTTCATGTCTTCGTCGGTCAGCGTGAAGTCGAAGATGTTCAGGTTCTCGGCCATGTGTGCCTTGTTGCGACTCATCGGGAAGGTTACCTGACCACGCTGCATGTGCCAGCGAAGCACAATCTGATGGAGAGACTTTGAATACTTCTGGGCAATGACAAGCAAGGTCTTATCGTTGAAGATATTGTCACGTCCTTCATCCAATGGTGCCCATGCCTCAGGTGTGACGTTATACTTCTTCATCCACTCTATCTGAGTGCTTTGAATGTGGTAAGGATGAATCTCAATCTGGTTCACAGCAGGGAGGATTCCCTTGACGATCGTGCCGTCTGGCTTTGTCCAGTCACCACATGCAAACTGGCAGAACTCCACGAATCGGTCAACGTAGAAATTGGAGATTCCGATAGCGCGAACCTTGCCCATCTGCACAAGTTCCTCCAATGCTCGCCAAGCTCCGTAAACATCGCCGAATGGCTGATGAAGGAGCATGAGGTCGATGTAATCTGTCTGGAGTTTGCGAAGCGACTCCTCAACACTTGCCATGGTTTTCTCATAGCCAAAGTTGCTGATCCATACCTTGCTGGTGATGAAGATCTCCTTACGGTCGATACCGCTCTTCTTAACGGCATTGCCCACCTCTCGCTCATTGTTATAAGCCTGAGCCGTATCGATGTGACGATAGCCAAGAGCAAGGGCATCCAATACGCATCGCTCGCATTCCTGTGGTGTCACCTGATAGACACCATATCCCAACATCGGCATCTCAATGCCGCTATTCAGTTTTACTTGTAACATAGTCATTTGTTTTAAATGTTCAACCATTTCTCTACGCTCTTCTTACCTTCTTCCGTCCGTACTTCATGACCGT
The DNA here is from genome assembly GCA_045643065.1 of Prevotella sp. Taxonomy (GTDB): domain Bacteria; phylum Bacteroidota; class Bacteroidia; order Bacteroidales; family Bacteroidaceae; genus Prevotella. The sequence goes on from JAZUKC010000083.1 coordinate 925, forward strand.
AGATTGAGAAGGATTTGCCGAAGGCGGCCCTAGGATAGGCTTTCTTCAGATCGTTGGCACAACTGCCAAGGCCAGAACCTTCATGAGTGGTGAATGGCTGGATGTTCTTGTCGTTAAGATCGTAGTCCTTGAAGAATCTAAACATGACCTGAGGATAAGTACCCCACCATACAGGGCCACCGATGTATGCCGTCTTGTATGAGCTCAGGTCTGCCTTGCCCTCCACCTTCTCTCCATTGAGCATGAGCGTGTAGGCAGGTAGTTCACCTTCTTTCTGTTCCTTCTTTGCAACTTCAATGAGCTCGCCGTATGGCAGGTCATAGTTCTTGTTGCACACAATCTCCAGTCGGTCAGCTCCTGCTTGGGAGCAAATCATGTCGGCAACAAGTTTAGTATTACCTTCCTTGATAATGCCGACGCTATAATTATCACCTGCATGAGAGAAATAAATGACGATGCTTTTCTCTACACCAGGTTTTGCAGTTTGTTTTTCTGGCTGCTTTGCGCCGCATGAACAGAGGGAAAGCATAGCTACAAGCGTTAAAAGTAATGATTTCATGTTCATAATTGGCTGTTATTATCAAATATCATTTTGTTAATGCAACAATTGCCTCTGCCGATTTCTGCGCACGTGGGGCGTTTGTGCCATGAATCGCAGTACCTGGCTTCAGTATAGCCGAAGGGCACGCTGTGCGAATGTCCTTCTCCGTGCTACCCATTCCGCTACCTTCGTGTGTGCAGAATGGAATGATGGTCTTACCCGAAAAGTCATGCGCTTCGAGCCATGTGAGCACACACATCGGCACGTGCCCCCACCAGTTGGGATAACCCAGAATGACGGTGTCGTAAGCCGATGGATCAAAGTCAGCCTTCAGCGCAGGACGTTCCCCAGCATGAAGCTCTGCCTTTGCTTCCTCGATGCAGGTCATGTAACTATCCGAGTATGCTTCGGCGGTCTCAATCTTGAACACATCGGCATCAGCCAACTGCTCCTTGATCATCTCGACCACACACTCCGTATTGCCCTTCTTCAAGACCTTGATGTCGCCGCTGACGTAGTTCTCGCCACGGCGGCTGTAAAATGCTATAAGTGTCTTCATTGTCTTAAAATCTTAAAACCTAATCACCTCAAAACCTTATTTAACGTCCTCACTCTCCTGCCACATGAAGTGTGTGGTGCGATCTTTG
>JAZUKC010000084.1:0-9428 GCA_045643065.1 Prevotella sp.
TTTGTTTCTTTTTGCAGTGTAAAGTTACAAAAAAAATATGACATACGCAAGAGATTGACAATGTATTTTCGAAGATTTTCAATATATCAAAGAACGCTTGGCACTTTTTCAGTGCCCTCCTTGATAACCGGTTGCGCCGAATGAAATGGCGCTGCCGGATAAACGACAAAGAAAGATTCAGCGTCTGGAAGACGCTACAGTAACCAGCATCAAGGTGGCGTCCTCCAGACGCTGTGATAAGATTCTCAGAACCCGGGCACTGCGTACCCGGTTATAGACCGCCTCTGCGAGGCTGTATCGGCCTCCAGCCGAATCATGAAGTGCCACAAAATTGACGCAGAACCATAAAAAGTGCTTTTTTCTGACGCACAGACGCGCTATGTTCGAACATAGCGCATCTGTGTTGTGTCGGTATTGCGTCAGAAAATGCTGTTGCTTCCTGATGCTTGTGCCTTTTAACTAATTGTATTCCAGTGATATCCGATTTTTATGCGTCAGCGCGTCAGTGCGTCAGCATTTTTCGACTTGTAGAGGTCTATTTGAATATCATCTGCGCGAACTCGGTGAGATAAATGCGCCAGTTCTTCCAGATGTGGCCCTCGCCAGTCTCAAAGTACTTGTACTTGTAGTTGTTAGCATCAAGATATTGACGGTAGGTGCGGTTCTGATCGTAGAGGAAATCAGTGTTGCCGATGGCAATCCAATAGAGACGAGGATTGGTGGCGAAAAGCTTCTTCAGCTGAGCCGCAGTGGTAGGATCAGCACTGATCTGCTTGTTGATGTCATTGCCATGATTGCTCTGTCCCATCTGTATTGCAGCAGAGAAGAGACCGATGTAGTCGAACTTGCCAGGATAGAGCTTTGAGATGGCATACGTGTGATAACCGCCCATTGAGAGACCGCAGATGGCAGTGTTACGCTTGCCCTTCAAGCAGCGGTAGTGACTCTCCACATACGCCATGACATCCTTGTATGCCTCCTCGGTCGTAGCCTTTGGCTTGCCGTCCTGATGTCCCATGAATGCAGGCTTGTACATTCCGCGATGCCATTCGCCAGGAGCTGCGTCACAGTTTGCGTTGCCGTTTGTCATCACGACAATCATTGGCTTTGCCTTGCCCGACGCAATCAGGTTGTCCATGATCTGTGCAGTGCGTCCCAACTGTGGCCATGCCTCCTCGTCGCCACCAGCACCGTGCAGCAGATAGAGCACAGGGTATTTGCCACCACGCTCGTATGTAGGAGGAGTATAGACGGTCATTCGTCGGCTTGTGCCGAGGGTAGGGGAGTCATACCATACCTTGCTGACGTTGCCGTGAGGCACGTTGTTTACGCTGTATAGGTCGCCGCAGTCGCCTTTCTGATTGCTGATGATGAACATGTTGGTGTATGTGGCGATGTCACGATTGCGATAGACGTTGGCAGGGTCGAGGTAGTCAAGACCGTCAACGCGGAACTTGTACGAATACAGCTCTGCTGGCAGTTTGTCGGTGGTGTAGGTCCACACGCCGTCCTTCTCCGTCAGCTCTGCTGTGCCGTCTGCCTCCTGAATGCCGAAAGGTGTCTGCACCTTTGTTCTTGGAAGGAAGTCGCCTGTGACTTCCACTTTTACTGCCTTTGGTGCAAAAAGTCGGAAGGTGACGCTACCGTCTGCGTTGATTTCTGGTGAAACGATGTTCTGGTTGTTGAACAGTGCTTGCTGTGCTGTTGCGCTAATGGCAAGGGCTAATGATAATGCAAGTAGAAATGTCTTTTTCATTGTTATTTTGGGTTTTAGGTTATAGGTTTTGGGTTATAGGTTTTAGGTTATAGGTTTTAGGTTATTGGTTTTAGGTTATTGGGTTATTCGGTAAAAAACGGAAATCCCACAAGGCATTGCCTTGCAGGACTCCTGTCTTTGTTTTCCTTTATTATTTCATCTCAATACGATCGTCATACTTAGCGTCGTCTGTACGTCCAGATTCGTCTTTCTGAACCGTTGTACCCTCGTTGCTGTCAGTTGCCTCAAGGCTGAACCCACCGTAGTTGCCAGAGATGTCTGCACCGCGAGAGCGTACGCTTGAGCCAGAAGAACTTTTGCTGGTACTGTAGCGTCCTCTGCCAGAATACTTTGCCTTAGTGTTGGCATGGTAACGGGCAATGCGCTGTGCCTTGGCATCGTTGCGGCTGTATGCAGGTACGCTGTACATGTCGTCATAATATGCAGCCTCTGCGCGTCGTATCTCTGCGTCTCTTACTGCAGCACCAGCCGTTGCGCCAACTACAGCGCCCACAAGTGCTCCTACGTCATGTCCACGATGTCCACCTGTAATGCCACCTATTGCCGAACCGATAAGTCCACCTGTCATTGCACCTGATGCTGTATATGAGTCGCAGCTGCTAAGCAGTATCAGAATTGTTGCTGCTATGATTCCTAACTTCTTCATAATATTTCAGTTTTTATGTTAATACTTTTGTTTTCTTGTTTCTGGTTGCAAAAGTACAAACATTTTGTGATACTGCAAAGGGAAATTTCGCTTTTTTTGTAGGGTTTTCCCTATTTTAACTTTTTAGTGTTTTTTTGCATCTACTCGGTACTCTGATTGCTCTGTGTGCTCTGTGTTAAAAAGGGGCTATGCACTACGTTGTTATTTTTACATTAATGGGAATTAATGTGAAAAAGAAAGATGAATTTGCAACAATGCAACACTTTATTTTTAGGGGGGCAGAGTGCTCCGTGTAAAAGAAAGTAGAGGTCCTGAGCAGTGACGAATCTCTTGAAAAGCATGTTTTTGGGTTAAAAGGCATTTTGACGTTCTTAAAAAGAGTTAGGGGTAATGTTTTGCTTTTAGCGTTTAATCTCTAATCCAGTTAAACGTTAAAGGTAAAACATTACCCCCACTGATATCTAGCTAATAAGAATTAGTTGTAGCAAGCCTCACCGTGCTCGTAGATGTCAAGACCTTCCTCCTCGATGCGGCGGTCGCAACGGAGACCGTGAGTGTACTTGATTACGTTGAAGATAATCATGCCCATCACGAATGCCCAAGCGCAGATGACGAAGCAGCCAATGGCTTGTGTCAGGATGTCAGCCTCGGTGCCGTTGATCTCAGGGTTGACAAAGACACCAGTGAGCAGTGTGCCAACGATACCGCCAACACCGTGTACTGATACTGCACCAACAGGATCGTCGATGTGAAGCTTCTTGTCGATGACGTTCACAGAGATACACATGAGCAATGATGCTACAGCACCGATGATTGCTGCTGCCCAGATGTCAACGCAGTCGCATCCTGCTGTGATGCCAACAAGACCAGCCAACACACCGTTGCACACCATTGAGAGAGATGGCTTGCCATCAATGATCCATGTGTATGCCAGGGCAATGATGCCACCTACGGCTGCTGCCATGTTGGTAGTAACGAAGACGTGGGCAGAGTGGATGGCGCTCTCGCCTGTGATGCTAAGTTCTGAACATGGGTTGAAGCCAAACCAGCCAATCCAGAGACAGAATACGCCAAGGGCACACAGTGTGAGAGAGTGGCCAGGAATAGCGCGCGACTTGCCGTCCTTGCCGTATTTGCCGATACGAGGACCGAGCACTATGGCACCGGCCAAGGCAAGCATACCGCCACAGGCGTGTACCATGGTAGAACCGGCGAAGTCATGGAATCCCATTCTTGCCAGCCATCCGTCGCCCCAGCCCCAGTGGCCAGAGATTGGATAGACGAGACCTGAGATGAGAACGCTATAGATGACGTACATCGAGAACTTGGTGCGTTCTGCCATTGCACCGCTGACGATGGTTGCTGTCGTGGCGCAGAACACGGTCTGGAAAATGAGGAATGCCTCGGCAGGCAACTGATCGTTGCCGTTGTTAGACATGAAGAAGAATCCGTCCCATCCAAGGAATCCCTTGTCGGAACCGAACATTATAGAGAAACCTATGATCCAGAACAGAATAGATCCGGCCATAAAGTCAACGAAGTTTTTCATGAGGATGTTTGCAGTGTTCTTGCTGCGTGTCATGCCTGCTTCGACAAGTGCAAAACCTGGCTGCATCCAGAATACGAGCATTGCTCCAAGTAGTACCCATAGGGTATCAGCTGCGTTAATGTTATCCATAAAAGAATCTCCTTTCCTTAGTAGTTTTTTTTGTGTTGTTTGTTCCTTACTTCTTATCTCTCAATACGGTGTCGCCATTCTCACCGGTACGGATAGACCATACGTCGATCATCTCCGAAACGAAGATTCGTCCGTCGCCAACCTCGCCGGTGTGAGCCACGCTGCAAATGACCTTAACGGTTGGTTCGACAAACTGATCGCGGCAAACGATGGTTATTGCCACACGCTCAATCACGTCGGTGCTGTACTGCACGCCACGGTAAACACGCTCCTGTCTGCGCTGGCCGATGCCATGAACGTCATGATACTCAAACCAGTCGATGTCTGAACTCAGCAAGGCTTCCTTTACGTCGTCAAACTTGGTCTTGCGAATGATAGCTTCAATTCTTTTCATGCTAATCTTTCCTTTCTTTAATAAAAAAATGTATGTATTAATATGTGTATCCTGACAAATGTGATGTTTCTGGGTGCAAAATTAATACAATTTGTTATGATAGGCAAGAGAATGTAAGCAAAATGATAGTTTAGAAAGATTTGTGCTTACATTGTTGTATGTTTTATGCTTGTTTTGCTTTCTGTTTGTGCTGGTTTGTGGGTCTTTTACTTACGTTTTGAAATGTAATTGGAGAAAATGTGTAATAAATGTACGGAATATTGCTGTGTTTCGTGATAAATTAGTACCTTTGCACCAGAAAACATTGAGATCTCTTATATTTTATAAATAAAAAGGTATTAGACTTATGAAAACAATCAGGACAACAATTATGCTGCTTGGGATGCTATTTGCAACAGCAGCAATGGCACAGGAAAATGTGGAAGTCAGCCTCGGCGCTGACGTTGTGAGCAAATACATCTGGCGTGGCCAGGACCTCGGTCATGCAGCCGTCCAGCCTACGTTAGGTGTTGCATATAAGGGGCTGTCGCTCTCTGCTTGGGGAAGTTATGGTATTACGGACAGTAGCGATACTGACGAACTTGATCTGACGTTGTCTTACTCAACAGGCGGATTGACCGTCGGTGTGACTGACTATTGGTTTACAGGTGGTGACGGAAGATATTTCCTGTATGATGCCCACCGCACATCGCATGTTTTCGAAGGCAACATCGGTTATGACTTCGGTTGCCTGTCGCTGAACTGGTTCACAAACTTTGCTGGTGCAGACGGAGTGAACAAGGATGGCAAGCGTGCATACTCGTCTTACTTTGAGATAGCAGCGCCATTCAAATTGGGTGGTGTAGATTGGAACGTGGCAGCAGGTGCTGTACCATTCGCTACAACATCTTATGCTGATGCCAATGGCTTTGCTGTGGTAAATCTTTCGCTTACAGCAACAAAGGAGATTAAGTTGACAGATTCGTTCTCCCTTCCTGTCTTTGCTACTGTGGCAACAAACCCAAGTACGCAGAAGGCATATCTGGCATTCGGCGTGACAATCAGTAAGTAACCCACCAAAACACAGAGGAGGACACAAAGTTAACGGAGTTTTTTGAGTTCCATTCGGATTGCAATTTGTTGCATAGTACTCAAAAAACTCCGTTAACTTTGTGTCCTCCGTCTTTGTGTTAAAAAAGAAGTTTTTTAGAACTTAACGAGGATGCGGAATACCTGTCCTGGTGCTTCTGCCCACTTCTGCATAGCCTCCAGTGCTGTCTCCGGTGTTGCCACACCTGAGATGAAACGATCCATAGGCATACGTGTAAGCTGCATGAAGTGGAGCACGGCAGGGAAGTCGCTTGGGTTGGCATTGCGCGAGCCACGGATGTCAAGCTCCTTCTGTACGAAGTACTTTGTCTGGAACGACACATCGCTCTTTGCGTAGCCGATGCAGACAACGCGACCAGTGAACGACACGGCATCAATGGCAGAGACGTATGTGATAGGTGAACCCACAGCCTCTATAACACAATCAGCACCCATGCCGTCGGTATATTCCATTACCTTCTCAAGAATGTTCTCCTCCTTTGAGTTGATGCCGTATGTAGCACCCAGTTCCTTTGCTATCTCCAGTTTCTCCTCAGAGAGGTCAACAGCGATAACTGTTGCGCCACGCTGTACGCAACGGATGACGGCACCGAGTCCGACCATACCACAACCAAGCACAAGTACAACGTCGATGTCGCTTACCTGTCCGCGGTCAACGGCATGGAAACCTACTGACATTGGCTCGATGAGAGCTGCATCGCGAGTAGAGACGTTCTTGACAGGGATTATCTTCTCCCATGGTAATGCTATGTACTCACACATTGCACCATCGCGCTGAACACCGAGAGTCTCGTTGTTCTGACATGCGTTGACGCGACCGTTGCGGCACGATGCGCAGTGACCGCAGTTGGTGTATGGATTTACGGTAACCACCATTCCTGGCTTCAGGTTTTCTGGCACGCCTTCGCCGACAGCCTCAATAACAGCACCTATCTCATGGCCTGGGATAACGTTTTCCTTGGCCATGGTGTTACGGCCCATGAAGGTGTTGAGGTCTGAACCGCAGAAGCCTACATACTCCAACTTAAGGAGCACCTCGCCTGCCTTGGCTTCTGGTTTTGGCAGGTCAACTACAGCCATCTGCTGCAGTCCTGGAATCTGAATTGCTTTCATATTTTTTGTTTGTTATTCACTCATGTTATGTATATACGGTAATGTAGGAAGGCTGTCGAAGCCATAAATGCGCATGGCATTTTCGCCAAGGATGGCACGCTTCTCGGCATCGCTCAGTTGCGTTGACTTCAGAATCCAGTCATACGACTGGCGGTAAGTGATGGCAGTGATGGTGCGAGGATAGTCTGAGCCCCACAGCAGTTTCTCTACGCCGACAAGGTCTATCGACTCACGAATGGCATCGATGGCGGAAGGGTAAGGCCAATACTCATCATTGTAGAGCCATGTTATGCCTCCCATATCGACATAGACGTTGGCATGTCGTGCCAAAACCATCTGTTGCTGCCAGTCTGGGCGGTTGACCATGGCGAAATGTCCAAGTACAATATTCAGGTCTGGACACTCGCTGACAATCTTCTCCACCTCAGCACATTGCGTAGCACCATCAGAGAGTTCAAGGCCGAGTATCATGCCGTTGTCCTCCATCATGTGGTACATCTGCATGAACTCCTCGTTGGTGAATGTCTCCTCCACGCCATCCATGCGCTGCTGGTCGGCAACACGTCCGGCACACAGCTTTATGCCTTTGAAACCTCTGCGCAACAGCACCTGTGCCTCAATGAGGAAACCAGGCTTGCGGAACTCGCACATGCCGAAGACGAAGAAACGATCAGACCAACGGCGCCCAACATACTCAAGGTAGTCGTTCTGCAGTCCGTCGATGAACTCCTGTGTAACGACAGCACCTGCCACCTGCGAATAGTCCATATTGGCAAGGAACTTCTCTGCCGAGTTGTAGTTGTCCTGCATCCATGGGTTCATCATCTGCACCTCGTTGCCAAGAAACACCGACCTGCCGTTAGGCAACTGACTTATCTCTTTGCCGTTGACCTCGGTGTGCTGCCATAGCCACAGATGTGAGTGTGCATCTATAATAATAGGTGTATCGTTGAGGTAATAGTGCTCACGACACTCCTTCTCTGATAATATCATAGTTCGCCTTTTAACTCTTTAACTTCTTAACTCTTTAACTTCACGAGCTCGCTCGTGACTAAGTGTTTGCCCAAGAGACACGCTTCTGGTCGCCAATAATCTCCTGAACCTTCTTGACAAGTTCCCAGTCGATAGGTTCGTTGACAAACTCAATGTTCTTCAGCAGGTTCTCTGGACGAGTGGTAGAGAATACCGTAGAAGCAATGCGAGGGTTTGCGCAAGAATATTGCATGGCAAGCTTCTCGATAGGATAGCCCTGCTGCTTGCAGAACTCAGCTGCCTCGACACACTTCTCTACCAATGGCTTTGGTGCTGGGTGCCAGTCAGGCACGCCACGCTCGGTAAGCAGTCCCATGGAGAATGGCGATGCGTTTGTTACGCCAACGTTGTTCTCCTCAAAGAAGTCAAGGAAGTCAACCAGTTTGTCGTCGTTCAGACAGTAGTGGCAGAACGACAGCAGACACTCTACGGTGCCCTTTGGTGTGTGTTCGACAATCCACTTGAGATTCTCAAGCTGCAGGTCGGTACATCCAACGTGCTTTACAATGCCCTCCTCCTTCAGCTTCAGCAGTGCAGGCAGAGTCTCGTCAGCAATCTTCTGCAGACCACCTGGCAGCGATGCCTGGAACTCAATGTCGTGAACGTAGAGTATGTCAATGTAGTCGATGTTCAGTCGTTCCATTGACTCATAGGCCGAACGTGTTACACGCTCAGCACTATAGTCCCATGTGTTGACGCCGTTCTCGCCGTAGCGTCCCACCTTGGTGGAGAGTATAAACTTATCGTGAGGGATGTCCTTCAATGCTTTGCCCAGTACGGTCTCTGCCTTGTAGTGACCATAGTAAGGCGACACGTCGATGTAGTTGATGCCAGCATCGATGCCAGCAAAGACTGCATCAATGCCACGCTGCTCATTGAACGAGTGAAACACTCCGCCAAGCGACGATGCACCGAAACCGATGTTCGAAACCTTAAGGCCGGTTTTGCCTAATTCTCTGTATTCCATTGGTTAGTAGGTTAGTGAATTCCGCCCTGACAGGTCTATAGAAAACAAGACCTGATAGAGAGGAATTGGGATTATTAATGCTTTGTTTTGCAAAGTTACTTATTTTTTTGACAATAACGTCATTATTTACAACATTTTGCGCCTAAGAAGCGTAAATATAACGATTTAAATCAAAAAAGGAGTGTTGTTATTACAATTTTTGATATTTTCGCTTGCTACTTTCAAAAAAACTGCGTACCTTTGCATCGTGTTTTTCATAGTATTAGATTTAAGGTTAACAAAGATTGGGACAGAGCGCTGTCCCTTTTTTTATTTTAAATACATTTCAACCACCTTGCTTTAGCTTAGACATAAGGCGAGAATCACCTACTTAATAATATAATAATAGAAACAGCCACCTGCACCGAAGTGCAAGTGGCTGTGTTATTTTACATCTTAATCTGTATAATAGATTAGAGCTTGTTGTCAGAACCAAGTACGTTGACGATCTTGTGCATGTACGTCTTCTTCATGTTGTCACGAGCAGGTGTGAGGTACTGACGTGGATCGAAGTGTGATGGGTTCTCAGCGAGGTGCTTGCGGATAGCAGCAGTCATAGCGAGACGTGAGTCAGAGTCGATGTTGATCTTGCAAACTGCAGACTCAGAAGCCTTACGGAGCTGCTCCTCTGGGATACCGATAGCAGCGTCGAGCTTACCACCGTACTGGTTGATAGTAGCAACCTCATCCTGT
>JAZUKC010000085.1:0-17070 GCA_045643065.1 Prevotella sp.
CAAGAGGATTGAATCAAACAGCGTCGGCTATAAGGAAGACTATGAGATGCAGTCAATGGACTTCGAGGAATTCCTGTGGGCGAAAGGCTATAGCGAGGCGCAGATAGCGAGTTTGTTTCAGTACATGATTGACGTAAAGCCACTGCCAGAGAGTATGTACACGGCTATGCTCACAGCTTTTCGTGAATATATGGTTGTTGGCGGAATGCCAGAGGTAGTGAACCGCTTTATCACACAGGGCAATTTCTCTGGTGTACTGGACAATCAGAAGCAGCTGCATCTGGATTACGAAGAGGACATAACGAAATATGCTCATGGTTTTGAGATGGCAAAGGTGCTTGCTGTTTACAGGCATATCTCAACGTTCCTTGCTAAGGAAAACAAGAAGTTCCAGGTTACTAAGATTGCAACAGGAGCAAGGAACCGTGAGTATGTAGGTTCTGTTGAATGGCTCTCCAACGCTGGAATAATAAATGCGTGCTATTGCCTTGACAACGTAGAACTGCCGCTGAAGGGCAACTACGATCCCAAGAACTATAAGATCTACTACAAAGACACTGGACTCCTCATTGCATCGCTTGACGAAGAAGCCCAGGAAGATCTCCGTGCAAACAAGAATCTGGGTACATACAAAGGTGCATTATATGAGAACATCGTAGCAGAGATGCTGTCAAAGCAAGGCTATGACTTGTATTTCTATAAAAGGGAGAATCCTGCCCTTGAGATGGATTTCTTTGTCCGAGATGCAACATCGCTGATACCGGTCGAGGTGAAGTCTGGTAACACGGCAACAGCATCACTCAACAAACTGACGAATTCGGAAAAGGAAAAATACTCTGACATACAGTACGGCATCAAGTTCTGCATGGGCAACGTAGGATTCAACGGACATTTCTACACATTCCCTTACTTTATGGCATTCATGTTGAAGAGGTATCTGAGGGAGAAATCGACATTATGAAGTAGCACAATCCGCACCTTTTCGCATCGTTTTTGATTAAATTTAATGAATATAGGAAAGATTCTAAATTCTAATTATCCTAAAACGTAATTTGAAACAATATGGCAAGACGTAAAAACACATATAACGAATTGCAACTGGAATTTAACTTCTGGGACGATGACTCTGCTGTAGAGATGAGCAGGGAAATAGTTCATACCCCAGCGGCTCGTCACACTAAAGAGTTGCCTATATTAACAAAATTAACAGAAGATGAGAGACTTGATTTTTTCTGTCAGCTTGATACTCTGCTCCAGCAGATTGGTGACTGTAGAATGATTGGCGACACAAAGCTTAATACATTCATATTGCATTCGTTTTATGTTGAAGGTAAGAGTGTTACCGAGATAGCCCAACTATTGTCAGACGGTGTTGAAGGAGTACGTTGCGTGACTCGTGAGAGAGTGAGGATGATAGTTGCAGAAATTCGAGATGAACTTCTCTCTATGCCTCCTTCTAAGAAACTTACCAAAGGGATTGTTCTGCGAAGTGAGTTTGCGGAGGAAATGAAAGAATATTCTGTTAGCCACATAGGTCAGGTGGTGAAAGAAAGTAAGTGGCTGACATCCCCTCGTTTAGGAGCTATTGCTTTTCTCCTTCGTAAGAAAATCGTAACTGGCGATACGGTTATTCCCTGGATTAAGACAGAAAAGATATTGATAAGCGAGAATATCGATAAGAGGACGTTCAATGCGCATTATGCAGCCTTGTTCTATCTTCTTCAAAAAGAAGTTCGTCCAATGGCTTTTGAAGATATTATGCGAGGAATTCCGCAACAAAGGCAGATGAAGAGCGTAGAAGTTTGTGAAGATTTATTACGCGTTCTCCTGCATCATGATGAGGTATTCGATGAAGTTATGGATAACCGCTTCCAACTTTACGCTGAGCATCTGAACGTGACGCAACGTGTTGCACGTATTATTTTCGAAGAGAAAGATGTTACTCCTTCTGAATTGCAAAGGATGTATGAAGAACGTCATGGCGAATCATTCTCAAGTCTTGCTACCGTAGGAAAGATTTACCCATGGTGCGTACCTGTAGGCAAGAGTAAATGGGTATATCGTGAAGATGGCGAGCGCTTGCGAATGCCTGCTGATATTATTCGAGATTTCTGCAAGGAGCGCGTACGTTTTACCTTGAGGGATATGCTCGGACACCTTGAGGCAGAAGGAGTAAATATTAAAGAATCATCCGTGAGATGTTATATCCTACGTGACTGTCGTCCACTTAATGCTGATGGCAATACATTCTGTCTTACTTCTCATGTGGCAGAGACGGAGGATCATCTATGGCGTTCAAAATACGCCACTTCAACTCGCTCTCATAATAGAGAATGGAAAAGCAAGATGGAAGTGGAGATTAGAAACATCCTTGAACATGCACCAATGAAAAGGATGCGTCAAAAGGAATTACTGAATCAATGTCGGTATATTCTTGAACAAGAGGGTATCTCGTATAATAATTTCTACAAGATTGCGAGCACGCTACCTTGGTTGAAATCTACAAGCATAGATGGAAAAACCTATCTTGAATTGAATGAATGAAAATTGGAATTACATATAATATGAACAAAGACAAGAAAGAAGAATTGAAGAAACTGTTCTCAATCATTGACGAGAAGAAATTCCTAAGGTTTGCCAAGTCCTATGCCGGTAAAGATGAAGCATTTGCAGATGCTATCTTTGAGCATTTCCTGCCAGAGGACAAACCTATTGACTATAAGAAAGTAATTGCTGAATGTTTTGCGCATAAGAAAAAGGGACGTGCATCGTCGTGGAAACTAAACTATGACTGGGCTGTGATTCGCCGAGAATCGAAACGCGTAATGAAGCAGTTGCAGTTGATGGTTGATGGTGGTGATTATATCTCTGCCATCGATGGTGCTTTGTTGTTCCTCGAAACACTATGCAAGTACTTTAACGAAGACAATTTTGAGTATGACTATAATACCTACGAAGGTAAAGACTTCAGCAACCGTACGGCATTAAAGATCATACGTAAGCTGCTGCTCTCGCAAAACTCAGAATTGACAAAAAAAGAAAAACTCTCTGTTGTAGAGCGCCTGAAGAAAATTAACAATAAAGGTGTGATTGATGAATATCTGGATGGCGATGTAGAGGAACTTATTGACGATGCACAGGAAGATTTGTTGGATGACGAACAGATGCTTGTGGCGTTGGACGAAAAGATTGCCGCCGAGACATATGACCATTGCAAGGCACCGCTTATTATCCAAAAGATAGATCTCCTCAATAGCATGAACCGACAGAATGAAGCGGAGAAACTTTTGAAGCAGAATTTGCACATTGAGGAAATCCGCAAGTATGACCTTGACTGTTTGATTGAAAAGAATATGTTCGAGGAGGCTGTGAAGAAATGTGATGCCTATTTGAATGAGAAGAATCATCGCACTCAGGTATGGATGGAATACAAACTTGCCATTGGTGAGAAAACTGACGATCAAGAACTGATGCGCCCTGCTTTACAATGGCTTTGCGTTTATGCTAATGCTTACACCGAAACTAAAATGGGGTATTGTACAAGACTCAAGGCGTTGTGTGACAAAGACCAATGGCTTAAGGTACGTGAGGTGCTGACAAAGGAGATGGTAGAGAAAACCGATCGCAAAGAACTTGGTTTCTGGCTGATGATGCAGGAAGGCTTAAATGAACGTCTCTACAATTACATCTCAAGCATACCACTTTATAGAAGCTATTGGGATAGAACGTCTGGTGGGGAAATTCTGAAATATTATGCACTCTTTTCTGATGCGTTTACCGAAGAACAGCAAGAGGCGTTGGAGAAACGCATCTACGATTCGATCTTGGATGATGCGACACACTCCAATAAGGAGAAGGAGTATTATGCCATAAAATATGGAATAGATAAGTTATCAAAAATACGGTCTGAAGCTCATGCTAAGGCTGTCATTCTGCGTGACAACCTCATCCGCCTTTATCCAAGGAAACCGCTATTTCTGTCAATATTAAAAGAGTTAGATTTGTAGTTAACTTGTTATTACTGCAAACGTAATACATTCAATAATGGAACTGACAAAGCAACAAAAGAAGGAACTGAAAGAACTTATCAAGGTAGGTATAAATCGTGGATGCCAGAAGTGGTTGGATGAGACTGTTGAACTCATCCAAGAGCCCTATGATGGCGATAATGCATGGGACAGGAGTATGCAGATAACCAAGCGCTCACGCGAATACTTCAAAGAAACAATGCGCCGCGAGGACTCCTTATACAGGAACGATTGGCTGCTATTCTCCGTGGCAGCATTACTCAATGAAGGCAACCTCACAATAGAGGATATTCAACTTTTCGGAGAAGACATAACAGCAGCCGTTCTGCTCATCGCAAGCAGGTAAAAACGCTGCACCTACTAAATACTATTGGCTTTTTCCGTTTTGGAAAAAGCTACAGACAACTATTAAGCAAAATATAACAGAGTCTTTGTGTAAACAAATGGCATATCAAGGCGAGACTGAAATAGTTTGTTTACGCATTGTTTACGCAAGGGCATAAAAAAAAAGCAGTTACCGAAATGGTAACTGCCTAAACTGTAATGTAGCGGGAGGGGGCCACGATCCCTCGACCTCCGGATTATGAATCCGACGCTCTAACCAGCTGAGCTATCCCGCCATCATTTCTTGATTGCGAATGCAAAGGTACTGCTTTTTTCTGAATCCACCAAAAAAAAGAAAGTTTTTTTTGTGTAAAGTACGATTTTTTTTGTATTTCTCAGATTTTATTAGTAATTTTGCATCAGTTTTTAGGGTTACACCTATATTTATATATTAATGTTTAGAATAAAACGACTCGACATATTTATCGCCAAGCAATTCTGTCTGCTATTCGCTGGTACTTTCCTCATCAGTCAGTTTGTATTGATGATGCAATTCTTGTGGCGATACGTTGACGAACTTATTGGCAAAGGTTTATCACTGGATGTTCTGGCACAGTTCTTCTGGTACATGGGTTTAATGCTTGTACCTCAGGCTTTGCCACTTGCTATTCTTTTATCTTCACTCATCACATTCGGTAATCTTGGAGAAAGTTCTGAGCTGACGGCTATTAAGGCTGCCGGCATATCTCTGATGCAGGCATTCCGCTCGCTCATATTCATGTGCGTACTGGTTACTCTCGGTTCTTTCTACTTTCAGAACGCCATTGCTCCTGAAGCCAACAAGAAATTGGCACAGCTGCTGATGGCCATGAAGCAGAAGAGTCCTGAACTGGAAATACCGGAAGGGGTGTTCTACGACGGCATTCCGGACTGCAATCTCTATGTCCAGAAGAAAGACATGAAGACTGGCATGCTCTACGGCGTGATGATATACCGAATGACCGATATGTTTGAGAACGCTGCCATCATTCTGGCTGATAGTGGCCGACTGCAATCTACTGCTGACAAGAAGCACTTGCTTTTAACACTGCATGCTGGCGAATGGTTTGAGAACATGAAATCGCAGGAGATGATAAGCAATGCAAGTGTGCCTTATCGCAGGGAGACTTTCAGCGAGAAGAAGATACTCCTGGATTTCGACGCAGAACTGAGCGTTGATGACAATGTTTTTGCTGGTGATGCCAGAGGAAAAGGCATCAGCGATATCAAAAAGGGCATCGTCATGACCAACCATGCGCTCGACAGTATTGGACAAAGCATCCGCAGGGATATTGTGCGTCAGTTCTTCAGCAAATACCATAGTGAAAAGAAAGATAGTATTGACGGCAGGAAACTTGCAGCACAAAATCTGGCATCTATAAACCCTGACACGCTCTATGCAAGATTAAAGACCGAGGATGCGAAGCAGACTGTAACACAGATGCTTAGCGAATCAAAAATGGTGCAAGACTATCTTGCATTCGGAGGATTGATGTCGGCTGATGGCAATAAGACTCTCAGAGAGCATTATCTGGAATGGATAAACAAATATTCCACTGCATTGTTGTGCCTGATATTCTTCTTTATCGGTGCACCTTTAGGAGCTATCATCCGCAAAGGCGGACTCGGTCTTCCTGTAATCATTTCGGTATTCGTATTCATTATATACTACATCCTTGACAACACTGGTTTCCGCATGGCAAAGCTCGGTGCATGGCCTGTATGGCTGGCAAAGGGCATAGCGCCTACTGTACTGATTCCGACTGCTGCTTTCTTTACATACAAAGCTAACAAGGATTCTACGGTGTTCAATATGGATATGTACAAGAATGCGTTCAGACGCTTACTTGGGCTTCGCCTGAAGCGCAACATTCCTGATAAGAATGTAATATTCTACGAACCTGATTACGAGCAGGACAAGCTACGCCTTCAGCAGATAACTCAGGACATAACAGAATACAGCAATATCCACAAACTTTATCTCGCGCCAAACATCATAAACGTATTCTTCAGATACAAACCTGATCACGAGATAGAACGAATTAGCGACGAACTTGATGAGGTCATCGAGGATCTGAGCAATAACAAAATCGGACTGAACGGGGTGATGGAGAAATATCCAGTCATGTCGGTCAAGGCACACACTCGTCCTTTTGACAGACGCTGGATGAACATCGTTGCATTCTGCATAATACCATTCGGATTATTCCTATACCTCAGAATGTGGCGTTTCCGCTTACGACTGTTGAACGACTTACGTCACGTTCATGCTATCAATGACTCGCTGATTGAAAAGATTGACACCTTATTAAATAATAATAGAGAGGTCATATAATAAAAATATAAGCAAAAAATCAAAATATTAAACATTTTATTCGTCAAAATGAATAAAAATGATTAATTTTGCATCTGACAATAACAAATAAGAAATAAAATGCAAAATCTTTCAGATCGTCTCAACAGACTTTCACCATCTGCCACATTGGCAATGTCTCAGAAAAGTTCTGAGATGAAGGCACAAGGAATTGATGTTATCAATCTCAGCGTTGGAGAACCAGACTTTAACACTCCAGACCACATAAAAGCTGCTGCCATCAAGGCGGTAGAGGAAAACTGGAGCAGATACAGTCCTGTTCCTGGTTACCCAGCACTCAAGCAGGCTATTGTCAACAAGCTGAAGAATGAAAACGGACTTGACTACAGTCCTTCACAGATACTGTGTTCCAATGGTGCCAAGCAATCGGTATGTAATGCTGTAATGGCGCTGGTTAACGCTGGCGATGAAGTAATCATACCTGCCCCATACTGGGTAAGTTATCCACAGATGGTCCTTCTTGCAGAAGGAACACCTGTATTCATCGATGCGCCTATAGAGCAGGATTTCAAGATTACTCCAGAACAGCTCGAGGCTGCCATTACACCAAAGACACGTGCTCTCATCCTCTGTTCTCCTTCAAACCCTACTGGTTCGGTATATTCTAAGGAAGAATTGAAAGCACTTAAGAACGTTCTTCTTAAGCATGAGCGTGTCATTGTCATCGCCGATGAGATTTACGAGCACATTAACTACGTTGGTGAGCACGCTTCTATGGCATCATTTGATGACATCAAGGATCGTGTTGTCATCATCAATGGCGTATCAAAAGCATACGCTATGACTGGCTGGCGTATTGGTTTCATCGCTGCTCCAGACTGGATTGTTAAGGGATGTAACAAACTTCAGGGACAGTACACTTCTGGTCCTTGCTCTGTAAGCCAGAAAGCTGCTGAAGCTGCATTTGCTGGTGACCAGCAGTGCGTGGAGGACATGCGTCAGGCATTTGAGCGCAGAAAGAATCTTATCGTTAAGCTCGCAAAGGAGATCCCAGGACTTGAGGTGAACGATCCTCAGGGTGCATTCTACCTGTTCCCTAAATGTTCTTCATTCTTCGGCAAGAGCTATAACGGCACAACAATAAACAGTTCTACCGACCTCGCCCTGTTCCTTCTTGAGCAGGGACACGTTGCAACCGTAGCAGGCGACGCATTCGGATCACCAGAGTGCTTCAGAATGAGTTATGCTACCAGCGACGAGAATATTGTAGAATCGATGAAGAGAATTAAGGACAGTTTGGCTCTCCTTAAATAATTAAGGAATATATCACTCAGCAGGTTTTATACGAACGCTGCTGAGTGGTTTTCGTGTCCAATTGCAATAATTTTAAAAAAATATTAGTTAAAAGTCCTTAAACTGACACGTAATTCAACTAAATTAATTAACTTTGCGTTTGGAAACGGATATAATTGCCTAACCAAAGTCTTATATCTCACATAAGAAATACTTATTTATAAGTAAATGTGCGACTTATAGGACACACATCTTAAATCATCTACGAGAAAAGAAAATTTTTTAATTAATCATTATTAATAACTAAATCTTAACAAAAAAAATTATGGCAAATTCACAGAAAGCAGCCCCAGCTAAGAAGCAGGGCTTCCAGGGTGTTCGCGCAGCGATTTGGATCATTATCCTTTGCGGTATCGCAGGTTTTTGTTTCTATCAGTTCGTGCTCGGTAACCCATCAAACTTCCAGGGCAACGACAACGCTAACGCTCCACTTCCAGGTAACCTCCTCGGTACAATCTACAAGGGTGGTATCGTCGTTCCTGTGATCATCACTCTCCTCTTCACCGCTATCGCACTCTCTGTAGAGCGTTCACTCGCACTCAGCACAGCTAACGGTAAGGGTAAGCTCGCTAAGTTCGTTGCAAGCGTTAAGGAGGCTCTCGCAGCTGGCGACATCGCTAAGGCACAGCAGCTCTGCGACAAGCAGCAGGGTGTTGTTGGTAACGTAGTTACAGCTTCTCTCAAGACTTATGTTGAGATGGAGAATACATCTGGCATCAAGAAGGAGCAGAAGGTTTCTAAGATTCAGCAGGCTCACGAGGAGGCTGTACAGCTTGAGATGCCAACTCTCCAGATGAACATGCCTATCCTTGCAACTCTCGTTACACTCGGTACTCTTACCGCTCTGTTCGGTACCGTTGTCGGTATGATCAAGTCATTCGCAGCCCTCGCTGCTGGTGGTGGTGGTGACTCTCTCGAGCTCTCTACTGGTATCTCTGAGGCCCTCGTCAATACTGCATCTGGTATCTTGACATCATGGGTAGCCGTTATCGCTTATAACTTCTATTCAAACAAGATCGATAAGCTTACTTACGCTCTTGATGAGGTTGGTTACACTATCGCTAAGACATACGAGGCTAACCACACAGAAGAGGCTTAATCTTTATTACTAACCCTTTAAAACTTTTATCGCTATGGGTAAAGTAAAGATTAAGAAAGCCGACGTCTTTATTGACATGACTCCTATGTCTGACGTCATGGTCCTTCTGCTTACATTCTTCATGTTGACATCAACATTCGTGAAGAACGAGGCAGTTAAGGTCAATACGCCAGGTTCTGTATCGGAGATCAAGGTCCCAGAGACAGAGGTATTGCAGATCACCGTAGATCCGCAGGGAAAGATATTCCTCGGACTGGACAAGCCACTGTACATGCAGGAGATGTTGAGCGGATTCCTCGCTAACTATCCTTCTGTATCTTTGGTACCACTTCAGGAGAAGAACTTCATGGGTCTTACTTCTTATGGTGCACCAGTTAAGGATATTTCTGACGTACTGAAGCATGAGGCAAGCGAAATCAACGAGCAAATGAAGGATAAGGGCATTCCTACTGACTCTATTGACGGTGGAATGAGCGAATTCCAGATGTGGGTTGATGCAGCACGCAACGCATCATTCGGCGACAACATGAAGATTGCTATCAAGGCTGATGCCGCAACTCCATACAAGGTTGTCAAGAAGATGATGTCTGAGCTTCAGGACATGAGTGAGAACCGTTACTATCTTATCACACAGTTAAAGAAGGAGGAATAAGACATGGCAAAGAAAAAAGCAAGTCGTCAGAAAAAGGCGCAAACTCGCGTCGACTTCACCCCTATGGTGGATATGATGATGCTCCTTATCACCTTCTTCATGCTCTGTACATCACTTAGCAAACCTCAGTCTATGCAGCTGACCATGCCAAGTAATGATAAGAACGTAAACGAACAGGATAAGGGTGCTACCAAGGCATCACAGACTATTACTCTGTACCTTGCTGGCAATGATGCAATCTACCACGTTGATGGTATTCCTGAGTACGACAATCCTTCTTGTCTCAAGAAGACAACATGGGGTGCACAGGGTATCCGCGACGTCCTCATCAATCACAAGACTGAGGAAGGTTACACACCAGTAAAGAACATCAAGGCAGCTAAGGCAGTTCTCGATGCAGAACGTGCAAAGGACAAGACAATGCCAGACTCAGTCTATGAGAACAAACTCAAGGACATCAAGAATGGTAAGCTTGAAACAGGCACAGTTCCTACACTGACCATCATCATCAAGGCTCTTGACACAGCGTCATATAAGAACCTCGTTGATGCTCTCGATGAAATGCAGATTTGCGCAATCGGTAAGTACGTTATTGACCAGATTAACCCAGACGACGAGCGCCTTCTCAAGGCTGCTGGCGTTAAGTAATCGAAAGTCATAACAAAGCATTAATCCATTAAACGATTAAACAACAATGGCAAAAATAGATCTTATATCAAATGATTGGACCGAGCTCGTCTTTGCCGGTCGTAATCAGGCCTATGGTGCTTACCAGCTGCGAAAGGGAACAGGCAAACGTAACATCTGGGCTATGGTGTTCGTTGCTGCCGTAGCAGCACTCGCTTACGTAGGTCTTGCAGCATACAATTCTTATCAGGAAGCTCAGAAGGCTAAGTTCGAAGCTGAGATGGAAGCATCTCTGCTCGAGCAGAAGAAGGAGGCTAAGGTTGAGAAGAAGACCGAGACTCCTAAGGTTGAGCAGGTACAGAAGGTTGAGAAGGTTAAGTCTTCTATCGCCTTCACACCTCCTGTAATTAAGAAGGACTCTGAGGTTAAGCCTGAGGAAGAAATGAAGACTCAGGACGAACTCAAGGAGACAAAGACTGCTATCGGTGCATTCGATGTAAAGGGTAATGACGAAGCAGGTGGTACAGTCCTCAAGGCTGTCGAGGAGATTGCAGCTCCAGAGCCACCTAAGCACGAGGAAGAAAACAAGGTATTCGACGTTGTAGAGCAGATGCCATCATTCCCTGGTGGTCAGGGCGCTCTCATGCAGTACCTCTCTTCTCATGTCAAGTATCCAGCAGTTGCTGAGGAAAATGGTATCCAGGGCCGTGTAACAGTACAGTTCGTCGTTGAGAAGGACGGTAGCGTTACTGACGTTAGAACAATGAAGTCTGTCGATCCATCACTCGATAAGGAGGCAGAGCGCGTTGTTAAGTCAATGCCTAAGTGGATTCCTGGTAAGCAGAACGGTTCAGCAGTACGTGTTAAGTACTTCGTTCCTGTTGTATTCCGTCTCCAGTAATTAGCAGTTCATAAAAATCTCTAATAGAAACGTGAAGAGTAGTGGTGAGGCTTCTTACAGAGGGGTTTCCCTCTACTCTTCACTTTTTTTATAAAAAAAACTCCAACAATAACAAATAAAAGATAAATTCAGGCATACACATAAAACAAAATACAATAATTCACGTCTATACAATAAAGGGACATAGTCAGGTCCTCTAAGCGAATGAAGTAATAGCATTATATAATAGTTAGAAAAAATGAAGAAGTCTAAAACAAACAATTACACAAGTAAGTTAGTTAGTCTTATGCTTACATTATTGGTTTTCTGTTCATGTCAGCAGAAGTCCAACGATGGAAGAACAGACACATACGCCAGTGGTGAAATGACAGTTATGTGTGATGAAAGTTTCAGTCCTATCATCAATGAGGAACTTCAGGTTTTCCACGCTACTTATCCTGATGCTAAAGTAACTCCAGAATACACAAACGAACTTGATGCATTCAACGCTCTCATGAAGCAGGACGTCCACCTCATTGTAACAGCCCGCAACTACAGCAAAAAAGAGTTGGAATACTTCAAGTCGAATGGTCTTCAGCCAAGATTCTTCCCTTTGGGTTATGATGGTTTGGCACTTATCATCAATAAGAACAACGTCGATTCATGTATTCATGTCGATGATGTTAAGAGGATTCTCAGCGGACAAGTGAAAAACTGGAATGAAGTGAATCCGGGATCAAAGCTCGGCGAGATAGACGTTGTCTTTGACAACAACAAGTCTGCTGCAGTTCATTGGGCTGTTGATTCAATCCTTGGTGGCAAACCTATCAATAGTCCTAACATCACAGCTGTAAAGACAAGTGCAGAAGTAATCAACTACGTTGAAAAAACGAAGAATGCCATTGGCATCATCGGTAGCAACTGGCTCAACGACAAGCGCGACTCAACGAATGTTACATTCAAGAAGAACATTCAGGTCATGAATGTTTGTTCAGTTCCAGGCAAGAAAGCAGATGAGATGAATTCATGGAAGCCATATCAGCTGTATCTGCTTGATGGTCGTTATCCGTTTGCACGAACAGTATATGCATTGCTCGTTGATCCATATCACGGTTTGCCTGTTGGATTTGCAAACTTCATGCAGTCGCCAGTAGGTCAAAAGATAATACTAAAGTCTGCCCTCCTCCCCTATCGCGGAGACCTGCAATGGCGCAAGGTGGAAACGAAGGCGGATTAAGAAATTAAGAAATTAAGAGATTAAGAAATTAAGAGATTAAGAAATTAAAATATTCGACTAATCGAAGAATCGAATTATCGAACAAACGAATTATCGAAGAATCGATCAATCCATATAATTAATAACAAACCGAACATAACAAAAACAATTTAGAATATATGAAGACAACAAAATTAATTCTTATTGGAGCGCTGATGACAGTCTTCAGCGGTTCAGCAATGGCTCAGTCAATTGATGATGCTATCAAGGCCATCAAGAGTAACATCACAGTAAAAGAGAAGGAAGCAGCTATCAAGGCAGCAAAGATCGACAAGAAGGATGCTATAGCAATGGCAAAGGTTGGTCGTGCATTCCTTGACGTGAAGGACACTCTTAATGCACGTAAGTATGCAGAGTTAGCAACAAAGCAGGCAGCAAAGAACATGGCTGCTCATCCAGAGGCATCTGCTGGCTATATCCTCCTCGGCGACATCGAGGTGTTTAATGACAACCCAGGTGAGGCTGCAGCATGGTACCAGAACGCTCAGTACTGCGATCCAAAGAATCCTGATGCTTACAAGAAGTACGCATTCATCTACCGTGGTCGTGATCCAAAGCAGGCTGTAGAGACTCTTGAGAAGCTTCGCCAGGTAGATCCTACATATCCTGTTGATGCAGAGGCTGGCCACATCTACTACCTCTCGGCAGGTAAGAGCGATGCATATCTTCCACTTGCACTCCAGAGCTACCAGAAGGTTTCTCTCTCTGACCTTGCAAAGCTTGAGGGTGGTTACCTTACAGAGTATGCACTCGTTGCATTCATCAGCCAGAAGAATAAGGAGTCAAAGGACGCTGCACTCTATGGTCTTCAGAAGAATGCACGCAACGCAGGTTACAACCGTCTTGCTATGTACAACTCTGTAGAGCTCAAGCAGTGGGACGACGCTATCAAGTATCTTGACGCACTCGTAAACAAGAGCGACTCTGTTGAGCTTTCTTCTAACGACTATAAGTATGGTGCTCTTGCTTATGCTGGTGCTGGCAACTACGAGCAGTCACTTGAATACTACAAGAAGCAGCTTTCTGTAACAGAGGGTGAGGCACAGTCACCTGTTTACAAGGCTATCTCTGACACATACCGTCAGCTCGGCGATATGGACAATGCTCTTGCAAGCTACGAGAAGTTCCTTACTTCTAACCCTAAGACATCTGCTAACGACTATGCAGGTTTCGCAGGTCTCTACCGTAACATGGCTGTTGACCAGACAGGTGCAGAGCAGGAGGCAACTGTAAACAAGGCTATCGAGATCTACCAGAGCCTTATCGAGAAGTTCCCTAAGCAGGCTGATGACTATGCAAACTTCATGTCAGCACGTACAATCATGCTCCTCGACGCTGACCAGAAGAAGGGTCTTGCTAAGCCATACTACGAGAAACTCTACAATAGCATCAATGCTGCTGGTGTAAAGGACAACAACGACAAGACACGTCTCATGGAGGCTTGCCAGTACCTTGGCATCTACCTCTTCAAGATCAAGAATGACTCAGCTGGTTCTAAGCCATACTTCCAAAAGCTTCTTGAGCTTGATCCAGAGAACGCAGTTGCAAAGCAGGTTCTCGGCACAATGTAAAAAAATCATTAATGCCTTATAATATAGACAAGACATGATAGATAAGCAATTTGCCAGGAATTGGTTAGGTATTTAGGTTTCACATTCTTCAAATAATGAGCGAAACTAAATCTCTGGCCAATCTCTGGCAAATTCATTTTAAATACATTCTATCTCCATACAATACTCTATGAAACTAAAAACTATTCTTCTATGCACATTCATCACCTGTCTTTGCACCGCCAATGCAGCAAAGAAACAGGCACAAACCAATGACGAAGTAATACTTCATGCATGGTGCTGGTCGTTTAATACCATACGAGAGAACCTTCCAGACATAGCAGCTGCAGGTTACCAGATTGTGCAAACATCACCTGCGCAGCACTGCGTCACCCAGACCAAAGGCGACAAAGGTGGTGGCAATAAGATCTTTGGCAAAGGATATTGGTATTATCACTACCAACCAACAGCATGGATTATAGGCAACCAGCATGTCGGTACACGCGAAGACCTTATTGAGCTTTGCAAAGAAGCCAGAAAATATGGCATCCGTATTATTGTCGATGTGCTGCCAAACCACACTGCTATTGACGATTGCTACGTTGAAGACTCAATGGACGAAGCAGTTGGCGGTCACGAGAATCTATACCATGCAAATGGCTTTACAGAGATAAACGACTACAACGACCGACTGAAATGTACCACAGGACAGATGGGTGGCCTGCCTGATGTAAATACCGAGAACCCTGATTTTCAGGCATATTACATGACATACGTTAACGACCTGCTTGCTTGCGGTGTACGTGGTTTCCGCTATGACACAGCAAAGCACATCGGTCTGCCAAGCGATCCACTTGACCCTAAGGCAAAGCAGAACGACTTTTGGGATGTTGCTACAGGTCGCAAGTCAGTCAAAGGCATAAGTCTTGCTCTGCCAATGGACTCACTCTTCGTCTATGGCGAAGTGCTTCAAGATCGTAACGTCAAGGAGGAAGAATATGCAGAGTACATGGGACTCACCGCCAGTTCCTTTGGATATAAGATGCGCAACAACCTTGATGCCTCGAACTGGAACAAAGACACTACACTTGACTGGGCTCACAAGGCATCTCCAATGAAACTAATCACATGGATAGAGTCGCACGACACATACTGCAACGGTCATGAGTCAGCTCATTTCACCAATGAGCAGCTTCGCGCTGGCTGGGTATATCTGGCTGCACGTCAGTACGGTACGCCACTCTTCTACAGCCGTCCAGACGGTAGCGATGGGCCGAACAAGAACTATTGGGGTAATAACATCATCGGCAAGAGAGGCAACGCCGAGTTCAAGCATCCTTCCGTTGTAGCAGCCAATAAGTTCCGCGCAGCCATGAAGGGTCAACCAGAGACTGTCACCTTCCCTAATGACGGAGCCGTTGCACAGGTAGCCAGAGGCAAGAAAGGTGCTGCTCTCATCAATATCACCGACAAGGAGCAAGCAATCTCAGCCCTAACAACACTTCCTAACGGCAAATACACCGATACCATCACCGGCAACACTGTGCAAGTAATAAAAGGAAAGTTAATATGCACTCTCCCACCCTACGGCACATACATTCTGTATAAGAAATAAAAAAATGAGGCATCTCAGCTACAACAATAGCACGAGATGCCTCGTTTTTTGGGGACCGTTGATGCTATAGACTAAATATCTGAAAGATTTGCCTAAATGCACTACAGCCAAAACTGTCTTATTTAATAGACAATATTTCCCTTATTGCAGTTTTGTTTGCTCTTGATACGGGAATCTTTTTTTCAGAATAGAACATATTGAGGAAGAACCGACCATTCGCTCCTTCCATTGATTCCACATATTCAAGGTTTACAAGGAAGCCTCGGTGACATTGTACTATGAAGTCATTGTCAGAGAGGTCTTCCTTTAATTGTTTTATGGTGGTGCGAATGGATGTCTTGGTTAGCAGTTCGTCATTAATGTAGCATACATTGGCATAGTTGCCCACAGACTCCACATAGATAAAATTGCGCGGATTGATGGCAATATCCTGACCGTTGTAATCAGAATGAAGCACACATTGCTTTTCTTCATGTGAAGCAGCATCGTCATAACCATGTATAGCATCACGTTCCTGCTGTTGCTTAAGCATCTCATTGATGGTTTGTAGTTCGTTGCGCTCCCTATATACATTCCTTATCCAATAGCAGAGAGTCTGAAATGCAAGGATTATGGAACAGATATAGATTGTGGAAGGAATTGAAATCAGATAATACTCTTTTCCGAACAGTGCACCCTCCAACACTGTTATCATCACGATGTTAAAAATCCATATGACAATCATATCTCGTATGTACCCTTTTATTGATTCGTCATTTCTGAGAAGGTTCACAAACACGCCTATTCCTGAGGATATCATATACACTCCCGTTAGGACGATAAAGACCAGTGATATTGTGACAAAACCCTTGTCGAAGTTTATGTGTGCGCCAAATGGCTTGAGTACACACAACACGAACACACTGCACAGTGTGAACCATGCAGTGAGCTGTAGTATTCGTTTTATCTTGTCTATCATTGCTTATAACGTTTTCTTCTGTATGTCATGTACAGCGAATAGAATATGAACTGCGTACCTCCTATTATAAATGCCACAGAAACAGCAACGGGAACAATACGCGAGAAACTGCTGCCAAAGATATAGTTATGAGTGCAACATAGCACAAACACATTCGCGTTCCATATTATAAATAGGTTCCATGCTAGTCGCCCCATTGTGAACCCGTCTTTCCATGTCTGGAGATACACCATCACTGTGTCTGAAACAATAAACAAACCTGTAATGATGATGAATATCGCCAGCTTTATGCTGTGGCTACAACCAAAGTCTATCTTCACATTCAATAATTCAAGGAATATAAGCACACCCACAA
>JAZUKC010000086.1:0-47230 GCA_045643065.1 Prevotella sp.
ACCATCGGCACTGACGGAGATTATTTATTCTGCACCTATTCCTTACACAGCCGACAACGATCTGCGTGCCGATGTCCTCGCACAGATTATGCGTGCCATCTATACCGAGACAGTGCGCGAGGAGAAGGGTGGCACATACGGTGTCTCTGTGGCAAGTCAGGGATGGAAGGAACCTTCCGATGGTTTCTCTCTAACAATCAATTTCCGCTGTGATCCAGACAAATACAGCGAACTCTTGCCTATCATCGATGAGCAGTTGGAGAAGATTGCTGCAGAAGGACCATCTGCTGAACGACTGCAGAAGGTAAAGGAATATGAACGCAAGAACTATGAGCGTGCCATACTGACAAACGGCTGGTGGGAGTATGTCTGCTACAACAAACTTGCAAATGGCATAGATTTTGCTGAGGATTATCTTAGTAAGGTGGATGCTCTCACCCCCGCAGATATTCAGAACTTCTGCCGCACCCTCCTTGCATCAAAGAACCGAGTACAAGTAACAATGAAATAAGAATATGAAAAGAACAATTCTATCTCTCTTCGTCATGACCATGGCACTCACTGCCATGGCTGACGATGTAATGCAAAAGAAAGGCGATACTTACATCGTCAACACAACAACTCTCTGCCAGAAGAAAGGTTATAAGTCAACAACTCCTGTTGAGGTTTACATACAGAAGGGCAAGGTCGTAAAGGTTGTCGCTCTCCCTAACAAAGAGAGCAAGGGATATTTCAAAATTATCCTACAGAAACTCCTCCCTCTCTACAATGACGTCAAAGTTGGCAAAGCAGAGAAACTATCTATCCAGCCACAGGTGGATGCCTACACCGGTGCCACCTTCAGCGGCAATGCAGTACAGGCAAACATCAAGGCTGCTCTGGATTACTACAAGGCACATAAGTGATTTTTTAGGTTAGAGGTTGTAGGTTTAAGGTTGTAGGTTTAAGGTTTCCATGCGGTTCTCTAACCTATAACCTAAATCCTATAACCTAAAACCTATAACCTACAACCCTAACCTAAAACCCCTAACCTAAAACCTCTAACCTAAAACCTTAAACCTTAAACCTACCCCCCTAACCTCTAATTACCACATTATTACACTTTGCTGATAGTTTTGTATCAATTAGTTTGGCATTCTCATTCTTTTTATGTAACTTTGCAAAAATTAAAAAGGAATAACTAAAACTAAATAACAGAATGAAAAGCAGAGGATATCTCAGAATCTTCATGACCTTGCTCATTGCCGGGTCATCTCTTTGTGTGGCTAACGCACAAAACAAATTCACTAAAAACGCTAACGGCGTGACTGTTGCCGTAAAAAAACATCTGCTTGGACAGACTGCTCTTGTACGCCTGCAGGTTATGGGCGACAAGATCATTCGCGTGTCTGCAACTGCCGACAATAGGTTTGCAGACAAGAAGAGCCTCATCGTTGTCCCTCAGCAGACAAGGACTGACTTCTCCGTAACAGAAAATGGAGATGTCATCACCGTTGCTACCAAGAGCCTGCGTGCCAATGTCAATGGCATTACTGGTGAGGTATGGTTCACCGATGCTACAGGAAAGACTATTCTTCAGGAGCAGAAGGGTGGCGGCAAGACTTTCCAACCTTATCAGGCAACACAGATTCATGCTGATGGCAAACCAGAGACTTACAACGGATGGAGCATCCGTCAGGTATTTGAGTCGCCTGCAGACGAGGCTTTCTACGGTCTTGGACAGCATCAGGCTGACGAGTGGAACTACAAGGGAAAGAACGAGGAACTCTTCCAGTACAACACCAAGGTGAGCATACCGTTCATCGTCAGCAGCCGCAACTATGGTGTTCTGCTTGACTCTTATTCTCTTTGCCGCTTCGGTAATCCTAACGACTACTCACAGCTCTATAAGGTATTCAAACTTGCCGACAAGGATGGCGTAGAGGGTGCACTTACAGGTACATACTCAGCTCCTGGTCAGGAAGACCTCGTTCGTCGTGAGGACTCTCTCTACTTTGAAAACCTCAAGTCGGCAAAGAATCTCCCTGACTTCAAACTGGATAAGGCTAAGGTTGTCTATGAGGGTACCATCGAACCTCTTGAGACTGGCGAATACAAGTTCTCTCACTACTACTCTGGATATCAGCGTATCTTCATCGATGGTAAGTCTGTCTATACAGAGGACGTAGCTGGCACTGGCAGCAAGGACCAGACCATCTGGCGTACTGCCTGGAACCCTAATGCACGTAAGTTTGCCGTAAAACTGGAGAAAGGCAAGAAGTACTCTTTCCGTCTCGAATGGACTCCTGACGGTGGCGAGGCATACTGTGGTCTGCGTGCATACGCTCCTGTAGCAGATGACGAGCAGCAGAAACTCTCCTTCTGGAGCGAGATGACTCAGCAACTCGACTACTATTTCGTTGCAGGTAACGATGCCGATGAGGTAATCTCTGGCTATCGCACTCTGACAGGCAAGGCGCAGATTATGCCTGACTGGTTGCTCGGTTTCTGGCAGAGCCGTGAGCGCTATAAGACTCAGGACGAGATTGTTGATGCTCTCAAAGGTTTCCGCGATCGTAAGCTTCCTATCGACAACATCGTTATGGACTGGAACTACTGGACTCCAGACTCATGGGGTGCATTCGAGTTCGACCCTACACGCTTCAGTTCGCCAAAGGGCATGATCGACGACATTCACAACATGAATGCAAAGATCATGATTTCTTGCTGGCCTAAATACTATCTCACCGTTGATAACTACAAGGAACTCAGCGATATGGGTAAGATATACCAGCAGTCTGTAAAGGACTCTCTCTATGACTGGTTAGGATATAAATACGCTTTCTATGATGCTTACGACGAGGACGCTCGTAAGGTATTCTGGCGTCAGCTCTACGAGAAGCTCGCTACCATCGGCATGGATGCTTGGTGGATGGATGCCTCTGAGCCAAATGTGCGCGACTGTACCGACCTTGAGTATCGCAAACTCCTTTGCGGACCAACCAAGTACGGTTCTTCTGACGAATACTTCAATGCTTATTCCATCGTCAATGCCGAGGCCATCTATGATGGTCAGCGTGCCTATGAGACTGCTGTTGAGCGCAAGGGCATCGACCCTAACGACAGCAAGCGTTTGCAGGCTGAGACTGACTGGAACCAGGAGGGTCACAGCAACACATTCTCACCAGAGAACAAGCGTGTATTCCTTCTTACCCGCAACGGTTTTGCTGCTGAGCAGCGTTACTCTACAGCGACATGGTCGGGCGACATCGGCACACGCTGGGAGGATATGAAGGCACAGATTACTGCCGGCCTCAACTTCTCTATCTCTGGCGTACCATTCTGGAGCCAGGACATCGGTGGTTTCTCTGTTGAGAAGCGCTACGAGGCTGCACAGCATGAGTTCGACAAGAGTGGCGTAGAGAATGCTGACCTTAAGGACTGGCGCGAGCTCAACACCCGCTGGCATCAGTACGGCATGTGGGCACCTATGTACCGTGTTCACGGTCAGTTCCCATTCCGCGAGCCATGGAACATCGCTCCAGAAGGCACACCTACATACAATGTAATAAAGGAGTGTCTTGACATGCGCTACCGTCTCATGCCATACATCTACTCTCTCGCTGCCGACGTTCACTTCAACGACTACACCATCATGCGTCCACTCATCATGGACTTCGGCAAGGACAACGCCGTAAAGGACATCGCTTATCAGTTCATGTTCGGTCCTGCCATCATGGTAAACCCAGTATATGAATATGGCGCACGCCAGCGCGAGGTCTATTTCCCTAAGGACAACATCTGGTACGACCTCTTCACTGGCAAGATTGAGTCAAAGGGCGGTGAGACAAAGACAGAGGCAGCACCATACGAGCACATTCCTCTCTATGTACGTGCCGGCAGCATCATCCCTGTAGGTCCACAGCTTGAATATACTCAGCAGCATAAGGCTGATAACATCCGTCTCTTCATCTACGAAGGCAAGGACGGCGAGTTCACACTCTATGAGGACGAAGGCACTAACTACGGTTACGAGGCTGGTCGTTATGCACAGATACAGTTCTGCTACGATGATGTAAAGAAAGAACTCACCATCGGCGACCGCAAGGGACAGTTCCCTGGCATGCTTCAGAAGCGCACCTTCACCATCGTCCGCGTCAATGCCGACAATGCACAGGGCTATGACCCAGAGGCAACAGGCAAGGTGATAAAGTACAAGGGTAAGAAGGTTGTAGTAAAGCTGTAGTCAAGTCGACTCATCGAAACATCGAAACATCGAACTATCGAACTATCGAATTATCGAAAAAAATGAAATCATTATTAATAACACTCTTTATGTGCGTAGCCCTAACCGGCTACGCACAAACGATTCCGGCCTATCTGGACGAATCGCAACCAATGGAGACACGCGTCAAGGATGCCCTCTCTCGCATGACACTTGAAGAGAAGACACGCCTCTGCTACGCACAGTCTAAGTTCTCTTCTCCTGGTGTTCCACGCCTCGGCATACCTGAGCTCTACATGAGCGACGGACCTCACGGTGTTCGCATGGAGATAAATTGGAACGACTGGGAGCATTCTGGCTGGACCAATGACTACTGCACAGCGTTCCCTGCCCTTACCTGTCTCGCTGCCACATGGCAGCCTGAGCTGGCTAAAGTCTATGGACGCGCCATAGGCGAAGAGGCACGCTACCGCAAGAAGAACATTCTCCTTGGTCCTGGCGTCAACATCTTCCGCACTCCACTCAACGGTCGTAACTTCGAGTACATGGGCGAAGATCCTATGCTTGCTGGTTCTATGGCAGTGCCTTACATTCAGGGACTGCAGTCGAATGGCGTAGCATGCTGCCTTAAGCACTATGCACTGAACAACCAGGAGGAGTTCCGTGGACACGTTGACGTAAAGGTTTCTGACCGCGCACTCTACGAAATCTATCTCCCTGCCTTCAAGCGTGCTGTTATTGAAGGACAGGCATGGAGTATCATGGGGTCATACAATCAGTATCAGGACGTGCATGCCAGCCATCATCCTCGCTTGCTCAACGAGATTCTCAAGAAGGAATGGGGCTTCAAGGGGGCAGTGATTACCGACTGGGGCGCATGCCACAACACAGACCAGGCTATTTTTAACGGTCTTGACATAGAGATGGGCTCGTACACCAACGGTCTGACAAGCCAGACTAAGGGTTACGGTTACGATGATTACTACCTGGGTACGGCATATTTGGAGAAGTGCAAGCGTGGCGAGGTTCCTGAGGAAATCATCAACGACAAGGCTGCCCGCATTCTCCGACTCATCTTCCTCACATCGTCACGTCATGACGGTTGGGGTTCGCACAACAGTCCTGAGCATGTGGCAACAGCACGCCAGATTGCAGACGAAGGCATCGTCCTTCTTAAGAACAATGCTGTGAAGGGTACTAAACTCTTGCCTGTTGACACAAAGAAATACAAGAAGATTCTCGTCGTTGGCCATAATGCTACCCGCTCTCTCTGCGAGGGTGGCGGTTCGTCGGAGCTTAAAGCGAAGGACGAGGTGTCTCCTTTGCGTGGTCTGAAAGAACGCTTTGGCAATGATGTGGAGATTGTCTATGCCCAAGGATATGAATCTGGCGAGGCACATTACGGACGACATGACAACATTACTCAGGTTCTTCAGGACTCGTTGCATGACGATGCCATAGAGAAAGCGAAGGTTTCTGACCTTATTATATATATAGGTGGATTGAACAAGAACCACTTCCAGGACTGCGAAGGTGGCGATCGCCTGACTTACAACATGATGTACGGTCAGGACAAACTCATCGACGAACTGGTTGCCGTACAGCCTAACTTCGTCTGCGTCATTGTGAGCGGCACTGCCATTGCCATGCCTTGGCTCAGCAAAGTACCTGCATTGATACAGAGCTGGTACTTAGGCAGCGAAGCTGGTCATGCTCTTGCTGACGTCATCAGTGGTGATGTCAACCCGAGTGGCAAGACGGTTTTCACTTATGCTAACGCCGTAACGGACTATCCTGCTCACATGAACGGTCGCATCTCCTACCCTGGCGTTTCGCCAGAGGACATGGAACGCTATGCTTCTATCCCCCTTTCAGGGGACGGAGGAGTCCCAAAGTCTGCTGACCTGCTGGCCCTCAACGGCATCATCAAGGGCATTCCAGAAGACATGAAGGTTCTGAACACCGACTTCAATGGTCGTAACCATTGGGGCAAGGGCGACGAAACAGAGCTTTACACTGAGGACATCCTCGTTGGTTATCGCTGGTTTGACACAAAGAAGAAGCCTGTCATGTTCCCATTCGGCTATGGTCTTTCATACACAACCTTCCAGTATGGCAAGGGTCGCCTCGTCTCTGGTGATGCTTCTACCGGCTATCAGTTTGAAATATCAGTCAAGAACACTGGTACAAAGGCAGGCAAAGAGGTTGTCCAGCTTTACGTTGGCGACGACAAGGCATCGGTAATCCGTCCTCAGAAGGAGCTGAAAGCCTTTGCGAAGGTGGCACTTGAGCCAGGAGAGGAGAAGGTTGTAACACTCAACATCACTCCTGACGACCTCAAGTTCTTCGACGAAGACAAGCATGAGTGGGTGCTTGAGCCTGGTACGTTCCGTGCATACATCGGTGCATCAAGCCGCGACATCAAGTCCGTTGTTCCTTTCAAGGCAGAGTAATAAGGCAAACAGTCATAAAAAAAAGGTATTGAATCAGCTTCGATTCAATACCTTTTTTTTATTTATTGGCAAATATTGGTGTCCGGTAAAAGCCCCAAAGTGGGCGAAATTCTATAGCGTAGGGTGTAAGCCCTACGTTTTAGGCAAATAACAAAATAAAGCCCCAACGTGGGCGACATCCTGTTATATTCATTGAAGTTTATAGGATGCCGCACCCTTGGCGCTCTATTACTTGGCTGCACTATTGGTAGCGCTAACGCACTACCCTATAGAATTTCGCCCACTTTGGGGCTTACAAATTACAGTAGTTTGAAATTTAGATAGTTATATATGTTTACCGGACACCAATAACTGACAAACTTATTTGTAATTCTTCAGTATATCCTTCAGCGACATACGCTCACCATTGTTAATGGTTACGAAGTCGTCGATGAGCCATTTGCCATCTATCTGCTTGACAATCAGCACCACTGTGTTATACTCTTGCCCCTCAGACAGCAATACAACCGATACCTCCGACTGTGCAGACGACTTCTTTACTACCTTCTCTATGCGATAAGAGAAACCTGTATCGTCCTGCGTCATCAGCCAATAGTCATACTCGATAGGACCGAGTTCCTCCTCTGGCGTTGCATCAATCGCTGCCTTCAGCGTGGCCTTAAAGTTTGGAGTGCAGTACTTCTCTGTAGCATCGCTGTAGAGTTCCGAACGTGGATTGGCACAGATATCCTTATACACCATATCCACAAACTCACGAGGAGCATCGTCAAGCTTTGCTGTTATGTCCACCTCCACATCTGTAACATTGTGAGTTACAGCCTGATTGCTCACCTGTCCCGTAATGGTACGGTCTGCCGTTTTAATGATTACCGACTGCGGAGTGGCCTTTCCCTGAGGCACAGACAAGAGATAACAGAAGCGTGGATCGTCGCCCGTCTGCAGATTCTTCTTCACATCGCCCACACTGCTGTAATAACCAATGAGCTTTGGCTGACTGCCTCCTGCTCCCATCATTACATTCTTACACTTACCGTCAGGCATGTCGAGACTTGCAAACTGGTCGCTTACCACTGCATGATTGGATGCTTCAACGACAACGTCGGATATCTTGTCAACACAACCTTCGAGGTATGGACGTGTATTCATGCCTACAGACTTCTTGTGGACAGGTGTCACCTGCACCGTCATCAGGTAGAAGTCGCGACCTTCCGACATGCTTTTGTATTTTGCATCGGTGCTGTTCAGCACCACTTTCTCCATCGACACACTGTCTATCTTATAGTCAACGTACTGTTGCTTTGAGCATCCACTCAGCACAAGGCACGACAAAGCGAGTGCTGCTCCTGTAATAATCTTATTCATAGTTTATATTTATAAAATCAGAATAATGGTACGATCTTATCGGCATCCTCTCTTGTTATTTTAATCTCCTGACCACAAACACGAAGCGCAAACGACTCGTCGATGCACTTATCGTAATTCTGTTCAGTCACCTTCGCTGCATCTACGCCATCCTTCAGCTGCCAAGCACAGATTACATTCAACATGAGAGTGCTGTTTTCATATTTCAGATACTCCACAATGCTTAGTTCATCAAAGATGAAATCGTCATTTACCTGGCGACCAAGGCTATATGAATACGTTGCGAAACCATCGGCAAGCAGTTCAAAAGCACCGTTATTTGTACTTGCATCAGCAAAATCTACGACATACTTACCATTATGCTTAGACAATATCATGAACCCACCATAGCCCGAAATGCCAGGTGTACTCATCAGCACTTCGTCCTGTCCGTCCCCGTCAAGGTCCTTAAACTCGATGTTAACCTCATCGGCAGACATTTCCTCATACAGCTCTGTGTGCCACAAATCCATAAAAACCTTAGTCTCTGCAGCAGTCGGTTTCTTCTGTTTCTGTGCAAATCCAGCGACTGCAACCATTGCCATCAGGCAGAACAATAATATCTTTTTCATAATCTTTTTGTATTGATAGTAAAAGCGAAGTAACAAAAAACTCCTTAACTCTTTAACTCCTTAACTCTTTAACTTCGAGCAAAGCGAGACTCATCGCATCCACTCAGACACGACGTCAGCCTTCTTATAGCCCACGTTATACCTAACCCAAGTGCCATTGCCCCAGCCTTCGCGGCAGTCAACCACTACGCAGTCGGCGAAGATATCGAAGTGTGCAACGTATGGAACAGAGCAGAAATGGTAGCCACCACCGTCTGGCACTACATTGAAATACTCCTTAATCTGAGCCATTCGCTTACCGCTGTTGTCCTTTTCCAGATACTCCATCAGCGCCATTGCTATCAGGTTGTTGATGTAGAGAATAGGCTTTCCGGTCTCAGCGTATGGGCGGATAGACTTTTCTTCTATTGCATCGCTCTTGTATTTATCGGTCTGTGGCTTACGATTGCCCAATTCCTTCTCGTGCTTTGTTATGCTCAGGTCATACTGGAAGACAGTATATTTGCTGTTTTCGTTATATCTCTGCACATAGCCCGAACCTTTGCTCAGGTCTTCTACGACCTGATTCGTCAGTACGTTCATGCTTTCTGCCTTGGCAGCCTCTGCTTCTTTGGCCGACCATGCCTCCCAGTCAGACATGAATTTAGCAAAATTCTTGTCGGTGATGGTTGCATACTTCGACATGAATTCCTGTGCAACCGCCTTCTGCTGAAGCCCACTGAGCATCAGCATTGCTACTGCCATGAGGCAGACTTTCATAGTAATCTTCTTCATAGTTATGTGTTATTTTATTTCGTTAATTCTTTCAAACACCAGTAACTGACC
Source organism: Prevotella sp. (assembly GCA_045643065.1). GTDB lineage: Bacteria > Bacteroidota > Bacteroidia > Bacteroidales > Bacteroidaceae > Prevotella. The sequence goes on from JAZUKC010000086.1 coordinate 9,456, forward strand.
ATTCGTCAGTCTCAGAATAAACTTATTTGGACTCTCAAAACTATAGGTTCCCTTGTACGGCATGAGTTCTATGTGTGTCATAGACACCTCAAATTCCGCACTCTTCGTGCCCCACTCCACTCCGTTACTGTTCAGTACACCGTCTGAGTATGTGGCCTCTTTACCGTTGGTGGACTCATGCAGGGCATAGACATAGTTCTTGCTGATGTCCCAGTAGGCAGTAACGTGCTGACTCATGTCTGTTGGCTGGCCATCGTAGTTGCTCGTTACGCACCATTTTCCCTCAAACTTCAGGTTGATGCCATTGGCTGCCTCCTCGTCATGTTCCGAGCATCTGTTAGCCTGACAGACCACCATCAGGACGAAGGTTACAAAGAAATAAAAGATTCTCTTGTACATACTATAATGGATTTTTATTTGCAAAAATAGCAAATTTTTTATTATTGTTTGTGGTAAAACCTGTGGTATTTTCTATAAAAACCCTAAAACAACGGCATTTTTCAATCTTTTTCACTATTTTTTTGTAATTTTGCAGAACAATGAACCACCCTATACTATCCTTCTTTTCAACACTGAGGCACAGAGGACACAGAGTTCACAGAGAGCTTTTGAGTTCCATTCGGGGTAAGAACGTACTGCATAGCACTCTATTAACTCCGTGTTCTCTGCGTCCTCTGTGCCTCTGTGTTAAAAAAGGAAGTAAATTACCAGAACGATGAACAATATTGATTTTCACTACATATCCAACTGCATAGCCGGATTTTCATTCCTCACTTCGGCAGGAATCATGGCAAAATTACGCATCTCTCGTGCGCCGATGTGGCAATCGCTGCGTTCGTGTCAGCGTTTCATCAGCCTTGTCTTCCTGGTCGTAGGACTGTCTTGTTGCAAGACAATATTCCTGAACGTGGGCCCTAATCCTGACGTTATAATTCTCAGCACGATAATAAGCGCCAGCATTCAGTCATTGCTTTTTGCATGCACCGGCATCACTTTCGTCAATCCGACATTCCTGCACAAGCGATGGGTGCTTACGAATCTCGCCATCATCGCTGCCAACGCCATCCATCTTCTGCTCACGTTCCTGCTGGCAAGACAATATTTCTGGATTTCGTCCGTCGTTGCATGCATGGTCTATTATGTGCTGTGGGCAACCTATCAGGTCATTTTTTTCCGGCAATATCGCCAATGCATGGAGAAGGCAGACCGCCTTACGGACGAATATAACAATGGTCGGTTCAGATGGATCAGGCAATTTTTCATTGCCGTTTCGGTGCTCGGACTCACCGCCGGCATAGCGCCTTTCCTGCCCGTCGCATGCTATGACGCATGGATGTTGTCGGCCGCATGCTTCTATGCCTACATCATCGTGAGTTTCTTCAACTACTACTCGCGCAGCGCGTCGCTTATTATTAAGGTGGCAGAGGCGGAGGTCGAGGTCAAAGAGGATAGCGTTCCGCAAGACGAAACGCAGTCAACCATCAACTATTCCGACTTCGAACAGAAACTGAAACAATGGCAGGACAATCGGGAGTTTATAAACAACGAACTCGTAACCGAGGACGTTGCCGTTGCACTCGGCATGTCTCACGCCGCCTTCAAGAACTATTTCAGCGAGCGCTACGGCATGACATTCCGCCAGTGGCGCACGAAGTTGCGCATAGAATACGCATGTCGGATTATGCATGAGAATCCAAACTTCGCTTACGAGACTATCGCCGAGATGACCGGAATAGGCGATAAGTCGAACTTCACCAAGGCTTTCAAGAAAATCAAGGGCATGACACCGAAAGAGTATCTGCAGACCGTTGCCCATCAGGAAGGTGCCTAACCCACCGCCCACCTGCTCTGCGAATGGTCGTAATCAATGCTTTCTATGGTGTAAATCAATACTATTCATGATGCAAAAAGCATTGATTCATACAGTAAAGACTCAGTAATTACACTGTAAAGACTGAGTAATTACACCGTAAAGACTCAGTAATTACATTGTAAAGACTCAGTAATTACAACACAAAAGGCACTGATTCGCATCATAAAAGGTACTGATTCGCATCGTAAAAGGTACTGATTCGCATCGTAAAAGGTAGTGATTTGACTCTGTCTCCAGTTACTCACAGCACTGCATTACAGGCAGGACAAGTTTACGAAACTTACGAAAGAAATAATTATCAGCAACTAATTAGAGTGTCCAGTTTGCTGTTCCATTTTTAGTTTATATTTTCAGTATGATTTTAAGTAAAGATTTTGAGAAGCTATGCTTCGACCATCTAAATATAATCTTATAAATATTATCAGTATGATTTTCAGTTTAGATTATAAAATCATGACTAAAAATCTTTCTAAAAATAATATGAGACATTGTTATTGTAGTCGCTACGCTCAAAATCTTTACTAAAAATCAGACTAAAAATCTTTACTGACAAATGGACACCCCAGCAACTAATGCAACAAAAACGAAATAACTATAACCTATGAAACAAATTATCATTTCTCTTCTCGTCCTTTTCGCAATGGCAAGCAGTGCCAATGCCATGCTGCGCCTTGCGTCACCTATCACAAACAACATGGTTCTGCAACAGAACACCAACGCACGCCTTTGGGGCGAGGCAACGCCAGGTGCTACTGTCACAATCAAATGTTCATGGCTTGCTAAACCTCTGATTACCAAGGCAGACAGCAACGGCCATTGGCAGACAAAGGTGAAGACGCCTGCTGCCAGTTACGATGCTCAGACCATCACCTTTACCCCATCGAAGGGGGATGGAGAGGCAATCACCCTCCACGACGTACTTATCGGCGAGGTGTGGCTTGCTTCCGGACAGTCTAACATGGAGATGCCGCTGAAGGGTTTCGCTGGCTGTTGTGTCAAGGATGGCACTCAGGATGCCATCAATGCACACACCGAGGCACCTTACGTCCGTATGTTCACCGTGAAGAAGTCGCAGTCTATGCATCGTCAGGACTATTGCGAAGGCACATGGTGCAAGACCACTTTCCCTGAGTCTATGGAGTTCTCTGCCACTGCCTACTACTTCGCCTCAGCACTAAGCAATGCACTTCGCATCCCTGTCGGCATCGTCAACGCTTCTTACGGAGGTGCTCACGTGGAGAGTTGGACACCGGAGGAACTTTGCCGTGAATACCCTGACATCCCTACCGACAGCGTTTCGGTTTATAACTTCGGCACATACGACTTCGACCGTCCATTGCTTATGTACAACGCCATGTTCTATCCTGTTCGCCAATACACCTACAACGGCATCATCTGGTATCAGGGTTGCAGCAACATCGGCCATGCTGATGTCTATCCGGAGCGTCTCGGCAAGATGGTAGAATGGTGGCGTCGTGAGATTGATTGTGGCGACATTCCGTTCTATCAGGTAGAGATTGCGCCTTACGAATATGGCGACGGCACCACTCTTCTCGGTGCTTTGCTCCGTGAGGCACAGCATAAGGCGGTGACAGTCATTCCAAATTGCGACATCGTTTCTACCAACGATGCAGTAGAAACCTACGAGCGCTGGAACATACACCCTCGCCAGAAGCGCACCGTTGGCAATCGTCTTGCTTTCCTTGCGCTCAACAAGAAGTACGGAATGACCAACATCTCGTGCCACGGACCACGTGCAAAGATGGAGACTTTCCGCGTAATCACCGCCAGCGAACTCCCTGAAGGCGAGACTCGTTTCAATGGTTACGAGGGTAAGATAGCAGCCATCGCTTTCGAGAGCGATCACAACGGCGTATGCCGCAGCTATGAGTTGCAGGGCTTCGAGATAGCCGGCGCCGACCGTAAGTTCTACCCTGCCAAGGCAGAGTTCCGCTGGCAGTCAAACGAGGTGTTCCTGACTGCCCCAGAGGTAGCAGCGCCAGTAGCCATCCGCTACTGTTTCCGCGACTGGCAACCAGGCAATCTGCTCGGCGGCAACGAGCTCCCATGCTTCCCATTCCGCACCGACAGCTGGGAGTAAAGAGTTAGGAATTAGGAGGTAGGAATTAGGAATTAGGAGGTAGGAGTTAGGAGGTAGGAATTTCCTTTACCTTCCGTGTAATTCGTGTAATTCGATGACAACATCTGCAACACGTCAACACATTATCGTAAAAAAACTCTATGAGGGAGAGATGTTTTCCATGGCCAAATAGACAAGACCAAAGGGGGTGACGGTAGGATGACGGTGAACAAAAGCACCGTCACCCTACCACCTCATTGATACACAACAACATACACAAAAAAGGTGACGGTGACGGCAAAACAACAAATTACACAGTAGAGAGAGCATTGCCGCATAGTAGGGTCACACCTCTAAATTGCTTTATTTCATCCAATAGCTACACCATCAATATTGCGTGTCTCGCTGGAGAAGTTCATACCGATGCGGATAATCTTCTGACCGTTCATTTCGAAAGGCAGCGTATAGTGGGTGTCCTGTATCTGTTGCAGAGCTTCTTCTGCCGTACCATCTAACTTAAATTCAAGGACGTAGCAGTAGTCTGGCGTCAGGACGATCATGTCTATACGGCCTTCACTTGTGTGATACTCAGCCTTGGTGTAGAAACCCATGAGGCGTGAAATGATGAAAAGCACATTCTGATAATGATTCTCAAGGTCCTTTACCAGTTCGTATGGCGTATCAGCAAAGAATGACTTAAGGCGCTTAATGAACTGCTCTGTACGGCCATTCTCGACATCATCAACAAAACTCTGAATCTGGAATGCGCTATCAACAGCATTGATACGGCTATAGAACGGAATAAGATACTTGAGAAAACCCTCTTCCACCTCTTTGTTCGGGAATCCCAGGAGGTATGTTCCGAATCGCTTATTGTAACCCTTGATGGTGAGATAGCCGCTCTGGTATATTACTGGTATAGGATTAGTGTCATGTCCGTCAATAGAGTCTAACACCTCGGCTGACGTCTGTGTTCGGGACATTGCCTCAAGGTTGTAATTGTGCAGCTGGATGAGTTTGACAAGATAGGTTGGGGTGCCAGTTTCAAACCAATAGCTGCCGAATTCCTTTGTGCGCAATGTTTTAAGACAGCTGAACGGATTATACATACCTGGCACATTTGGATGAAAGTGATACCCATCATACCGCTCTTTCAGCATGGCATAACACTCCTCACAGGTCATGTCATTTGCCGCAGCAAGTTCTGCCACGCCTTCTTTGAAATAAGCATGAAGCTCCGCCTCGCTGATACCGCAAATGTTATAGTATTGCGCGTCCATAGAGATGTCAATCAGGTGGTTTAGGTCAGAGAACACGCTCACCTTGCCGAACTTAGTCACACCTGTCAACATAGCAAACTGGATGCAGCCGTCCATAGATTTCAAAGCACCGTAGAAGGCTTTGAGGGTATTCCGGTATTCATTTTGAAGTTCCATGTTGCCAATGGCTTGCAGCATCGGTTTGTCATATTCGTCAATCAGAATCACGACACGCTTGCCAGTCTGCTCACAGGCTTTGCGAATGACGCTGCAGAAACGAGGACCGTAATTGTCATCTTCAGCTACAATGCCATATTTTTGTTCTTCTGCAGAGAGAAAATCAGCAAGCACATGCCACAGGCGTTCCTTCTTATCGTACATCTGCGCATTGAGGTCAAGGTGCATCACTGGGTGCGCCTCCCACTTCACGTCATCAGTATCGATAGCAAGCCCTTTGAACAGTTCACGCTTGCCTTCAAAGTATGCACGAATAGTAGAGAGCAGGAGCGACTTGCCGAACCGGCGCGGGCGGCTCAGAAAGTAATACTTACCTCTATCAATAAGGTCTCTGATGATTGCTGTCTTATCCACATAGAGATAGCCATCATTCCTAAGTCCTTCAAAATCTTGTATTCCTATCGGATATTTTACCATTTTTGCCATACTGACTGTCTTTTTCGAATGAACGATTCCTAACATCCTTCATCTATTCGGCTGCAAATATACACATTTTCTTTCAATAAACCAAAAATATGATAATCAAAAAAATCACAGCTCGCCTTTTTTCTGTTATTCCATGGACATGAGACCTCTTTTAATAGGCAAGTACAAAACAACACAGAAAAGCGTCAGATCGGTCATACCCTATTATGTGGCAATTTGTTTTATGCGTACATTTTCTTTATTAAAATTTGCTTAGTAAAAAATTATTTTGTAATTTTGCATCAGATATGTTTTGCTGAAGTTCTTTGTAGAGCATTATAGGATGCCAACAACTACTTTCCTACTTAATGTTTTAAGCAAAACATAATATTAGATCTTTGACATAATGAATAGTTAACAACTTACAAATTCTTATCTTAGGAATATCAGGAGCATCTAGTGCTCAGGGCTTCGTTGTATGTTACATGTTGTGAATAGCTTACAAATTCTTATCTTAGGAATATCAGGAACATCGTGTTCGCATTCGAGGACAAGAAGGCTCGAGTTGTGAATAGCTTACAAATTCTTATCTTAGGAATATCAGGAACATCCCATAAAGTGTGTAACGCATCGGAATTTTTGTTGTGAATAGCTTACAAATTCTTATCTTAGGAATATCAGGAACATCTTTGGCATCGTAATGAAGAATCTGTACGCCGTTGTGAATAGCTTACAAATTCTTATCTTAGGAATATCAGGAACATCTGCCCGTAATCTTCAAATCCGAGCCATCCGTTGTGAATAGCTTACAAATTCTTATCTTAGGAATATCAGGAACATCTTCGCAAGAAAATCAGTGAGATGTCCGATCGTTGTGAATAGCTTACAAATTCTTATCTTAGGAATATCAGGAACATCGTCAAAACCTCGCTTATACTCTGCGAATCTGTTGTGAATAGCTTACAAATTCTTATCTTAGGAATATCAGGAACATCCAAACTCTATGCTGTCCATAATAGAACGCAGTTGTGAATAGCTTACAAATTCTTATCTTAGGAATATCAGGAACATCGCAGAGCTAAAAACTTGTGTCCTCCGCTTGTTGTGAATAGCTTACAAATTCTTATCTTAGGAATATCAGGAACATCGTTGCAAAAGATGTTGTAAACAAATGGAAGTTGTGAATAGCTTACAAATTCTTATCTTAGGAATATCAGGAACATCACATATCCGTTATCATCATCATCCACTATGTTGTGAATAGCTTACAAATTCTTATCTTAGGAATATCAGGAACATCAGACTTTGCATACACGTCTGATTGTCAGGATATTACCAATAATTATCACAACAGAAAAAAATGATGTTCTTAATAGAAGAAATCCCGCCTTGCAGCGGGATTTCTCATTTTAAAACAGTTCTAATTGTTGACCTGGAGCATTCGGACTTTTAGGAGTCTTGCCAAAGAACAAATCAATGTCTCCAAACTGTTTGTCCGTAATAGCGAGAATTCCCACTTTCCCTGATTCTGGCAGAAATGACTTGACTCGCTTCTTGTGTACTTCCATATTCTCCTTGCTACCGCAATGGCGCACGTAGATAGAGAACTGGAACATGGTGAAGCCGTCACGCATAAGATTCTTACGGAAGAGAGCATAAGCTTTCTTCTCTTTCTTGGTTTCGGTGGGAAGATCAAAGAAAACAAGAATCCACATAACACGATACTCACTGAAGCGGGATAAGTCAGACAACATAGGAAGCTCAATCCATGTAAGGGTAACTAATAGTACGGATATCACCACGGAAGCAACGATAGAGTGATGCCGTAGTTTGTCCTGCAGCAATCATCAACGGACTACGCTTACCATCGATGATAACATCAAGCACTGGTATCTGAAGAAGCTCTGCTTTAATAGTTGTGTTCAGTACTTCTGGTACTCCGTATTTCTTCACAATCCTTATTACGAGTTCATCAACATACGGACGATATGGTTCCATAATGTCATCTGCCAGACAGTAAGCATTATAACGATTGTGATGATGGATGCCAAGTGTTGGTAAAAGTCCGCTTCCTACAAGTGCACGTGCTATTACAGCACGCAGTATGGCATAGCCATAGTTGAGAAGGTTGTTAGGCGGTGCCTCTTCGCGTCCACGTACAAAGTCAGGAATGTCTGGGAAAATATTTTTCCAATAATATGCTGCAGCTTTGGCTTCAACATTCTCGGTGTCTCCACTCTTAATACTGTTAGCCCACGCAAGCATACACTTTGTTTCGGTGTCAGTATATTGTTTCAAAACGCATTGCTGATTGATTACTTTCTGCCTGACTGTCTGTGCCCATAGTTGTTTGCGCAAAGGAAGAGAAACATCAAGCTGATCGCGGAACCGCTCACTTTGAAGTGTATTACATTCGAGTGGTAGCATGAGTCCAATCGGCATGTGTTGCTCGTTGCATGAGATGACAGCACAGTTGTTTTCAAGCAGTGCAGACATTGCCCCGTTTGTTATAGTTATCTGCTTATGTTCAAGCACTATCACTCCAATATCTTCTATTGGAATGGTACGCTCTACCATCTTGCGTATAGCATCAGCATCTACCACATCATCTCCAACTTTAGCCACTCTAATGGAAAGCTGAGCATTGCGAAGCGAGAGGTAGGCTGGATTTGAGAATAGGAGTGTTTTCTTTATCATACGGGGTTATTTTTCGCCAACAGATACAATTTGGCCGATGTGATTAATACGAACCTTTACGTGACCTAACAATCCCGAAAGACTTCTAATATTTATCCATGTAACATCTCTTAATGACGGAGAATCATTTAAGGTTGTCTCCAAGTGATGTCTGAACCAATAATTACCTGTAGACAATTTCTGCACCCTAAACAAATTAGGACTTATCACCTTATAATTATTAGAATCCATAAGATCAACATCATGAGGGTCGAAGCCTGTGGTTGGATTAGGGAATACAACATACTCATTTTGTTTCAAAGTGAACAAGAATTCCCAATCATCTTCCTTCATGTATTCCTTATCTATTACAGGTAAACCGAGCGAAGCACGAACTGTAGCTTCATAGAACGAGACGATATGCTCATGTAGTTTGCCCTTACTATCGCGGAAAACTGCCAAATGGTGGTTGTTGCCAGTATTGACAAAGTCAACAGGCTGAGGATTTCCGTTGTCATCCAATATGTTGTTGCCATGGAGGTCTTTCTTTGTTCGCAGTGAAGTAGCATTAGCCAAGCCAGTAATCGTAACACGCTTGATACTTATACCGGCTTCCTCATTGAGCCATATTGGGTTTTCATCAAGATTAGTGAATGCTTTGCTGGCATCACCGCCATACTCTGCGAGTCGTGCTTCGAGTATGCGACGCACACCAGCGTCAATAACCTTATCAACCTTGAGAGTTTGGTCGATAGCCTTACGGATAGGATAAACAGTTTCAAACTCAACGATTTTCACCTTCGTAGGAACGCTGTCTGTATGCATGTCATTGAGCCAAAGAGGATTTTTCTCAAGAGAGTTCTTACCTGTAAAAGCTTTCTTTGGGTCGCCACCATATTCGGACAGACGAAGAAGCAGGGCATCACGATATGTTTTTCTCGCAACCTTCATGACAACATCTGTTGTAAGCGATGCTCCGACCTTCACTTCTTTGGTGACATAACGCTTCATGCTGCCGTAGATAGTCTCATTATGCAATGCACCACGAGGCGTAAGCTGCACTTTCTTGTGACCGCCGTCCTTACTTTTTGTCTTATTGACGTTGCGAGTGACGACCTTATTCTTTGACTTTATAGAGACAAGCACCGACTCCAGATGTCGCTTTGCCTCTGCACGGAACACATCCAAAGGCATAGGAGGATTGAAACGCAGTTTGCCCTTATTGTCACGATATAGAGCAGACTTCTCAATGGCATAGATGCTGCTCGACTTATCGCTACGTGCACTCATGTTGTTAAGATACTGCACAATGCTGCTCGTAGTGAAGGCGATGGTGAGTGCATCCATGGCATGGTGGCGATGGTCGTTGCGTTTTGTCCAATCCTTTATGCGACGGATTTCACGCCCATCCTTATCTTTATAGCTTTCTGTCAGTCCAAGCGTGTCATACTTTTCCCAGTTGAGTTCCTGCATTACATCGACAAGTTGCCAGTCATCACGCAGGCGGTCGGTGATGGAACCAATGGTAGGAGTGACGGTGCGGACGAGTTGTAAGAGAATCTCGCGCGACTTCTTTGCTATGTACTGCGAATTGCGTAGGTCACGTTCGATGAATCCCTCAGGTATCTCGGTGCCTTTCATGAGAAGCTTATCATGCTTTGCCTTTGAAATAGCACCATCCTTAAACAGATGATCAATACGTGTCTTGTATGTTTCTGCTCCTTCATCACCCTTCTTCATGCGGACATAGTCAATTGCAGTCTCACGTCCCTTCTCAATGTTTGCATTACGAGCTTCGAGAGTTTTGTTTGAGAAAGAATCGTCGAATAGCAATGCCTGAGGGATAATGTGCTCAATGTCAAACTCCTTGCTGAAGAGTTTCTCCTTTGGGATGTAAGTGTCGGTGTAGAGAGTCTTGAATCCGTTAGGTTCAAGTTCCATGTAAAGACGGTAACGAATGATATCGTTGCGGCTAACGTATTCTATACCAAACTCCTGCTGCAGAATCTTCTTATATTTATCTGCCTCTATGTTTGCCCTGCTAATATCCTGTGTCAAGCGTTCGCGCTCTTTGGCATTCTTCTTAAGTTCTCTTGCTAACTCAATACGAATCTCATCTGGTTTACCATAGGTTTCGGTTACGGAGTTCACCACATTTATCATCTGATTGATGATTTTCTCAACGACAGGATTGCGCAAACTATTGCGTGGTAAGAGTTCGAGACGGTCAACGAGTTCACGAGTTTCAATCTCCTCCTTAGTCAGCGACGCCTTAGAGTGGCGATAACCAGCATACTCACATGCAAGGCTATACTCGTTGCCCTCCATCATGAATGGGAGAATCTTGCGCATTGCCTTAGCACTGAGATTGCCATAATCTTCAGCGAAGACAATCTGCGACAGCACCTGAGCATATTCGCGCTCCATATCTGTCAGCACCATAATCTTTTCAATAAGACTATCATTGCCTGTCTTTGAATTGTCACCTTCATAAGAGTAAAGTAAATGCCAAAGTTTGTAGGCTGGTTGCATGTAGAATGCCTTGCCTTCAAGGAGTGCATCAAAATGCAGATAGTCTGTCTTCATGTCTAATGCCTTAAACACGGATTCCACGGTGTTTGTGATCTCATCAGCATTAAGTTTGTTGTAATCAGCCTCGGTATGTCCACTCATTGCAACTATGTTCATGCAGGCACGCATGATAGAAGCCATAGTACGATTGCCCTCAACTTCCTTATAGTTGAGGTCGAGAGTTTTTGGACGCTTGAACAAGAGTTTCAGAACTTCGTTCTTTGACAGTTTCTCTTTGAGGGTTAGTTCCTTGAACAGCAGTTTCTTCTCTTCCAATTCCAATGGACGCGAATATCCATCGTCCTTATTGCTGACAATGAGGTTGTTGAGTATCTGCCATATCTTGAACTCCTGGAATAAGAATGATGACTTAGGGCAAACCTTCAAACCAACGACCTTTGTCTTTTCTTTGCCATCAACGGTATAAGTTACTTTACGGTTCTCAAACTCGCAGATGTCGAGCATTGCCTTTTTGCTCTTCAAAGGACGCTGGTAGAATATGATAATGTCACGTATTTCTTTCTTCAACTCAGGTGTGAGTTCTGGATGGAATGTTGCTTGGCATTCCCACAGACGCTCAAACTCATCAAGATAGTCCTGACGATAGAACGGTTGATTCTTGAGACTTGCATGCGGGTCGGCATCAAGTTTAGCCATGAGATACTGACCTATGGTCTGCTTGTTGAAGAACAATTCCTTGCTTCGGTCGCTTATGCCACCGAGGTAACCACTTGAATTGCTGATGGTTCCGTTGAGTTCTGCAATGACATAAGCAACCTCTGCTATGTCGAGTCTATGACTAACGGCATCGTTGCGCCAGTGATACGCTTGCAGTCGCTTGTCCTTGCCTTTGTTATCGGCAGTATATACACCATACTTTGCAAGGAATGTCTTGGTTGTTACTGTCTTGGTCTTGCCAACTAACTGTTGTTTGAAGTCATCGGTAAGGATGTCTGAATAGAAAGTACGCTGATATTCCCAGATTCTATCAAGTTCTGTCTGAAGGTCTGAACGATAGAAGTCAGGGATATACTTCTTACCAGATGTGAGAAGTCGATAGACATACTGTCCTGGGGTGATATTGTCCTCGTATAATATTCTTGCAACATCCATGCCGTCAATAAGTTGTCCTTCGTCGCCAGATACAGCCTTGCGTGAACTTCTGTAGCCCCTCTTCTTGTTTATCATGAGCAACACCCTTGCAAACTCATTTAGTTCAACACGTTCAGTTGCAGCCTTGGCACGAAGTCGGTATGTTTGGAATGTGGTGGAATTACCTTCCTCGCAAAGGATGGCATCGTTAGCGATTATGTTGTTCTTTTTTAGGCATCCAATGAGATTGTCACGACGCAACTTGTAACGCTGAAGATTCCTGCGCATTCCATGCTTGAGATTTCGATCGGCATTTGTCGTTATGCTCTTGCCTTTTTCGAAATTTCCCTGTTCGTCAACAGTTAAAGGGACTACTCTAACACCTACCTTGACGATAGAAGAATTTTCGTCGTTAGTCTCTTTTTCGTTCACTAATGCCCAGCCTATACTGGTAGTACCAAGGTCAAGTCCAAGTATTTTTCTCATTTTATAGTATTATTTTGGGTTTTTTCTTTGTTGTTTCAAAAAAAACGAGTATCTTTGCACTCAGAATTTGTAGCTATTCACAATAAGGATTATTCCGTTGTGAAAACATTCAGGTTTGCTCCTCGTCCTTTAACGGGGGGCATTTTTTATTCCCCACTTTATGTGAAGTAGACTATAATCTTCTGCAAAGGTAGTGTTTTCTTGTGAATTGAGCAAAAAAAACACGTAAAAAAAATATTGCCTCTTTATTGGTGACCGATAATAGCTACACTAATATGTATCAAATTATCAGACGTTATTTGTAAAATTGTGTTGCTATGGTAATCTTCTTTCGGGAAAATGTAGTAACTTTGCATTCTGAAAAGATCAAAAAACTCTGTGTTCCCAGTGTGCACTCTGTAAAAACAATTTCAATATGAAAAAGAATTACCTTCTACTATTTTCGCTTTTCCTCTTCCTTTCATGCTCAAAGGAAGATGATTCAAATGGTGATGATCCAAACGTAACGAATGTCGAAATGCTTTCTACTACTAACGAGGACATCGACAAACAACTCATTGAATTTATTGAGCAGGCGTTGTCTGACAGCACTTTGTCTGACGATGATGCGGATGTTGTTGTCGATGCGTTAGGAGGACTTGTCATGTACTCTGGCGATGCTTCTGCCATTGGTGCGAATACCGTTAAGATTACGTTGCGCTACCCAAGCGTTGACGCTGCCGGCAAACCAATAACTGTTTCCGGATGCATCTACTACAACAAGAATGCTACGGCATTCAACGAGGTTGTACTCCTAACTCACCAGACTGCTTTCAACGATAATCAGGTGCCTTCTGGTTCTGGTGTTATGGTAATGGAGCCAGGAATCCTCACAAAAAACACTGGCACCGTGGTCTTTGCTTCCGACTATATAGGTTTTAATGCTTCTGCCGACAGAATGCATCCTTATATGAACCAAGAACTTGCTGCTCGTAACGAGATTGACATGCTGAAGGCGGGAATGGAATATCTGAAGAACAACCCTGACCTTCCACAACTCAAGACTGCTGCCGAAGGACTCAAGACTTACATCACGGGTTATTCGCAGGGCGGCGCTGTGGCTTTGGCTACACATCGTGCGATAGAAGCAGACAACACTCTGTGCAACGAGATGAACTTCAAAGGTTCGTACTGTGCTGCCGGTCCTCATGACCTTGAGACAACCTTCGAGTTCTTCAAGACGCAGAAGAAGATGACGCTACCTATAGTTCTACCATACGTCCTCGTAGGTATGTATGAGAGTTATCCAGACGACTTCAAGGGCATAGACCTCAACGATTATCTCAGCGACGAGGCTAAGAAGTGTGATGTCATCGGATATATCAGAGGCAATGATAAGAGCGACGTGCTTTCTTGGTTACAGGATAGGGGACTTGATACCGTTGACAAGATAATGTCAAAGGAGGCTCTCGACGAGAACTCTAACCTATGGCAGACTCTTCTGAAGTGTATGAGACGTCAGAATCTCATCGATGGCAGTTGGACTCCTAAGCACAAGGTTGTGTTGTACCATTCAAGCGGCGACGATATCGTATCTTACCAGAACAGCGTCAAGGCTCGAAACCTCTGGAAGAATATCGGTTGCACTCTCAACACCCCTATTCTCCGCTCAGGTCATATCGCCACCTACGCCACTTACATCCTCTCTCTCTCAGAAGGCAAATACAGGGTGGAAAAATAGGTTTGATCACGATACTCAAGTTTCGACTTCTGATTCAAGGAGTTATAGGGAAGATATGAGGGGAGTTATTGGGGAGTTATAGGGAAGATATAACGGAGATAAAGGGACAATAGTAATGTCTCTATATCTTCTCATTATCTTCGCGAATAGCTATCTCCTCTTTATCTCCCCAAAAATCGGAGCGAGACTGGAGTCAAAAATAAAATTAGGGTGTGCAGTTGTCAGTAAAGATTTTTAGTCTGATTTTCAGTAAGATTTTGAGCGTAGCGACCACAATATCAATAACTATATTATTTTTAGATAGATTTTTAGTCATGATTTTAAAATCTTCTAAACTGAAAATTATACTGAAAATATTTTGAATATTATATTTAGATGGTCGAAGCATAGCTTCCCAAAATCTTTACTTAAAATCATACTGAAAATACAAACTAAAAATGGAACAGGAAACTGGACACCCTACTATATAATAAAATCATTATAAAAATAATTTTGCACACCTACTTATTATGGCATTTATTTCAACGGATAACATTAAGGGAGATGTTTTTGGTGGCATTACGGCGGGTATTGTAGCTCTGCCACTTGCACTTGCGTTCGGTATTCAGGCTTTTGGAGGCGTGAATGATCCTTCTGCTGCCTCTATGGGAGCCTTAGCCGGTCTTGTCGGTGCAACGATGTTAGGTTTCTTTGCTGCCTTGTTCGGTGGCACACACTCGCAGATAAGTGGTCCGACTGGTCCGATGACTGTTATCACGGCAGCACTTATCAGTGGTGCATGGACATCAAGCAGTGGCAATATCTCTGCTGTGCTCATCGCCATGTCACTGGCAGGAATATTCTGCGGACTGTTCCAGATAATCTTCGGCATAATCAGAATAGGCAAGTATGTGCGTTACATTCCTTACCCTGTACTGTCTGGCTTTATGTCGGGTATTGGTGTCATCATTATCCTTCAGCAGATTTATCCGCTTATTGGATTGAAGAGTCCCGTACTCGTTATCGATATGATTACGGAGTTTGTCAGCCGTATAGAGGCAGGAGTGTCGTTTACGGCGTTGCTGCTGGGATTGGCAGCTATCGCTATAATCATTCTTTTCCCACGCATTACAAAGCGCGTACCATCTACGCTTGTCGCTCTTATCGTCATAACAATCGTTTCTCTCTTTACTGACCTTGACAAGTCTCTGACCATCGGCGACATCCCTGCGGGTCTGCCTACACCATTCTTCACGAAGGTGGAGCTGCAAGGCCTTGACTGGTTTGCGCTTATTCAGAGTGCTCTTGTCCCAGGACTTACATTGGCAGGTCTCGGCAGTATCGACACGCTTCTAACATCGGTTGTTGCTGACAATATAACAAAGACAAAGCATAACTCCAACCAGGAACTGATAGGTCAGGGCATAGGCAATGCCATTGCTGGTGCTTTCTGTGGCATAGCAGGTGCAGGCGCAACAATGCGAACTGTAGTAAACGTGAAGTCAGGTGGCCGTACCCAGATATCAGGTATGGTACATGCTCTGTTCCTCCTTGCTATCCTTCTTGGTCTCGGTTCCTTGGTAAAGTACGTGCCGCTGTCTGTGCTTGCAGGCATCCTTATCACAGTGGGATGGGGCATCATTGACTTCCGTGGTTTTAAGGACATAAACAAGATACCGAAGGCTGACGCATTCGTGCTGATTGTCGTGTTCCTGATGACGGTATTCGTCGATCTTCTCACTGCTGTTGGTATCGGCATGGTAATTGCGTGCGTGCTGTTCATGAAGCGAATGGGTGATTTGGCAGAGGGAAGCTATGTGACGATGGATGCTGCTGACTCTGAGAGTCCATGGGCAGACGAGAAGAGTCTTCCGGAGGATATAAAGCATAAGATATACATTGAGCGTTTCCATAGTCCGATATTCTTCGGCAGTATCTCTACGTTCAACAAGGTGATGCATCAGGTTCCGGAATCGGCTAACGTGGTTATTCTTCGCATGAAGCGTGTGAAGTTCATGGACCAGAGTGGTGTCTATGCCATGGAGTCGGCTGTGAAGGAGTTGCAGGAGCGTGGTGTCCTCGTGCTGATGACCATCATCCAGCCTCAACCGGAGTATATTCTGCGCAAGATGAATTTCATTCCTCACGTGGTTCCAGAGGAGAATACGTTCAAGACTTTTGATGAATGCACTGAGTTCTTGAAGAGATTATAAGGTTTAACGCATAATTGTGACGCATAAGAGGGTCTGACCCTGTTATGCGTCACGCTTTTATTAGACTGTATTGAAGTTTTTTGGCGGAATGTTTGGATAAATGAAGAATAATTGTTAATTTTGCATGCACGTTGCGATTACCCTTCCCAAGGGACGTAATTGAAAATCAGTAACCAAACAAATATCAGATAAAGACAAGACATGAAGAAAATATTAACAGCAATGGTCATGGCTGCTATGGCAATGACTGCTAACGCCCAGCAGACAGTTGTAAAGGGCGACATCAAGGGCATCGATACCGATTCGGTAGCAATCGTAGTGCTGAAGTCTGACTTCAACCGCGAGGAGCGTATTGACAAGGTGCCGCTGAAGGATGGAAAGTTTGAATATAAGGTTGACCTTCAGGAACTCCGACAGGTCATCCTCGGTCCAACAGCCAAGGCTGGCGAACGCCTGTTCAAGAACGGAAGCATACGGGTATATGTTGCACCAGGACAGGCTGTCAACATCAGTGGCTCGATGGCAGACTACCAGTTGTCTGGTTCGCAGTTCTATGCTGACCAGAACACAGTAAACAAACTTAAGAAACCATATACAGACCAGATGAGTAAGCTCAACGATGATTATCGCAAAGGTTTGGAGGCAGGACTGAATCAGGACTCCCTTCGCACTACTATCGGTGAGCGTTTCGACGCTGTGGAGAAAGAATTTAACCAGTGGGCAATGGATTACATCAAAGCAAACGCTACGATGGACGCTGCTGCTACGCTCGTCAATGCCGTAGATGACACGGAGGCTGCCTACGACCTCGTATCTGACCAGGTGAAGAACGGAATCATGGCAAGTCTGATGAAGAGTGTTAAGGACCGCATAGACAAGGAAAAAGCCCGCAACGAAGCAGCTAAGCTTGTTGCAGACGGCATGCCTGCACCTGACTTTACTCTCAACGACATCAACGGCAAGCCACTCAGCCTGTCGTCGCTCCGTGGCAAATATGTCATCCTCGACTTTTGGGGTTCATGGTGCATCTGGTGCATTCGCGGTATGCCAAAGATGAAAGAATACTACAAGAAGTACGCTGGTAAGTTTGAGATTCTTGGCGTTGACTGCAACGATACGGAAGAGAAATGGCGTGCGGCAGTAAAGGAGCATGAGGTGCCTTGGCTCCACGTGTATAACCCACGCTCGTCAGACGTAACGACAAAGTATGCCATTCAGGGCTACCCTACAAAGATTGTCATCGATCCAAAGGGCAACATCTATAAGACAATCGTAGGCGAAGATCCTAAGTTCTATGACATGCTCGACGAGCTTTTCCAGTAACCCCTACCCTTTTTCATTACAATATTTGGTGTTATCACTTTTTCTTTGTAACTTTGTACGCATAAAACCTACTTATTATTTAATAGATGAAAAGATTATTCCTTGTATTGCTTGTTGCAGTTTGCCAGTTAGGCATAGCATTGGCACAGATAAACTTCAAAGCATCACAGAAACAAGTTTCCGACACAGAGTTTGACATTATCTTTACAGGCACCATCGGCAGTGGATGGCATGTCTATGACATGAACGAAAAGAACGGTCCGATACCGGCATCGTTCAACGTGGACAAGAAAGACGGCGTGCAGCTTGTCGGAGGTCTTAAGGCCAACAAGAAACCAACGAAGCACTACGAGGACATGTTCGGTGCCGACGTACTTTTCTATGAAGGCAGCGTGACGTTCACCCAGCGCGTGAAGATAACCGGTAAGGAGTACAGCATCGAGGGCTACCTTGAGTATGGCGCATGCAACGATCAGGCATGTCTGCCTCCTACCTCAGTCGATTTCAAATATGCAGGAAAAGGTCCTGAACCAAAGGAGGACGACAAGACTGCTGACGACGAAAAAAAAGACGAGAGCGACGATAAGGCTGACGCAGATACAGCATCGGTAGTGGCTCCCGTAGATAGCATAGCACCTGCAAACACCGATGCCACAGGACTTTGGACTCCTGTCATCGACAAACTGAACAGCTTCGGTCAGGGTACGGAAGGTGACGCATCAGACGCGTCTCTATGGCGCATTTTCATACTCGGACTCATTGGTGGTTTCATCGCGTTGCTCACCCCATGTGTATGGCCGATAATCCCTATGACCGTCAGTTTCTTCCTGAAGCGTGCAAGCAAGGAGGCTGCTGCGAAAGAGAATCCTGACGGCAAACCTGCAAAGGGAAAGGTGGAGCGTTCGGCAAAGGGCGTGCGCGATGCCGTTATCTACGGACTATCCATTATCGTCATCTATCTTGTTCTCGGTCTTGCTGTTACCGCCCTGTTCGGTGCTTCTGCCCTGAACGCTCTTTCTACCAACGCCATCTTCAACATCTTCTTCTTCCTGATGCTCGTGGTCTTCGGTGCATCGTTCCTTGGTGGATTCGAGATTACTCTGCCATCATCATGGAACAATGCCGTTGACTCCAAGGCTTCGAAGAGTAGCGGACTGCTGTCCATCTTCCTCATGGCGTTCACGCTTGCCCTTGTCAGTTTCTCGTGTACAGGCCCTATCATCGGATTCCTTCTTGTAGAGATGGGTACGAGTGGCAACATCATCGGTCCTGCAGTCGGCATGTTCGGCTTCGCCCTTGCACTGGCTCTGCCGTTCACGCTGTTTGCCATCTTCCCAACATGGCTTAAGTCAGCACCAAAGTCTGGCAACTGGATGAACAACGTGAAGGTAACACTCGGTTTCATTGAACTTGCCTTCTCGCTGAAGTTCCTTTCAGTAGCCGACCTCGCATACGGATGGCACATCCTCGACCGTGAGGTGTTCCTCTCGCTCTGGATTATTCTCTTCGCCCTGCTTGGTGCATACCTGATAGGTTGGATTCGCTTCCCACACGACGAGGATGAGTGGGACGAGATGGGCGAGAAGATTATCAACACCCGTACCTCTGTGTTCAAATTCTTCCTTGCCGTATGCTCATTTGCCTTTGCCATGTATATGGTTCCTGGTCTCTGGGGCGCACCATGCAAGGCTGTTTCTGCATTCGCACCACCGATGAACACACAGGACTTCAACCTCGCTAAGAACGAAGGCATCGAGAGTCAGTATCGCGACTATGAGCAGGGCATGGCGTATGCCAAGCAGCAGGGCAAGCCTGTCATGATTGATTTCACTGGATTCGGTTGCGTAAACTGCCGCAAGATGGAGGCTGCCGTATGGACTGATGAGACAGTAAAGAGCATGATTACCGACGACTACGTGCTCATTCAGCTTTTCGTGGACGACAAGACACCTCTCCCAGAGCCTATCGAAGTGACAGAGAACGGTCAGACTCGCAAGCTCCGTACCGTAGGTGACAAGTGGAGCTACCTGCAGCGCACCAAGTTCGGAAGCAACACTCAGCCATTCTATGTACTTCTTGACAACGAGGGTATGCCGCTGAATGCATCTCGTTCGTACGACGAAGATGTGCAGCAGTACATCGAATTTCTGCAGACGGGACTGAAAAACTATAAGTAACCACGAATTATGCATTATGCATCGTGAATTATGAATTCAGAGATAGATAAATGGAGAAAGCACAACGTGAAAGCATAATCGCGCTGATAAAGCGTGAGGTAGTTCCTGCCATTGGTTGCACAGAACCAATGGCAGTAGCACTTTGTACGGCAAAGGCAACAGAGCGACTTGCCGAACAGATAGGAAGAGAATCGGTAGATGCTGCTATCGCTGCAGGAAGTATGAAGATAGAGGCGCTGCTCAGTGCCAACATCCTGAAGAACGCCATGGGCGTAGGCATACCGGGTACAGGAATGGTAGGTCTGCCTATAGCCATCGCTCTTGGATGTATTGTCGGAAAGAGTGAGTATGGGCTTGAGGTTTTGCGCGATAGCAATGCCGAATCTGTGGAGAAGGGAAAGGCTTTCCTCGCATACAATAATATCGGCATAATGCTTAAGGACGGCATTAGCGAGAAACTCTACATCGAAGTGAAGATTGAAGTGCCTTCTGCTGACGGAAAGAGTGTTGGCAAGGCTATCATCGCCCATGCACATACTAATTTCGTTGACGACACATGGACCGACGGCGGAGCAGAGAGTGAGATAATCGACGAGAACCATCTGACACTCCGCCAGGTGTATGACTTTGCCGTGACGGCACCACTGGACGAGATAGACTTCATCAACGAGGCACGCCGACTGAACGAGAATGCTGCCAACGAAGCACTCAAAGGTAACTACGGACACTGCCTCGGCAAGACGCTTAGCCGTCCTCTGGGACGCGGCATCATGGGCGACAGCATCTTCTCGCATATCCTTTCTGCCACCTCAGCAGCATGCGACGCTCGTATGGCTGGAGCCATGATACCGGTAATGTCAAATTCTGGATCAGGCAATCAGGGCATAGCCGCTACGATGCCAGTGGTAGTCTTTGCACGTGAAAACCACAATACCGAAGAGGAACTGACACGCGCCCTGGTGCTTAGCCATCTTACTGCCATCTACGTCAAGCAGAGTCTCGGCCGTCTGAGTGCGCTGTGCGGTTGTGTAGTAGCATCGACAGGTTCGAGCTGTGGCATCACTTACCTTATGGGAGGAACCTACGAGCAGGTGTCATTCTCCGTAAAGAACATGATAGCAAACCTTGCCGGCATGGTCTGCGACGGTGCAAAGCCATCGTGTGCGCTTAAGGTCAGCAGTGGTGTCTCTACTGCAGTCCTGTCTGCCATGCTGGCTGTGCAGAACCGTTACGTGACGAGTGTTGAAGGACTTATTGACGATGATGTTGACAAGTCAATACACAACCTGACACGTATCGGTCATGACGGCATGAACGAGACCGACCGTATGGTACTCGACATCATGACAAGCAAGTAAACAGCCCTATATTCCCCTCCCTTTAAAGGGAGGGCTAACATCTTTGAATTATGAAAAAAACTATACTAACTTTATTACTGGTTATTACCAGTATCATGGGCTGGGCAAAGGACTATGTGCCAGCCCCTTACACATGGACTACGCAGAGTAAGAACTCAAGTGAATCAATGCCTTGTGGCGGACATGATGTCGGCATGAATGTTTGGGTAGAAAACGGCGATGTACTCGTATATCTCAGCCGAAGCGGTTTCTTCGATGAGAACAACACATTGCTGAAGGCTGGTCGCCTGCGCCTTAAGATTGATGGCAACCCATTTGCTGGTTCAGACTTCTGCCAGACGCTCTGCCTTGACGATGGCGCTATATATATAAAAGGTGGCGGCGTCACTGTACGCCTCTGGGCTGATGTTCAGGAACCTGTGGTCTATGCCGATGTCCAGTCGGCTAAGCCTGTCGGTGCAACGCTGAGCTATGAGTCGTGGCGTCATCATGACCGCCTCGTACCAAAGGAGGCATGTCAGCAGTTCTCATGGAAATGGCTGACCAAGGGCGAACATGCTACATTTGCTGATAGTATTAAGGCAAACAAGAACCAGTTGACGTTTGAGCACAAGAACCGTGAGCAGACCATTTTCGACTTTACTGTCAACTATGAGCGCATGGATGCTGTAAAAGATCAGATAGCAGATCCTATCGGCTCGCTCTGTTTCGGTGGCAGAATGACT
This sequence comes from Prevotella sp., assembly GCA_045643065.1. Classification (GTDB taxonomy): domain Bacteria; phylum Bacteroidota; class Bacteroidia; order Bacteroidales; family Bacteroidaceae; genus Prevotella. The sequence goes on from JAZUKC010000086.1 coordinate 31,630, forward strand.
GCTCCTGACTTTGTTTTCCAGGGTACATCAGACGGTGTCTATGCCTCGACTGACTATCGTGCATGGAACTATCGTGCGCAGAATGTAAAGCATACTGTTGTGAGCGTGGAACTGGCTTCTGGCAAGAACAATATGCCGTTGGCTAAGAATGTCACTCCGGCAGCAGTTTCGCAGAAGCGAAGCAGCAAGTGGTGGCACGCATACTGGCAGCGTTCGTACATTAAGAGCACAAATCCTGAGGCTGCCCACATTGCACGCAACTACGAGCTTTTCCGCTATATGCTGGGCTGTAATGCTTATGGCGAGTGGCCAACAAAGTTCAATGGTGGCCTGTTTACGTTCGATCCTGTCTATGTTCAGGACGACAACCCATTCACACCTGACTTCCGTTGCTGGGGTGGTGGCACCATGACAGCACAGAATCAGCGTCTGGTCTATTGGCCGATGCTTAAGTCGGGCGACTTTGACATGATGGCATCGCAGTTTGATACCTATCTGCGTATGCTCCCTGCTGCTCAGCTCCGCTCTAAGTTCTATTGGAACCATGGCGGCGCATGCTTTGAGGAGCAGATAGAGAACTTCGGTCTTCCTAACCCTGCCGAATACGGCAAGCACAAGGAAGGTCAGGACTACGGATGGCAGAATAACAAGTGGCTGGAGTATCTATACGACACTTCGCTTGAGTTCTGCCAGATGATTCTCCTTGCCAACGAATACAATGGCATGGACATTACCAAGTATCGCCCACTGATTACGGAGTGCATCAAATTCTTCGACGAGCACTATCAGATGCGGGCTAAGCAACGTGGAGCAACGGCTCTGACAGAAGATGGTAAACTCGTCATCTATCCTGGTTCAGGCGCTGAGACTTACAAGATGGCGTATAACCCAAGCTCTACTGTAGCAGGTTTGCGCTATATCCTTGAAACAATAGACAAGAAGCATGGCGGACTTGCTGCATGGGATCTTGACACAGCACTCATCTCGCGCATCCCTGACATCCCTCTACGCGAGGTTAATGGCAAAACGTGTATCGCACCGGCAGTAACCTGGATGCGCATCCAGAATGTTGAGTCGCCACAGCTCTATCCTGTGTTCCCTTGGAGAGTATATGGCCTTGGCAGACCAGACATCGAGATAGCAAAGAACACGTACCATGAGGATGATTATGTGCAGCAGATGCGCTCGTCACGTGGATGGAAGCAGGACAACATCTGGGCTCCATTGCTTGGCGAAGAGAAGGATGCCCGTTGGTTGTGCAAGGAGAAGTTTGAGGATGGTCCTTACCGCTTCCCTGCTTTCTGGGAGCGTGGTTTCGACTGGGCACCAGACCATAACCGTGGCGGTAGCGCTATGATTGGTCTTGAAGAGATGCTACTCCAGGAGAAAGAGAATGGCGAACTCATGCCATTTGCTTGTTGGCCAAAGGATTGGGATGCTGAGTTCCGCCTCCATGCAACTGGTGGTAGGGTTGTAGATGCAAAGATCTCAGATGGCAAAGTGTCTGGCACTGTTACCACAACGCCTCTGAATGCAGGTCCTCGTGTTAAGCCTACCGTAACTCCTCTTGACAGTCCGCTGCGCATAACAATCTTCGGCGACAGCTATTCCACATTCGAGGGTTACATCACTCCAGACACGAACGAACCTTGGTACTTCAATCCTGACAGTCCGAGCAAGTGCAAGGACAATGACGTAACACGTGCCGACCAGACTTGGTGGTATCAGCTCATAGAGCGAATGGGAGCACGTCTTGAGACAAACAACTCTTACTCTGGCTCTACCATCGGCTATACTGGCTACATAATTCCAGAGACAGGTAAACACGATGACTACAAGCCACGCTCGTTTATCACCCGTGCGCCAAACCTCGGCAATCCAGATCTCATTCTCTGCTGTGCAGGAACCAACGACAGTTGGGATGGCGAGGAGATTGGAGAGTATAAGTACAGCGACTGGACTGAGCAGGACCTCTACACCTTCCGTCCAGCTATGGCAAAGTTCTGCAGTGAGATAAAGCGTCTCTACCCTACCACCCGCTTCGTATTTATATTAAACTGTGACCTTAAACCAGAGACCAACGAGTCTGTACACACCATCCTAAATCACTACGGCATGGAGTGTCTCGAACTCCAAGGCATAGACAAGCAGGCTGGTCATCCATCGGTAAAGGGAATGAAGCAGTTCGCCAATCAGGTATATGATTATCTGAAACAAGGGCATTAAACAAAGCGCAGTGATTTTGTTTAATCAACAAAAAACACGAAAGGTACGAAAAAATAACAATAAAAGCGCTCTTTGACATACTGAAAACAAAAAAGTTAGAAAAACATTTGCTATAATCAGACATTTATTGTAATTTTGCAACAAATTAGTTTTTTATATGAAAGCAAAAGAAACTATCGCAAGATATAACGCAATGCCCTCTATCTCTATTATGCGCAGTAGGTTAGTTCAGGCTTTTGAGAATGAAAGTGATGCAGACTTCATTCAAACGATGTATGTATATATGCTCCAGAAGAAAAATGAACAACAAGCAGAGCATAGTACAAAGTATTCCTTGTCAGAACTTAAAGGTATCATTGCTCTGGAGAATGATAATGAAATGTCGTATGATGAGATGCGCATGGCGTATATGAAAGAAAAATTCTCACTATGAAGATATTTCTTGACACAAATGTAGTGATGGACTATCTTGCATCACGTGGAGATATTGAATCTGTAAATAGTATCTTCAAACAAATAGAAGACAATATACATTCTGCATCTATATCAATTGGTTCTTTCTACACAATAACCTATCTTACTGAGATATTTCTTAAGAACAAAGGTTTTGAGAAGGCAGAAAGGATACAAAGACTACGTGACACACTGGAGTCTCTACTTGGATACATAAATGTTGTAGGACATACAAAAGCACAACTGCTGAAAGGAGTTGGAGATGTGGAGTTTCAAGACATTGAGGATTCATATCAGTACCAAGCAGCTTTGGCTGCCGACTGCAAATGCATGATAACCAGCAATATCAAAGATTTCAAGGACTTGGAATTTCCGCTGATTGACATTGTCACACCAGCAGAATTCTGTAACTAACCTTTTTGTTTTCAGTATGTCTCCTGGGCGCATATCAGCATGCGAACAACTAAATCCTAAGAGACACGGCATGGAGTGTCTCGACCTCCAAGGCATAGACAAGCAGGCTGGTCATCCATCGGTAAAGGGAATGAAGCAGTTCGCTGATCAGGTATATGATTATCTGATGAAGTAATTTTAGGGGGTAAGATAAAGTTTAAGGTTTAACGTCTAATGGTTTTAAGGCTGGTATCATCTGCCTTATTCATTAAACGTTAAACCTTATTTTTTTTTGCAACTTACCCTACATTCAAACCTAAGACCAAATACTAAACCACTGTAATTTGTAAGCCCTAAAGTTACCGGACACCTATTAATTAATTTCGTAATCTCCGTGTACTCCATGCCTCCGTGTTTAAGAAAACAGTGGACCTGAGTTGTCACACTTACCGTCACACATGCAAAGTTTCAAAAAATCCCCAGAAAATCCATATAATGTTTTGGCATATCATGGATTTTTCGTATCTTTGCATCATCATTCGGCTTATGCCGTTTGGTAAGACATAATAATAAAGCGTTTATGGACGCTTGTTTTTGATCATTCGAAACTTAGGAACTTTCAAATAGCTATCAAAAACAAAGCAGAAGTAGATGCTACGGTTGGATTATATCTACCCGTTAGCGTACCGAGGGCGCATCGCGTCCTCTCGTACGCTTTATGGGTGTATTATATCCTCACGTAGGTATCTTCTCTGTTCGTTTTATAGTGAAGGTTGTGCTAGACCTCGATTCATGAAGCGAGCAGAAGTAAGATACCTACGTTTTTTTATGCTCTACAGTGAGCGCTAACCTGAATCAAACAGCCATGTCTTGGGTATCACTTGGCGAAAACAAGCTATGGAGTTACCTAAGCAATTCGACAACATAACGTCAAGAGTCATTGACGATCTCCGAGTCACCTTGCGCCGTGGCAGCAAGGTGTCGATGGCAGCTGCTTCATTCTCTATCTATGCCTTCGAGGCTTTGCAGAAAGAATTGGAGCAAGTGGACGAATTGCAGTTCATCTTCACCTCTCCAACTTTCAATAAGGAGAAGTCAAAGAAGCAGAAGCGTGAGTTCTACATCCCTAAACTCAACCGTGAGCGCACGCTCTATGGCTCCGACTTCGAGATAAAACTAAGAAACAAGCTCAGTCAGCGTGCCATTGCTAAGGAGTGCGCTGAGTGGATACGTCAGAAAGTTCGCTTTAAGACTAATGTCTCTCAACTCAACATGCCAGGCTTCCTCAACGTAATGAATGAGGACGAGCAGTTCACCTACATGCCTTTCAATGAGTTCACCACAACAGAACTTGGCTGTGAGCGTGGTAATAACATCTTCCAGCTGATACAGAAACTCCCAACACCAATCTCCGATGCCTACCTAAAAAACTTCAACGACTTCTGGCAAGACAACGATAACTTCGCAGATGTTACCGATTCTGTCATAGAGAACATAGAGAACGTATATCGTGAGAACTCCCCAGATTTTATCTACTTCGTCACACTCTACAATATCTTCAACGAATTTCTTGAAGATATAAGTGAGGACGTACTGCCAAACGAGGCAACTGGCTTCAAGTCATCGCAGATATGGAACAAGCTGTATAACTTTCAGAAGGACGCAGCGCTTGCCATCATCAACAAACTGGAAACATACAATGGCTGCATCCTTGCCGACTCCGTAGGTCTCGGCAAGACGTTTACGGCTATCTCCGTCATCAAGTACTACGAGAACCGCAACAAGTCCGTTCTCGTACTTTGTCCGAAGAAACTATACGACAACTGGAACACCTATAAGAGCAACTACAAGAATAACCCGCTCTGTCAGGATCGTCTGCGCTATGACGTACTCTTCCATTCCGACCTTTCCCGTGAGCGAGGCACATCAAACGGTATTGACCTTGCCCTGCTCAACTGGGGGAACTATGACCTTATCGTAATAGACGAGTCGCACAACTTCCGCAACGGTGGCAAGATTACTACCGACGAGGATGATGAGAATCCGAAGGAGAACCGTTACTTGCGTCTGATGAACAAGGTTATCCGTGCTGGTGTGAAGACCAAAGTACTTATGTTGTCGGCAACTCCCGTCAACAACCGATTCAACGACCTTAAGAACCAGTTACAACTGGCATACGAAGGAGATCAGTCTCTGATAAATGAGAAACTTGACACAGACCGCCCTATAGAGGACGTATTCCGTCAGGCACAGGCTCAGTATAACGCATGGGCAAAAGCCCCCCAGCCCCCGAAGGGGGAGTCTTCTGATGGTAATATAGAGAAGAAACGAACAACACAGGAACTTCTGGATATGTTGCCATTTGATTTCTTCCAGGTTCTTGATGCCGTAACCATAGCACGTTCTCGCAAACATATTGAGAAGTATTACGACACTAAGGATATTGGCAAGTTCCCTACGCGACTTAAGCCAATCTCCAAGCGTCCGCACCTCACAGACCTCAAAGCTTCAGAGACGGTGACGTACAAGGATATCTCGGAGCATCTCAATATGATGAACCTCGGAGTATATTCACCTTCCGACTACATACTGCCGTCCATGCGCAATAAATACGATATAGATAAAGAAGGCAAGCATCGCAACATAGGCATGTCGGGACGCGAGAAGGGATTGAAGAAACTCATGGCTATCAATCTGCTCAAGCGTCTGGAGTCCTCGGTCAACTCCTTCCGCCTTACTCTCGAAAGGGTTAAGGAACAGATTGACGAAACCCTAAAAGCCATAGACAACTTCCTCGAAACGCGTCAGGACGTACGCCTTGAAGTGCAGTCGCTTGACGGTATGTTTGACAGTGAGGATGCAGAGAACGATTTCCTCATTGGCGGTAAGAAATCTAAGATCTCTCTGGCAGATATGGATTGTCGTTCGTGGAAGCGTGACCTGCTTGCCGATCAGGAGATATTTGATCTTCTCCTCTTCATGCTTAAGGACATCACGCCTGAGCATGACAGCAAGCTACAGATGCTCATTGAGAACATCCGTGATAAGTTCAACAATCCTATTAACGGCGACAACAAGAAGATTCTCATCTTCACAGCCTTCTCCGATACGGCAGAATACCTTTACGATAACCTTGCGCCAGCAATCCTAAAGAAACATGGTCTTCACACCGGACTTGTCACGGGCAATGGAGTGAAGTCAACAATGAAAGGCAATTACGACTTCAACGAACTACTCACGCTGTTCTCTCCTATTTCAAAAGATGCAAAATCATTATTCGGAGAAACTCCCTCCCCTCGGGGAGGTCAGGAGGGGGCTACCGTTCTCATCGCCACCGACTGTATATCCGAAGGTCAGAACCTTCAGGATTGCGACTACCTTATCAACTATGATATTCACTGGAACCCTGTGCGTATAATACAAAGGTTCGGGCGCGTAGATCGTATCGGTTCGCGTAATGATGTCATACAGTTGGTGAACTACTGGCCAGACATCGAACTTGACGATTACCTGAAACTCAAAGGTCGTGTTGAGTCGCGCATGACTGGTATGGATATAACGGGCGCCGGCAGTGGCAACGTACTGTTGAGCAACGAGGAGCAAGCTGACCTTGACTATCGCAAGAGTCAGTTGCAACGTCTGCAGGAGGAAGTCGTTGACCTTGAGGACATGGACAGCGGTATCAATATCATGGACTTGGGCTTGAATGAGTTCCGTCTTGACTTGCTTGCCTACATGAAGGATAATCCTGATATCGAGCATACACCTTTCGGCATGAGTGCCGTGGTATCGTCCTCCGACAATGCTCAACCTGGTGTCATCTTCATTTTGAAGAACCGCAACAATGCCGTGAACATCGGTCGCCAGAATCTGTTGCATCCGTTCTATATGGTTTATCTGGGTTTCGATGGCGAGATGATAGTCAACCATCTTTCGCCCAAGCGTCTTTTAGACGTGATGCGCTCTGCCTGCAAAGGAAGGTCGGAGCCTATCATGGAACTATGCCATGAGTTCAACCGAGAAACTCAGGATGGCAAGTCGATGGGCAAATACAGCGAACTTCTCCAGCAAGCTGTCGCAAGCATCGTTGAGCAGAAGGAAGAATCCGACCTCACAAGTCTATTCTTCGTTGGTGAGACATCGGCTCTTGTAGATGATATTGCAGGCTTGGATGATTTTGAATTGATTTGTTTCTTAATAATTAAATAATTACACAATGGAAAAGGAATATTATAGAATAATTTCGGTATCTTTGTTGGATAGTATATATATATGGGAAAAGGCAATTTTGGTTAAGGCTAATTTTTGCGGATTTCCAAACAAGCATTGGCATGACGGATATATGAAATTCAAAGATAGAGAAACCGATTCAACCGATTGGTTTGTTTTCAAATATTTAGACGGGAAATATCAAAGATTGTTAGATGCAATGGCAAGGTGCAATAATAATGAGCCTTGGCTTATAGAAAAGCATATATTTACTCCTTTTGTAATATCCTCTGAAATACTCAAAACCAAAGGAAAGATGTCTTATTTCGTTATAATGTGGAATGACGAATATGACTATATGGATGTACATGAAGGAGTATTCAAACCAGAATTGAAAGATGATGACGACGATGAGTATTACGATGATGATATACAATGGTACGATGATGATTCTCTATTTGATGATATAGTAAATGCCAATGATGAAAGAAATAAAGCTAATGACATTTCTTTGCGTCCATCAGTACCGCCAGTATAATTATGAACAATATCCTAAATTATCCTCAGTCGTGTATAGTTGACAGAGTTGTGCCTAAGACTATGTTCTATAAGTTCATGGATGTAAATCCACGAATGAAGGCGCACTTTGTCAATGATGTAGTATCAATCACTTGGCTTTATAAACTGTCGGCTCAGTCGCTGAACGTGACCGACTCTGCCGACATGAAGGAGATTGAGGTGTTCGTAGCTCAGTTGAAGGAGTCTGATTGTCCGCCAGATTTGTTCTCATTCATTGATTGTAATATGCCACATCATATTGTCTTCATCCTTACCTATGAGGATAATGCCATGCTGCTTATCAATTACAAAGACTGGACGGACAGCACTCATACCAAGTTCAAGATTACCCAGACGTTCACCTCGCCATGGGTGAAGATACACGATATTCAGTTGCCAGTACAGGGACAATCACTATACCGTATCTATGACAACTTCGTCGCATCTGTCAGTGGCATCGGTGAGCATAAGGCTGGGGCGATGGCTGAGATAGTAGAATTCAAGCAACGTATCGCAAAGATGGAGGCAGAACTGAAGTTGCTACAAGCAAAGGTTCGCAAGGAAAAGCAGTTCAACATACAGATGGAGATGAACAAGCAGGTGAAGGCGAAGCGCAAGGAACTTGATTTATTAAAAAGTAAACTAAAAGAATTACAATGATACAATCCTATTATACAAATTGCGAAAATATAAATTTCGTTGATAGCATAGATTTGATAGATATTTCAAAGGAGTATATAGAAGTACATTTCTTTGAAACAACCGGTGCACGTCCATACAAGTGTGATGCGAAATTAGAATATCATACAGAATTCTATATTATAATTCACAAAGGTCAACAAACGGTTCAATCAGTTGAGGTTAATCATAAATCCATTTTGTTCAAGAAAAAATTCCATAAGAATTGGATTGTTGTGATTAAAGACAGTACTAAACAATCTGAATTTGAAATCCAAAGAGATAGAGTAATTGACTCTATTACAGAAATATTGAATTCATAATAAATATATACAGTCATGGAACACATAAACATGAAAACTCCTGATGGTGCTCAGCTGAATCTGGAGGCACTGTACAAGATATGCCCTTCTTGCTTTACGGAGGCGGCAGATAAGGATGGGAAGGTGAAGCGCGTGGTGGATTTCAAGAAACTGCGTGCTCTGCTTGGTGATGATGCTGAGGATGATGCGCCGGAGGCTTACGACTTCACATGGGTGGGTAAGCGTGCTGCCCAGCGTGAGGCGGCTGCACCTATAAATAAGACCCTGCGCCCTTGTCCAGAGGAGTCGGTGGATTGGGAGAATACACAGAATCTTTATATTGAGGGTGACAATCTCGAAGTGCTGAAGCTTCTGCAGAACTCGTATATGGGTAAGGTGAAGATGATTTATATTGATCCACCATACAACACTGGCAATGACTTCGTGTATCACGATGACTTTGCTCAGTCGGCAGATGAGTATGACGAGCATAACATCAACGAGGATGGTGAACGTTTCCGCAAGAATACTGATTCGAACGGACGCTTTCACTCTGATTGGTGTAGTATGATGTATGCGAGGTTGATGGTGGCAAGAAATCTGCTAAAAACTGACGGAGCAATTTTTATATCTATTGGAGATGACGAAGAAGCAAACCTTATAAAAATCTGCGATGAAGTTTTTGGAGAACAAAATTTCATAGCTAGTATTTGTCATAAGCATCGCGCTTCAGTTTCAAATGATAGAATTATTTCTGAAAATCACAACCATCTTATATTCTATGCCAAGGATATGGCAACCATGTTTGCTAATCAGAAAAACATAGGAGATGATCCTGTATTAGAAGGATTTAATCAGACTGATGAAAGAGGAGAATATAAGCTTACACCTGTTGATGGTCCTGGCGGAGCAAAAAAGGGAAATCCACACTATGAGTTTCTTGGTGTAACTGGATACTGGAGATATTCAAAAGAAACTATGCAATCAAAATACGATGAAGGCTTAATAGTTAGAACGCCAAATGGTTTGCAGCAAAAGTATTACAAAGACAAAGCCATGCGGTCACGAAGAACTGTTACTACATGGTGGGATAACGATTTCCTTACGTCTTCTGCAACTAAGCAGTTGAGCGATTTAATGGGAGGAAAAGTTTTTGACAACCCCAAAAACGTTAATCTAATAATCAGGGCATTGAAAATGATTACTAAGTTTGACGAAGATGCGATTGTTTTAGATTTTTTCAGTGGAAGTGGTACTACAGCACATTCGCTCATGCAATTCAATGCAGAAGATGGCGGAAAACGAAAATACATCCTTGTTCAATTACCAGAGTTTGTTCCAGAATCTAGTGAGGCATATAGTCATGGTTACAGATTGATAACAGATATAGCAAAAGAAAGAGTCAGAAGGGCAAGCAAAGTCATAAAAGGTCAAAATAATAAAATAGATACCGGCTTCCGCGTCTTCAAATGTGACTCCTCCAATATGAAGGATGTCTATTTCGCACCGAAGGAATACAACCAGCAGATGCTGTTGGGGCTGGAAGACAACATCAAGGAAGATCGTACTGACCTTGACCTGCTGTTTGACTGCATGCTTCGCTGGGGCGTGGAACTGTCACTGCCGCTATCATCCGAGAAGGTTGGCAACTGCACTATACACAACGTGAATGATGGTGACCTCGTGGCTACATTTGACGGTACAATTACGAACGAGGTAATAGACGCAATAGCCGAGATGAATCCACTCCGAGTAGTGTTCCGCGACAGCAGCTTCACCGAGGCATCGCAGAAGATGAACCTCTTCGAACTCTTCAAGCAGAAGTGTGGCTGGAGCGATGAAGAAGTAAAGAACAACGTAAAAGTGATATAACTAACAAACAGAAAGAAATAAAGCGTTCTTTGAAAAATTGCAACAAGAATAAACTGATTATTGCCCAAAAACTTGTGTTGTATAAGATAAATTTATACCTTTGTAGAAAAATTTGAATATGACATACAACATTTGGCTTGACGAAAGCGATAAGACTGGTTTATATTACGGTAATTTCTACGGAGGCATATTGATTAAATCGTGTGATTTGGAAGAAGTGCTTTCTGGAATGAAACGTATCGTTGAGGAAGTAGGATTGGAGAATGAAGAAATCAAATGGCAGAAAGTTAATGACTATGTCTTTAACAAATATATCCGTTTGATAGATTTCCTTTTTGATCTTCTTAAGGAAGGAAAGGTTAAAATTAGGATTTTCTTTAAAAAGAATACTTATATTCCACAGATTACTAACGAACAAAAAGAAAAGTCATATTCGATTCTTTATTATGAATTCATCAAGCATGCTTTTGGGTTTCAGTATTCCAATACAAGCAAGAAGGCAATAAGACTGGAGTTGTTTCTGGATGAGATGCCACTGAAATATGATGACAAAGTTGACTTCAGGAAGTACATCTGTGGTCTGAATTATGACACAAATTTCAAAAAGGGCAAAATCTTCATTACCAACGATGACATACATGAAGTGAACTCCAAGAAGCATTTACCTCTCCAATTCATGGACTTGGTATTGGGTTCGATTAATTTCAGACTGAATAACAAACATAAGATAAAGGATCCTATAACAGGTAAGAGAGCAAAACGAACAATCTGCAAAGAGAAACTATACAAGCATATCAATAGTAGAATACGCTTGTTAAGACAAGGTTTCAACATTGGAGAAAGTACAGGTCTTATGGATCTTTCAGAACGATGGACTCAACCATATCGCCATTGGTCTTTTGTGCCTTACAATTACATTGAAGATAAGACGAAAAACAAAAGCTAACAAAAAATGCCCCCAACTTCCTACATAAGAGAACTACGGTCAACGTAGCCTTTCGGGAGTATAAGAGCATTTTTATGTGTGCAAAGTTATATAAAAATATGTAATAATACAAATATTTTCGCGTTTTTTTTTCTTTACTTGTATATTTTTGCGATTTTTAGTTTATTCTTGTAGCTATTTTTCAATGAGATAAGCTTTGATACTCGTAATATAAGTAAAGACATGAAACTACAATTCAAGAACCAGAAGTTTCAGACGGATGCTGCAAAGGCGGTGACGGATTCGTTCATTGGACAGAGGAATGCTGCCATGCACGAATATACACTGGATATGGGTAAGGACAATCAGGCAACGTTCTTTGACGTCGTCGGTTTCCGTAATGCTCCATTGAACATTGACAGCATACAGCTGACGAAGAACGTGCGTGAGGTGCAGATACCAGCTCAGCTGAAACCAAGCAACCACGTAGCGCCCCGCGACCTGCGACTGACCATAGAGATGGAGACTGGCACGGGCAAGACATACACCTACATAAAGACGATGTATGAACTGAACAAACTGTATGGCTGGTCGAAGTTCATCATCGTGGTGCCATCAATAGCCATCCGTGAGGGCGTGTGCAAGTCGTTCAACATCATGAGCGAACATTTTGCTGCTGAGTATGGCAAGCGAATCCAATCGTTTGTGTATGACTCAAAGCAACTGACGAAGATTGATCAGTTTGCCAGCGACTCGAACATGCACGTCATGATAATCAACACCCAGGCGTTTGCTGCGCGTGGCGAGGATGCCCGCCGTATCTATATGCGTCTGGATGCGTTCCGCTCGCGTAAACCGATAGACGTGATTGCGGCAACTAACCCTATCCTCATCATCGACGAACCGCAGTCGGTGTTGGGTGCTGACAAGAAGAATGCTACACGAGAGAAGTTGAAGGAGTTCAATCCGCTATTCACCTTATTATATAGTGCCACGCATAGGGCTGATGACATCGTGAACATGGTGTATCGCCTTGATGCGATGGATGCCTATAACAAGAAACTGGTAAAGAAGATTTCTGTTAAGGGTATAGAGCAGAAAGGTTCAACGGCAACGAACGGCTACCTGTATCTTGAGAGCATCGAACTGAGTGAGGGTAATCCTCGAGCCCGTATAGGATATGAAAGGAAGGGAGCAAACGGCGTTAGGCAGGTGTCGCAACTCGTCAGTGATGGCTTCGACATATATCAGCAGTCGGGCGAGTTGGAGGAGTATGCCAACGGCTATCGCGTAGAAAGCATCGACGGATATGACAGGAGCATCCGACTACTGAACGGCACGGTTCTGTATGAGGGCGACGTGATAGGCGCGGTGAACGAACTCGTGATTCGTCGAGCACAGATTCGTGAGACCATCAAGTCGCACATAGAGAAAGAACGCAAACTGTTCCGCATGGGCATCAAGTGCCTGTCGCTATTCTTCATTGACCACGTGGACAACTACCGATTGTATGAGACCGGAGGAAAGACAAAGAACGGCGCATACGCAGAGATATTTGAGGAGGAATATAGAAGCGTCATTGAGACAATACAACTGAAACTGTATGAGGACGAATCAGAATATGCGGCTTACCTAAAGAGGTTTACTGCCAGTGAAGTGCACAATGGTTATTTCTCTCGCGACAAGAAAGGACACTACGTGCAGCCGAAGGCAACGGAACTGAAGAACCAGTCGAGCAATGACGTGTCTGCATACGACCTCATCATGAAGGACAAGGAGCGTCTGCTGTCGTTTGATGAACCTACTCGTTTCATCTTCTCGCACTCGGCATTGAAGGAAGGTTGGGATAATCCTAACGTGTTCCAGATTTGTACGTTGAAGGACAGCGACAACCAGACGAAGAAGCGTCAGGAGGTTGGACGTGGCATGCGCTTGTGTGTGAACAAATATGGTGAGCGTCAGGATGAGAATGTGCTGCATGGCAGTGTCTTTGACGTGAACGAACTGACCATCATCGCCAGCGAGTCATACAACTCCTTTGCATCGAAACTGCAGACGGAGATTGCTGAGGCTGTGGGCGATCGTCCTGTAAAGGTTCAGGCAACGCTGTTTGACGGCATGATGATAACGAATGCACTTGGCGAGCAGAAGAAGCTGAATGATGACGATGCCAACGATATCATCTTCACATTGAGAATGAAGGGGTACATCAATAAGCAGGGACAACTGCAGCAGAGGTATCATGACGACAAACAGCAGGGTGTGCTGGACTTTGGCGATGACTACAACGAATACAAGGCTGATATCGTCAATAGGCTTGACTCTGTGTTCAACCCAGACGCAGTAAAACCAGAAAACGCACGACAGGTACGTGAGGCTAAGTTTGACTCGCAGAAGTTTGAACGCAGGGAGTTCCAGGAACTGTGGCGAAAGATAAACCACCAGACGTACTACACCGTTGACTTCAAGACAGACGAGCTGATAGAGAAGGCTGTAATACAGTTGAACAATCATCTGAAGGTGTCAAAGGTGGAGATACGCATCGTAGAGGGTACGATGGAATCAATAAAGAGCAAGGCACAGCTGGAGGCTGGCACAGCGATGATGGTGAAGGAGGACGGCGTGATGTATGGTAAGGCGAATGAGGCTATAGGTGCGGGCGTAAAGTATGACCTGATAGGCAAACTGGTTGAGAACACTCAGTTGACGCGCCATGCTATCGTCACCATATTACAGAAGATTAGTCCTGCGACGTTCAACCTTTTCAAGGTGAACCCAGAGGAGTTTATCATCAAGGCCGGAAACATCATCAACGAGTGTAAAGCGATTGCTGTTATTGAGCATGTGAAATATCACAAACTGAACAAGCAGTATGAGTCGGACATCTTTAGTAACACCTCGCTGAAGGGAAAACTTGGTGTCAACGCTATGGAGTCGCAGAAGTCGCTCTATGACCTGGTTGTGGTTGACTCGGCTGGCATAGAGATGAACTTTGCAAAGGATCTTGAGAAAGAGTCGGACGTGGTGGTATATACCAAGCTGCCTGGTGGGTTCTATATCAACACACCGGTAGGCCACTATAATCCTGATTGGGCAATAGTATTCAAGGAGGGTGCTGACATCAAACACATCTACTTTGTGGCAGAGACAAAGGGTTCGTTGTCGGAGTCGCAACTGCGTGAGTCGGAGCGTTCAAAGATAGAGTGTGCCCGCCGTCATTTCAGCACCATAGCGGATTCATCCGTAACATACGATGTCATAACAAAATATTCAGACCTAAGAGATATTATAAGTTAATGTCTAACCATAGAAAATCAACGATAAAATGTCATTGGTATTGAATGGCCAAGTCATTGGTATTGAATAGCAGAGTCATTGGTATTGAATGGCAGAGTCATTGGTATTGAATGGCGAGCAATTTTCGCGAAAATTTCTCGCCATTCAATACAAATTAGCACGCCATTCGCGCCTCGCGCACATACGAGAAAGTGGTTTTTAACATACATACCTACATAATTTTGTCGTAAACTACTGACAAACAATGCTTTAACCTATGTAGTTTTGTATGTAATTTAAAAATATGAAACTACATACCTACATAATTTTATTCACGGCGCTATTTTTAGACCAGAGGACAAACCCGAACATCTCAAGCCATGTAGTTATGTAGTTTCGAAATACATAGGTACATAATTAACTACATAGCTTAAATCGCTGTATATCTGCAACATACAAGCGATTATGTAGGTATGTAGGTTGTAACCCACTTTTTTAAATATTTTTTCGTAGGCACGGTTTCAGGCGCTGACACGGCAGGTTTTCTTCATGTCACGCCTTCGTCAAAATTACAAGTATCACGTTATCAGCACATTACACGTGCCGTTCATCCCACTACACTTTTTGATTCGCTCCACGGACAGACAATAAAAAGCATACAAAAAGTGCTGAGTAGCATATTTTGAGGGGTAAAAACATGCTACAGAGA
>JAZUKC010000087.1:0-6118 GCA_045643065.1 Prevotella sp.
CGATCACGAGCGCGGGGCTCATGCCGATGAAGAAAGAAGGTTGAAGGTTGGGGGTTGAAGGTTGGGGGTTGAAGGTTGGAGGTTATTCGACGAATCGATGTCTCGAATAATCGATTAATCGATTAATCGAAAACTCGAAAATTTGATTAATCGGGAAAAAACAATTCACCCAATCAACTTGCCGGCTGCAGATAGATAGAATTACATTTCTTACTTGTTCCCTCCGGTGGTCTCTTCATTATGATTGGATGTGGCGAGTTCTGGCTCTGCATCCATGCCGCAATACTATCCATCCATACACTTGCCGAGGAGAACGTTGGGTGATGATGGTCCTTGCCACGCTCGAAGGTCAGCTTGCGACTGTCAAAGAAATGCTTCTTGCCTGCCAGACGCTCAGGAACGGCATTGAAAGGAGCATCGAGTTTCCATGCTGGCGTGCATATCCAGATGTACGGAATATCGCCAACGTCGGCAAGAATTTTCTTTATGTTCTCTTCACACCTCCGCAAGTCGCGCGACTGTTGCTCGTTGCCACCGAGGGTGACGAGCACGAACGTTGGATCTGCCTTGCGCAGATAGTATTTCAAGGTGTCGGTTGCCCACAATGTGGTGTTTGAACTATACCAGCAGACGTATGTCACGTCATGACCATTGGCATTGCCATACTGCGCCAGTCTCGGACCTAATCCTTCCACCATCGAGTCGCCGAAGAGCATGATGCGCTGCTTGGCAGTATCTACAGGCACGGTGTCCACATGTTCCACTGCCTTGGCTGTCTTGACAACAGAATCGGTGTCGGCAAGTTCTTTATAACTGAATGTATCGCCCAGGTCCAACTTTTCTACGTTGAACGAGTAGGTCTTGCCACACAGCGAGTAAACCAGCACCAATAGCAGTGGCAGCACCAGTATGAGCAATATTTTAGAATATTCTTTCATACAAACAATATCAAATTACGGAGTCATGGGGGGGTAAGGGTTAACGGTTAAGGGTTAAGGGTTAACGGTTAAGGGTTAGGGGTTAGGCTCCTTGAATAGTCCCCCATCAAACCAATTTTTCATCTCTTCAGATGCACGATGACGGCACCGTTTGCACCCTTTACGCCATAGAGAGGTGCATCCTTCAGCACCTGTACATCCTGCACCTCATCCAGTCCAACGTTCATGAGATGTGGCACTTCGTGACCATCTACTATGTATAGCGGCAGCACATTGCCACCGTTCGAGCGGCTTCCGCGTATGCTCACGTGCTGAATGCCTCCCTCGTTGTCGTAGATATCTACACCAGCAATCATGCCACTCATAGCATCAAGCAACGTCATGCAACCCGTCTCACGCAGTTCGTCGCCGGTAACAACTGACTGTGGTGAGTTCGTTCGCTTGCTTGGTTCTGTCATGCCGACGCCGACATCTGGGTCGCTGCTCTTCACAGTCGTTGTGGTGCCGCATGATGCAAGCACCACAGCAACTGCAAATAATATAATAATGTGTTGATGTTTCATTAGCAAGTAACTCCTACTTTCATAATTATGCTATCGCACCACTCGTCAAACTCTGGGTCTGGGACCTGCAGTTCCGGATGCGCAAGGATATGATCTACGACCATGCGAACACCCTGGTCGAAGCGCGTTGTTGCAACAAAACCAGGGACGGCACGCTTCACCTTTGTGGTGTTTTTTTAACACAGAGGCACAGAGTTCACAGAGATTTTTTAGATCCATTCGGGTTTAGAACGTACTGCATAGAACTCTAAAAGAACTCCGTGTTCTCAGTGTCCTCAGTGTCTCTGTGTTAAAAAAAGAGCATCCTAATCCCTAACTCCTAATTCCTAACTCCTAACTCTTAATCCCTAATTCGTAACTCCTAATTCGTAATTAACGGTTCGGAGATCCTTGTCGGCAGAACTTGTTCCGTAGTATATGATGTACTTACCTGCCATCGTACGGATGGTGTTGCTGCCCTCGTCGAAGGTCTCAAATGCCTCTGCATCAAGCGCTATCGTCACGTTCTTTGTCTCGCCAGGCTTGAGACTTACACGCTCATAGCCACGCAGACTCTTCAGCGGACCGTTCTTGTCGTCCACACGCTTCACGTAGATCTGCACCGTCTCCGTTCCGCTTCGCTTGCCTGAGTTTGTAACAGGTATAGTGATAGAGACAGAGGCCTTTGCCGACTGTTGCAATTTTGCTTCGCCTATGCTGAACTGTGTGTAGCTCAGGCCATAGCCGAATGGGAAGAGAGGCTCGTCCTTCATGTAGCGATAGGTGCGGTTCTGCATAGAGTAGTCCTGGAAGTCAGGCAACTGACTGACGCTCTTGTAGAACGTAACAGGCAGTTTGCCAGAAGGATTGTATGCACCATATAGCACGTCTGCCAATGCCTGTCCACCTTGTTCGCCCGGATACCATGCCTGAACGATGGCGTCGCAGCTTTCAAGTTCTGGCACCATGGCCATTGCCGAACCAGAGAAATTGACGAAGACAACCTTCTTGCCGGCATCGTGGAGTGCCTTGAGGAAACCACGCTGTACAGCAGGCAACTCAATGTCCGTACGGTCGCCGCCCTTGAATCCTGGCAGATTGACTGGCATCTCCTCACCTTCAAGGCGAGCAGAGATACCGCCTGCAAAGACAACTGTGTCATAGCCCTTGAGGCGAGCGATGAGTTTGCCGTAATCGACAACGTTCTCACGACCGATGTTCACTTTCAGGTTAGCATTGTAAGAGAGTATCTGGGCATAGCGAATCTCTATCTTGTATTCCTCGCCAGCCTTTGCCTGGAAGATGGTACGGGTGTCTGTGTCGCGCCATGTAGCCTGACGAACTTTCGACTCTCCATTGACAAAGACCTCAAAATAAGAACAGCCTTCCACATCGAGCAACACCTCGCAGCTCTGCTTCGGACGGAACACGGTCTCGTATAGACCAGAGAACTTCGTCAGGTTGACACCAGGAGCGAAGGCATAGTTGCCGTATGTGGTAACACTTATCGGGCGATCATGATGACGACGTGATACTGGTGCTGGCAGATTGTCTGTCGTTGTGCGCTCAGGGTTAGGTGTAGTGCGCTCGTCTCCCAAGGTCCAGATGTCCTCGTTCCAGAACTGTGCGCGGAAACCTTTCTTGCCATCTATCGAGCATTGGTCATAGAACGACTCCAACTCCTTGTCGCTCACGAGGTCGCAACCCTTGAACGTCATCACCTTGCCTTTGCCCACCTTGCCCTGAATGCCTTCGAGCAGTGTCACCGTCTGGTTAGGAGTGCCGTTGTAGTTACCCCACATGAGTTGCTCGTCGTTGGCGTTAGGACCTATCACAGCCACCTTACCCTTCTGCAGAGGCAGCACGTTGTCACGGTTCTGCAGCAGCACGATGGTCTGCTGTGCCATCTCGAGGGCTGTCTGCTGATGCTTCTTGCAGTTCAGAATCTCTGGTCCAAGCTTCGACCACGACACCAGGCTGGCATCGTCCATCTCGCCCAGTTCGAATCGTCCCTCAAGGAGTCGCAGCACTTTCTCGTCAACATCCTTCTCGCTGATGAGTCCGTTGCGCACAGCCTCTGGTATGCTCTTGTATGCATAGTCAAAACCGCACTCCACGTCGGTACCTGCCAGCACGCCTTTGGATGCAGCATGAGCTGGTGTTGACGAAGTCTTGTGGTTCTGCCAGAAGTCGCTTACGGCACCACAGTCAGACACTACCATGTACTTGAATCCCCACTCGTCGCGCAGAATCTGCTGCAGCAATCGAGTGTTTCCACAGCATGGCTCGTCGTCCCAACGCTGGTATGCGCACATCACTTCCCTTACGTCGCCCTTCTGCACACATGCTTTGAAGGCAGGCATGTAGGTCTCCCAAAGGTCGCGTGGTGACACATTATTTATATTATCCACATGGCGTCCCCATTCCGGACCGCTATGTATGGCGTAATGCTTAGCGCAGGCATAGAGCTTTCTGTACTTTGTGTCCGACGGTCCCTGCAGACCTTTGACAACCTGCACGCCGAGTCGTGACGTTAGGTATGGATCCTCACCATAGGTCTCCTGTCCGCGTCCCCAACGAGGATCACGGAAGATGTTGACGTTTGGTGTCCAGAACGACAGCGAGTGGAAGCGGGTATCCTCATGACCGTCTGCTATCCATTTGTTATAGGCAGCACGCGCCTCGTCTGATGTCTGGTCGAACACCTTATATACAAGGGCATCATTGAACGATGCCGCCATGCCTATCGGTTCCGGATAGACAGTGACGTTGCCCATGTTGGCAACACCATGCAGAGCCTCGCTCCACCAGTTGAATTTCTTAATGCCAAGGCGTGGCACTGCCTCAGAAATGTCGAGCATGATGACAGCCTTCTCTTCAAGTGTCAGTCGGCTGCATAAGTCGCGCGCACGCTCCTTAGGACTAAGGTCAGGATTCTGATAAGGCAGCATCTGGGCATTAATGCTGCACAAACTCATTGCCATCAAAGCAACAGAAAGTATCGTTTTTTTCATAGTTATCGTGTAAGGGTTTAACGGGAATCCGGAATTAAATACTAGGGCGTCCAGTTTGCTGTTCCATTTTTAGTTTATATTTTCAGTATGATTTTAAGTAAAGATTTTGAGAAGCTATGCTTCGACGATCTACATATAATCATCATAATATTTTCAGTATGATTTTCTGTTTAGATATTAAAATCATGACTAAAAATCTTTCTAAAAATAATACAAGGCATTAATATTGTGGTCGCTACGCTCAAAATCTTTACTGAATATCAGACTAAAAATCTTTACTGACAACTGGACACTCTAATTAAATTCCCAACTTCTTACGAGCATCATCGACAGCCTTGCTGGCATCGTCCTTCACCTTCTCCTTTACCTTGTCAACGCCCTTGTCAACAGACTCATTCACTTTCTCGTTCGCCTTGTCGCGCAGTTCGTTTGCCTTTGCGTCCAGCAGACCTTTTGCCTCGTCCAGCTTCGCCTTTGTCTCATCAGAGATAATATCTGGGTTGATAGACTTCAGGGAGTTTATCACCTCCTCAACACCAGACGACGTAACTACCTGACCTACAGCTTCGCTGATGCCAGGTAGGTTCTGAATCTTATCCTTGTTAGCCTCGTAGAGGTCCTTCAGCTTTGCCGCATATTCTGCCACCTCAGCAGTAGCGCCAGCAGCCTTCAGTTCTTCAATCTTCTGCTGCAGCACCTCGATGAGTTTCTGTGCCTTACTCTCATCAGCAGCCTCCACAGCCTTTGTTATCTCCTCAGAGATCTGCTCAGGCGACTCAATATCTACTGCCGTTGCAATACTCTCAACTGTTGTCTCAACGTTCTCCTCAACAGCTGCCGAGTCAACGCCAGAACCATTCTCATTAGTCTTACCGCCACATGCAGCGAGGCAAGCCACCAATGCTGCTACTGTAAAAATCTTAAGTGTTTTCATAATTTTCTATATTTTTTGTTCAACTTCTGCAAAGGTACAATATTTCT
This sequence comes from Prevotella sp., assembly GCA_045643065.1. Taxonomy (GTDB): domain Bacteria; phylum Bacteroidota; class Bacteroidia; order Bacteroidales; family Bacteroidaceae; genus Prevotella. The sequence goes on from JAZUKC010000087.1 coordinate 5,476, forward strand.
TTTAAACAACCAAATTTTTAGCGATAAACCACACAACACAACGTAACTAAACATCAATAGATAAAAATAGATAAAAATTAGAGGTGGGTTCTATTAATTAGCTTTGCCATATTTCGAGGTAACTACTCATCACCCCTTCGGCGATTAATGTAGTAACTAATCAGCACCTTCCATTTTTAACACGGAGACACGGAGAGCACGGAGAACACGGAGTTTTTAGAGTACTATGCAGCACGTTTTAACCCCGAATGGAACTCAAAGAATCTCTGTGAACTCAGTGTCCTCTGTCTCTGTGTTTAAAAAGACAAGATGACAAAACGCCGAACTCACTGTTATATGTTAAACCTAAGGTGGTAACCACACACTTTCTCATAAAAACCAAAGATTTTAGGTTCTGCGTCATTTTTGTGGCAATTTGTCATTCGGCTGGAGGCCGATATCTTGATAACCGGTTGCGCCGAATGTAATGGCGCTGCCGGATAAACGATAAGAAAAAGATTCTGCGTCTGGAAGACGCTACAGCAACCAGCATCAAGGTAGCGTCCTCCAGACGCTGTGATAAGATTCTCAGAACCCGGGCACTGCGTACCCGGTTATAGACCGCCTCTGCGAGGCTGTATCGGCCTCCAGCCGAATCATGAAT
>JAZUKC010000088.1:0-7815 GCA_045643065.1 Prevotella sp.
CGATCCGACTTCTTTCCGGTTGGAAAAAAGATTATTCTGAAGTACGTATTATTGATAGTTCTGCCTCAGGGCTTTTCACAACACGCAGTTTTAATCTGCTGGAGCTTTTATGAGCTGGCGCACGGTGGTAATTTCCAGTCGCTGTAAGCTGGATCAGAAAATGGGCTATATGGTCATCCGCGGCGAGAAGATTATATGGAACCGGTCACCGAATACGACCGTGAAAAGCTGTTCATCACCGTGGATCTGCGCGCGTTCATCCCCGATGTACAGGCAGCCACCCAGATGTACATGAACAAAGCCAGTCAGGCCGAGTCGCAGGTCATGGAGCTGAACAATCAGCTCTACATGTGCCGCTACGTGCGACAGTATGTCACCAACGAGGCCAACAAGTTCCAGCTGTTGCCAGCTAACTCAGGTGTCAATGCAGCCAACGTCGAGGCCCTCATCTCAGCCTACAATGCCAAGCTCCTCGAGCGCAACACCCTGGCGGCCAACTCCTCGGTACGCAACCCTTTGGTCGTTGATCTCGATGCCGAGCTGCAGGAGCAGCGACGCAACGTAGTGCTCTCGCTCGACAACCTCATCACCTCGCTTCAGACGCAGGTGCAGGGCCAGCAGCGCACCCAGATGGTCAGCACCTCACAGTTGAGCACCAACCCTACGCGACAGAAGAACCTGCTTTCGTTCGAGCGACAGCAGAAGGTCAAGGAGAGCCTCTACCTCTTCCTCCTGCAGAAGCGTGAGGAGAACGAGCTGAGCCAGGCGTTCACTGCCTACAACACTCGCATCGTCGATGCTCCTCAGGGCAGTCGCCGACCAACAGCACCAGTGTCGCGCAACATTCTGCTGCTGGCTCTTGCCTGTGGTCTCTGCATCCCATTCGGTATCATCTACTTACGTGAAAGCATGAATACTGCCGTGCGTAGCAAGAAGGACATCGAGAAGAAACTCACCATGCCATTCCTCGGCGAGATTCCTGTATATAAGAATAATGTGCCTAAGAAGAAGTACGAGTTCTGGAAGAAGGAAGTCAAGCCTCAGACGCTCATCGTTCGTGAGGGTAGCCGTGGTGTGCTGAACGAGGCGTTCCGCGTCATCGGTACCAACCTTGAGTTCATGGCAAATGATGGTGCAGACAAGAAGAATGTCTTTATGACCACCTCTTACAACCCTGGTAGTGGTAAGTCGTTCATCGCTGCTAACATCGGCGCTATCTTTGCTATCAAGCGCAAGCATGTGCTCATCATCGATGGCGACCTTCGCCACGCTTCTGTATCGAAGTGTGTCCACTCTCCTAAGAAGGGTATCGCTGACTATTTGGGCGGCAGGGAATCGAACATCAACGACCTCATTGTCACCACAGAGGAATTCAAGAATCTTGACATTCTGCCTGTTGGTACCATTCCTCCAAACCCAACGGAGTTGTTGTCTAACCCTCTCTTCGGCGAACTCATCAGCGACCTTCGCGCTCGCTATGACTACATTTTCATCGACTGTCCTCCTGCCGACATGATGGCAGATGCTACCATCATCAGCAAGCATGCTGACAGAACCATCTTCATCATCCGTGCCGGTCTCTTTGAGCGCAGCATGCTCACAAATGTTGAGAACGACTACAAGAACGGTAAGTTCAACAACCTTGCCCTTATCCTCAACAGCGTATGCGATGCCAAGGGACGCTATGGTTACGGACGTTACGGATATGGCAAGTATGGCTATGGTTACGGATACGGCTATGGTTACGGTTACGGAAGCAACGAGAAGGAATGATTTTCAGTTTAGAGTCTAAAGTTTAGAGTAGATTTTTAAGAAAAACGTAAAACATTAAAAATAATTATTAACTAAAAACAAAAACAAAAATGAAAAGTAAAATTTATTTACTCGTTTCTCTTTTTGTCGCAACAGTAAGTGCTTCTGCACAGGTTGCTGATGGCGACTATGTAGTAAAGAATGCAGAGACTGGCAAGTACATCAAGGTTGTTTCTGCTACATCTGAGCGTAACAGCGATGGCACTTTCGCAGGTCTCACTCTCACAGAGACAGCTTCTGGTGCTAACATCGTGACTATCACAAACAACGGTGCTGAGATCACATCAAACGGCATCTCTGCTACTCAGGTTATCGCAAAGGCTTCTAACCTCGGCAACGACGCTAAGTTCAGCATCATCGACAATGGCGACGGTACATACAAGGCTAAGGGCGAGAGCAGCATCGGCGTTGTTTACCTGACAGACATGGGCACAGGCGCTGGTACTAAGGGTGCTAACAAGAACTGGGTTCTTGAGAAGGTTCTCGTAGGTGACGCTAACGGTGACGAAGTTGTTGACATCAATGACTATGTACGTATTCTCAGAAAGACTGCAAGCGAACCTGTAGATATTAATGTTGTTAATGCTGATAACGACAAGAATGGTGCCATTAGCGTAGCCGACCTCCCTGGCATCATCGATGCTATTAACGCAGCTCAGGGTAAGTAAAAATATAGGAATTTACCTACATAAAACACAAAACAAGAAACATTATAATCATGAAAATTAAATCATTACTCACACTTATCTGCCTGATGTTGTCATCAGTAGGATTTGCTCAGGATGTTTATGAATATAAAGCAAAGGACCTGAACATTCTTGCTGGCGGTACTAGCAATGTAGAGATAACGCTTACAAACAGCAAAGCTATCTGTGCTATTCAATCTACAATGATACTCCCTGAGGGTCTCTCTCTTGTAGCAGAATCAGGCGTACTTAATTCGGAGTGTATCAACGGTCATTTCCTTAACCTCAAGGATTTAGGCAATCACAAGGTTGCTGTCAACGTATTGGGTTCTCTAAACGCTATTAAAGGCGATGGCAAGGTACTCATCTCTATTCCTGTAAAGGCTGACGCTTCTTTTGCTGGTGGTACGATCAAACTTACTGGCATCAAACTTGTTACCAAAAAGGAAGAAGAAAAACAGACAGAAACTGAGGTACAGGCAACTGTAACAGTCGTTGATCAGACAGACTTCTCACTCTACTGCGAAGGCATCACATTCGATGGTGAAGGCAAGGGTACTCTTAGTCTGAACTTGGACAATCCTATTCCTATCTTTGCTCTCCAGTTCCGTCTCGGCATACCTGAGGACGTAACTTGTGGCACATACGACGACTTTGAAGGAGAATATGTTTACAACGTTGATATTCCTCGTAAGGACACACATGAGGCTGCAACTTATTTCAATGAGTCAACACGCGTTCTCGGTGTTTCTATTGCCAACCCAAATAAGAAAAATCTTATTGGCAATAGCGGCATAGTTGCAAGCATTGATGTGCAGATCGATCCTGAAAAGGATTACACTGGCAAGTACATCAACCTTTACGAAATTATCCTTTCTGACGACAAGGGTACAGAAATCAAGGTTGATGGATCACAGATTCCAATCAACACCAACTCTGACGGCATCAAGTCTGTAAACGCAGCTGCTACTTCAACTGCTGTTTACAACCTCAACGGTCAGCGTGTACTGGCTCCTGCTAACGGCGTATTCATCCAGAACGGAAAGAAGACTGTTATTAAGTAATTGTGGTTTGGTGGTTAGTGGTTTAGTGGTTTTGTTGTTTAGTTAAATGCTTTAAGCAATAATTACAAAACATCAAACTACAAAACAAACAACTAAACAACCAAACAACCAAACAACTAAAAACAATGCGAACGACAATATTGTCGCTTATAATATTGACAACATCTGCATCAGCACTTGCACAGAGTGCTGATGCAGAGAAGTCAATATCTACATTCTCTCACCTCGACATCTCGCTGACGGGCGGTAGCACCGGCGTTGGTATTGACGTCGCAACTCCCCTATCATCATGGCTCACCGTGCGTGCCGGTGCCAGCACTACCCCACGCATCAATCTGCCTGCCACATATAGACTGCAGGTAGGCGACAAACCTGAAAAACAGACTTACGACAAAAACGGCAACCCTGTACAGACAAGGTTTCAGAAGATGGCTGACCTGATGCATCAGATTACAGGCAGCACCATCGACCAAGACATTCGCATGAATCGCGAACCCGTTTTTGACAACATAAAACTTCTCTTCGACATTCATCCCCTACGAAATAAATCATGGCATGCCACCGTTGGTTTCTACTACGGCAGTCGTAACATCTTCCATTGTGAGAACGACATACGTGAGTGTACATCCCTCACTGGAGTATCGATGTACAACAACCTCCATCGTATGGCAATAAACGACGAACCGATATCCATCGGCAATGACGATGTATATCTTAACTCAACCATCGTCAAGCATTTCAAGGCGTACGGCAAGATGGGCGTCAGCATGGGCAACTATGTCAACGACATCCTTGACGAGAACGGCAACGTCATACACGAGAAGGGCAGCGTGTTCCTCCTTGAACCAGATGCCGACAACCTCCTCATTGCCGACGGTCGTGTCAACCGTTTCCGCCCATACGTCGGCATTGGCTATAACGGCCGTATTGCCAAAGATAACGATCATTGGCGCATCGGTGTAGAATGTGGCGTGATGTCTTTAGGTGGACATCCTTCTGTCATTACCACTCGTAAAGAACAGACAACAACCTACGATCCAAAAACCTACACCTACACCACCACCAGCCAGTACTACGAAATAGACCTGGCAAGGGACCTAACCAATCTCCCTTCATCCATCTCCCACCAAGTAAACCTAATCCGCCACCTGACCGTATATCCAGTAGCAGAGCTACGATTGATGTATAGGCTTTAGGGGGAGTTAGGAGTTAAAGGTTAGAGGTTAGAGGTTAGAGTAATGTTTAACGGTTAATGTTTAACGGACCATCCGGACGGCATCCTTAATCCCCTTAATCCCCTTAACCCCCTTAACCCCTTATTTTTTTAATCTTTTAATTTTTTAATCTTTTAATCTTTTAATTTTACTCTCCCCCCGTGTGGCCATTCAGCAATAAAAAGACAATTATTGAGCAAGGAATCTTCCAAGGGTTCACCGACAACCACAGCCATATATTATATGGTGTGGACGACGGAGTAAGAACCAAGGCTGATGCCCTTGCCATATTAAAACGATACGAGACATACGGAGTAACCGAAGTATGGCTCACGCCACACATTCAGGAATACATGCCCAACGAGACGAAAGAGTTGCAGGAACGCTTTGACGAACTCTGCGAGGCATACACATCATCTGGCGACAGCAAGATACAGCTGCACCTCGCTGCAGAATACATGCTCGACAACCTCTTTGCCGAACGCCTTGCAGACGATGACCTCCTGTATCATGGTGAGGACAAGAATCGTCTCCTCGTTGAGACATCCTATTTCAATCCCCCACTCCACCTTGAAGAAACGCTTGACGAGATAATGCGAAAAGGCATCTACCCTATACTCGCCCACCCAGAGCGCTATGCTTACATGGACGACGAACAGTACGACCGCCTGCATGCTAAAGGCATTCTCTTCCAACTCAATGTGGGTTCATTAATCGGCACTTACGGCAAGACAGCCCAAAAGAAAGCCTACGCTTTGTTGGACAAAGGCTACTACAGCCTCTCTGGCACCGACATTCATTCACCAAAGATGCTTTCACTCTTCGAGACAAAGAAAGCAGATAAGATTAAGAGATAATAAAAAAATCACATCACATGGTAAATTTTATAAGAGAGATTATTGCAAGATTATTCACTAAACGTGCATTACCTTACTGGTGCGTACTCATAGCAGACTGCACCATTCTGGTAGTCGCAGGTATCATCTCCACATACATCTGTCTGGGAGGCAATGGTATAGTACACCACTTCTGGCAGAACATCTGGTCATGGATAGCCATCCTCCCTACTGCCATCATCGGCATGAGGATATTCCACACCTATAGCGGAATCCTGCGCTTCACCACAGTCACAGACCTCATACGCGTAGCCTACGCCTTGATAACAGGTTTCATCATTGCACAGATATTGGTGTTCCTGCTGCCAGAAAACGATATCATAAAAGAATGCCCTATTGCAGTCCAGCTCTTGGCATTCTTCCTTACACTCGGTGGACAGTGGGCACTACGCGTCGCCATAAAGTTGCTGTTCGATAGCATCGTCGTTGAAAATAAGAAACGCGTCATTATCTATGGTGTCAGGGAAGGTGCCTTGACACTCGCAAGAGCATTCGCCATAACAGGTAGCCGCTACCGCCTTGTAGGTTTCATCAGTCCAGATAGCAACTACGTCTCGAAGTTCCTCATGGGTGTCAGAGTACGCTCAGACAATCCTAACCTGATACGCCAGATAAAGGCAGTACGTGCTTCTGCTATCGTTGTATCACCGCTCCAGATTGCCCATTTCCGCGAGGAGACAGAACTCATCGACCGCCTCATCTCCAATAATATAAAGATCATGGTGCTCCCTACTGCAGAAGAATGGGAACCAGGCAATGAGGTGGGAGCCAATCAGATACAGGAGGTAGATATAGAGGACCTTCTCCCTCGTGACAAGATAAAGGTTGACATGCAAGCCATCGGTGAGATGCTCACCAACCGCACCATCCTCATCACTGGCGCAGCAGGTAGCATCGGTAGCGAAATGGCTCGTCAGGTTGCAAAATACAAGCCAAAGACTCTCATCCTCATTGACCAGGCAGAGACTCCAATGCATGACCTTCGCCTTTGGATGAATAATTTCTTCAAGGACAGTAACGAGCAGGTCACACACGTTGAAACCATCGTGGGCAGCATCAACAACCAGAGCCACATGGAACTGATTTTCTCAAAGCATCGTCCTGAGTACGTCTTCCATGCCGCTGCCTACAAGCACGTACCAATGATGGAGGATAACCCTGCGATGGCTGTGCAGAACAACATCTATGGCACTCGCGTTATTGCCGACCTTGCCGTCAAGTATGGCACTAAGAAGTTTGTCATGATTTCCACCGATAAGGCTGTCAATCCGACTAACGTCATGGGATGCTCTAAGCGTATCTGTGAGATCTACTGCCAGTCGCTCAACAAAGCCATTCAGGACGGAACGCTACAAAGCAACCCTAACTTCCAAAACGTATCAAACCCACAGACGCAGTTCATCACCACTCGTTTCGGCAACGTTCTCGGCAGCAATGGTAGCGTCATACCTATCTTCCGTGAGCAGATACGCAAAGGCGGACCACTCACCGTCACCCACCCTGACATCATCCGTTTCTTCATGCTCATCCCAGAAGCATGTCAGCTCGTTCTCGAAGCAGGCACCATGGGCAACGGTGGCGAGATTTTTGTCTTCGACATGGGCAAACCTGTCCGTATTGCCGACCTTGCAAAGCGCATGATAGACCTCTCTGGTGCAAAGAACGTAGAGATAAAATATACTGGTCTTCGCGATGGCGAGAAACTCTACGAGGAGGTTCTCAACGATGAGGAACTCACCAAGCCAACCATCCATCCAAAGATCAAGATTGCCTCTGTACGTGAGTACCCATACGATCAGGCTCTCGCCAACGAGCAAGAACTCCACGAACTTTCTCTTGCCTACGACGACATGACCATCGTCCGCAAGATGAAAGAGATTGTACCAGAGTATAAGTCACAGAACTCAAAGTACGAGACATTAGACTAAGAGAGGGTTTTACAAGACAGGTATTTCAGGCTAACCACCCCTCAAAAAGTCTGAAATACCTGTCTCCACGTCCCACAAAAAGCAAACCTTTAACAACCCCTTAAACCCTTTGACCCCCTTAAACCCTTTGAACCTTGAACCCTTTAATTTTTTTATCTCTTAATTTTTTAATTTCTTAATTTCCCCTCCCCCCTTTGAACCTTGACCCCTTTAAT
>JAZUKC010000089.1:0-4999 GCA_045643065.1 Prevotella sp.
GAAATCCATTGCACATTATGGCCTACTTACTTGCCAATGCAAAGGTAATACTTTTTTGGCGAATCTGTAGCGGAAGAATGATATTTGTTATTTCTGGTTTCGCTCGTGGGAAGGCCCCAGGTGGTTAACTGAGTAGTTACACTAAACCACTAAACAACAAAACCACTAAACAACTAAATATATATGAAGAAGACATTAAATTCCGCAAACAACAACCAGAAGAGTTTGGTAAACTCATTCGTAAACATCTTCAACACGCTTAAGGACTGCGAGTTGCAAGAGGAAACACTCGCCAAATTAAAGGACGACGAGGAGTATCTCAACGAACGCTTGGGGCTAAATATCATTCAGAGCCTCATGGTCTCCGTTATGCTCAACGACGACGATGGCTGCTTGTTCAATGACTTTGCCATGCATCTCGGAATCAGCAACATCGAGATGCAACTCTACAAGAAGGACATGGACAGCCTCGTAGAACGCGATCTCGTCTATTGCAATACCAATACTATGTGCGGTGTCAAAAAGAGTGTCTATATCCTTGACAACGACTTCAGGACCGCAATTTGCAACGACGAGGTGTTAAAGGATCTTTCCACAAGCGAGTGGACTGTGGCCGACCTCATGGAACACTCTGCACGCATTATCAGCGCAAAACGCGATAATAATGTCAACTATGAATCCATGAGAAAGAAGATTATGGGGTTCATCAAGAACACGCAGCACCTTACGTTTTCTGCCGAAATCAAGAAACTCAACCTTGAGTTCTCCGAGCTCCTTACTGTCATGATCGCAAGCAAGTGCATCGTGCTGGATAACGAATACAACATTGCTCCCTGCGACTATACAAAAGCCTATCAGGCTCCTAGCGTGGAGCGCAGAGTATTCAGGGAGATCAGGGAGGGCAAAAACAGTCTGGCGTGCATGGGTCTGATGGAGAACGACAACAACGATGGCATGGCAAACCCTCGTGTCTTCAAACTCACCGACAAGGCGCTTAACATCTTGCTGCCTGACTATATAAATATGGAGGGAAGCACGTCAAAGCTGTCCCGTAACGGATTTCTTGAACCTGAGACCATCAAGGAGAAGCGTCTCTTCTACAACTCCCACGAGCAGCAGCAGATTGACACTCTTGCCAACCTGCTTGACAAGTCACGCTTTAGGGATGTCCAGAAGCGTCTCAGCGACACTGGTATGCGTACCGGCTTTGCATGCCTTCTCTATGGCGGACCAGGTACTGGCAAGACGGAGACCGTCTATCAGTTAGCACGTCGCACCGGGCGTGCCATCATGCCAGTGAACATCTCCGAGATTCGTGACAAGTTCGTCGGGGAGACGGAGAAGCGCATCAAGCAAATATTCGACAAATACCGCGCCTTTGTCCGCGAAAGTCGCGAGAAGGACTCCCTCTGCCCTATCCTCTTTTTCAACGAAGCTGACGCCATCATCAGCAAACGCTCTGAGAGTGTCGAGCATAGCGTTGACAAGATGGAGAATGCCATGCAGAACATCATACTTCAGGAACTGGAGAACCTCGATGGCATCCTCATTGCTACCACCAATCTCACGTCAAACCTTGACTCTGCCTTTGAGCGCCGCTTTATCTACAAGATTGAGCTGAGCAAACCGTCAGCACAGGTCAAGAGTCTCATCTGGCGTTCGATGATGCCAGGACTCTGCGAGCTTGATGCCGACAAACTCGCCTCCGCCTATGACTTCAGCGGTGGACAGATTGAGAATGTCGTCCGCAAGCAGACCATCAACTGGGTGCTTTATGGCAAGAACGCCTCGTTCGAAGAACTCCGTACCATCTGCAATGAGGAAAACATCTCTAACAGCAAAACTCGTTCACGTATAGGTTTCTATGCGTGAACGAGTCTTGCTACTTCTTGCGGAATGATACCATTTTTACCACTCTAAGGCGATACGTCTTTACTGTCTTGCCTGCTGCGAGAACGCTGCCTCCGGTTACGAAAGAGAAGGTGCGGAGAGCGTTGTCACACAGATAGCGGGCGTTGCCGCTGCCCTCATAGAGTGTCACGGGATCACCACCAAGTGATGTCATTGTAGCGTTCAGCTCTTCATACGTTGTGGAATTCCATACCGACTTCAGCAGACGTGCCTCGTCGGCAGTAGGGATATGCCAACCTTCCATGCCGCTCTCTGCATATACAGCAGCCAATGCTGATGCCACTTCTGGATCAGACTCATAGAGTGCAGAGGTCAGATTAGTCCATTCTTTCGTAGATAACAATAGCGCCATTCCGTCCTCTATATATCCAATGACATGGCCATCCCATACAGAACCTATCGTCGGCATCGAAGCGACGTCGTATATATCACCGTCTGAAGGATGAACAGAGGAATCGAAACTGTTTGAACCTCCAGGACCAAACGAGAAACTATCACTGACAGCTCCCGTCCATCCTGCATACGACAAGGAACCTGTCACGCTGAAGGCATCCGCTGCGCCACTGCTGTAAGATCCATTAAAGACATATTTCATTGCTGCTTTTATTGGCGACTGGTAGCTGACGCTGTAGTTTGTCGTCCCCGATGGCGACGTCATGCCTATAGTCATCACCGTTCTGTCAGCAGCCGAAGGGAACACATACACCCTACCCGTCTTCCATGCATTCCCCTCTTTCCTACAAGCTATCTCCACTCTTCCGTTACCATCATAGCCTCCGTCATCACCTATCGACATAGACATTGGAGAGAGAGAAACAGTCATTGCCGTCACGTCAGAAGGCACATCAGCCATACTGACATCAACGGCAGCCACGGCATATCCCATCACTATTGTCAGTTTTGTATTCTGCGATGCCACAGTAATATCCGAAGAACCAAACAGGAGAGGCTGATTAGAATAGCCATTTGGAAAATCAGTGGTTCCAGAGAAGGCTGTGATGTTGTAGGAACCATTTGGGAGAGACAAGTCTATTCCCTCCCCCTCATTGTTTATCACACGTTCTGTGACACGTGAACCATTCTGCGAAACACGGATGGTGATAGGATATACAAGCCCGTCATCGGTTGCCGAACGAGTCTTTACGGACACAGCGAAATGCTTCCCGTCATTTCCGTCGTCTATCATCGAGACTTTCTCGCAAGATGCGAGACACATCAGCACCAAGAGGCACAAGATAAAGGAAGAAGCACGGTTCATAATTTTCATAATGTCTTATAATTTTCTTTTTTAATTAATGCGTGTGAGGTAATTTCTCATTTTGGGTTAACAATTAATCTATTGCAAAGTTACAACATTTCTCTGAGATAACCAAATTTCGATGGCACAAAAAACATTATGCATGTGTAGAAAACTATTTTCCCCCATTTAAAATCAGTAATCCCGCTCTTCTTTTTTTTGTAAAGATGAGCGGGATTATGAGTTTGTTTGGAATAAGTGTATTTTTTAATTAAATACTGTTTTTTTTGTTTGGTTAGGTTATGCCTCTGCAGGGATAACAGAAACGACAGACTTGTCGTACTTGCCCTTGTGGAAGTTAACAGTACCATCTACGAGAGCGTAGAGAGTATCGTCCTTACCCTGAGCAACGTTAACTCCTGGGAAGTGCTTGTTACCACGCTGACGAACGATGATGTTACCAGCTACACACTTCTGTCCACCCCAAATCTTGACACCGAGTCTCTGTGAAGCAGACTCGCGACCGTTCTTAGAACTACCGACACCTTTTTTATGAGCCATTTGTTTAGTCCTCCTGTGATTTTAAGCGATTACTGACTTGATAACAATCTCTGTGAACTGCTGACGATGACCGTTCTTCTTACGTGAGTCCTTACGACGCTTTGTCTTGAAGACGATGATCTTGTCACCCTTAACGAGTGGCTTAACGATCTCAGCTGTTACTTTTGCACCTTCTACGGTTGGTGCGCCTACCTTGACTGCGCCGTCAGCATCTACGAGCAGTACCTTCTCAAACTCAACAGCCTGGCCTTCTTCAGCTTCCTTGATGTGCTGAACGAAGAGCTTCTTGCCCTCCTCAACCTTGAACTGCTGACCGTTGATTTCTACAATTGCGTACATTGTTTTAATTGTATTGTGAAATTATTACGGATTTTATCCGTCAGGCGTCTGGCATCGTGCCAGCTCTTGATTGGGCCCGAACGAACGTTTCCAAAAATATGTGCTTTTGTGGCGTGATGAGGTTAAAGTGTACCTATCTTTACACAAAGCGGATGCAAAGTTACAAAATATTTACGAATTACGAATTACGATTTGCTTATCTTGCTGTAATATTTATGATTATTTAAAAGAAATTAAGATATTAAGAGATTAAGAGATTAAAAGATTAAGAGATTAAGAAATTAAGAGATTTTTCAACGAATTACACGAATTACACGAAAAAGTTCTGAAGAGATTAAGAAATTAAGAAATTAAGAGATTAAGAGATTTTTCAACGAATTACACGAATTACACGAAATTTTTATGCACTGATTGTATATTTCTTAACTAGAGTTTCCCACACCCTCAGAAGCAGCTGTAGTGGGGATTGGCTCTTTAAATCTAAATGTTAAACAATTAGCCTTTAGGTATTTCGCTCTTTCTGCTTAAAAAGCGTTAACCCCTAGGTCGATCTTTGAAATTTTGATTACATCTGAGAATGCATTCGAGGTCATGCCTCGTTTCTCCATCCGCCATTGCCCTCTCAAGCAGATCATCCAGTGTGGAATCGAAGAGACGAGCTATCTTCTCAAGCAGTTCTGCTATTATCGGAAGCAGACGCTCTATGAACGTTAGTTCCAACAGTCCTTCTTTGACGTCACGGAATAGTTCACCAAAGGTTTCGTAGTCGGAGAACCGTTTGTGGAGTGATATGACTGTGTAGCCGATGAATGCAAGAGTACAGTCGGCAATCTGTGCGTTGAGGTCAGTACTCTGGCATCTGCCGAGTTCAAGGTGCTGCTTGCATTCGTAGAACAGAACTTCTATGTTCCAGCGTATCTGGTAGCGTTCAAAGGCATCTTTGAATGACAG
>JAZUKC010000090.1:0-19993 GCA_045643065.1 Prevotella sp.
AATGCTTTCCGAATGCGCAGAATCACCACCAGAATACACGGAAAAACAATAGATGGGGCTTATCAATACTACAAATATAGCCCAACTCCTTATATTCAAGGGGTTGGGCTAGGTGATTTACGGTTTAGCGGACAGTAATATAAAAAAATCGACCCATTGCCATATTATGCAAGTTTTTGAAGTTTTCATTGCCATATTTTACACGTTTATTGCCGTAAAAAATAGGGCGAAATGAATTATTTGTTTGGATTTTATCAAAAAAAGGCAAATTATTTGTTTGGAAAATAGTGCGTTTTTATCTGTCTGCGTCAGTGTGTCAGACTTTTGATGGAAAAATATTTTTTGGAGAAGATTTATGAGAGTTTGGAGGGCAAGAGGTTATCTCTTGGAGGGTAAGAGGTAACTTCTTGAGTGTCAAGAGGTATTGAGCGAGAGACCAAAAGGTATTGAATCGGGAGGTGAATCAATAGGAATCGGAGGGTGAATCAATAGGAAACACTTGGCGTTTTTTGTCTATTGTCCAAAGTCGAGATTCCCCAATTATCATTTCTAAACCTGAAGACTTTGTATCCTTACGTCCGTATGTATGTCATTTTTTCTATTGTGAAATGTAATTTTTAGGGTACTTTTTGATGTTATTTTGCCTATATCTGCAGTTTGAGAGCATATTTTAAATAGTTTTTGCTCGTGTTTGATGAAAAATGTGTATCTTTGCCAAATAAATGTGAGATAGTATGATTAGTGATAGTGCTCTATCAGGAAAAGAATGCAATTGCAGCGAAGTAACGCTTGCGATAATGAACTATGAGTCTGCAACGATACAACTCATAGCGCTGTCACGATCTACCCTTGAGGAATATGTTGACGACTATGACCAACTGGTATATGGAAAGTTGGGTTTTAAACCATCAAGCGTATATTACATGTTGGCAGACAAAATAACGATAGAAAGGTCTGGCGAATTAGACTTTATATAAGCCCATTGCTTCTCATGGCTTTAATCCGTAGGAGCACAACATAATAAAAAAGCGTCATTGATGCTTGTTTTTGACTTGTCGAAACTTCCACATTCAAACAAGATTGCCAAAAACATAGCAGTAGAGATGATGCCTATTTTAGGTATGCAAAAGTGCATCCGGGGTGTGCTGAGAGTTCCTGTGTATGGAACTTTCATGCACACTTGTGGGTGTAATACATACTTAGCGTAGGTGCCATTCTGCTTAGTTCGCAATCTTAGGCTGTGGAAGGCCTCGGCAAGGGAACGGCAGTATTTGGCACCTACGTTTTTTAGTTGCATATCAATAACCCAAAACATTCTGCATCAGGGTGCATTGCAGATACTATCAAGAAAAGGAATAAGAAACAAAAACCGTTAATCTATACAGAGCATCTTTGACGTAACTGATCATTTCTGAATTTCCACACTATAATCTTCATGTCAGTAAGGTCACTCAATGGTGTTCGCGCTTCAAGATATTGGGCGTGGACCGAATCATTGTTGTCTGGCATGGGCTGTGGAAAGCCTAGAAATGAGCAATAGTTTTTCCTCCATGCCCTCTATTTGAAACACGATTCATGGTAGAGGCTTTTTCTTTTTATAGAGGAAACAATGAGAGCGAAACCTTTTATAAAATGGGTAGGTGGCAAAACACAACTTATCGAACAGTTGGATGCCCGACTCCCGTATGACTTTGAGGCATGGCAAGATGCAACCTACATAGAACCGTTTGTGGGTGGCGGGGCAATGCTTTTCTATATGCTCCAACGCTATCCCAATATCAAGCATGCGGTTATTAATGACATAAATCCAGACCTCATTATGTGTTATAAGACGGTGCGTGATATGCCAGAAGAGTTGATAGCATCGTTGCAGGATATTGAAGGAGCATACTTTGCAATGCAGACAGAAAATGGACGCAAGGATTTTTTTATGAATGCACGTGCTCGTTACAATGAAAAACTTCTGCAACCAATAGAGAATACCACGTTGTTCTTTTTCCTTAACCGTACATGTTTCAATGGATTATATCGCGTGAATAAGTCAGGCGCATTCAATGTTCCTTTCGGAAAATATAGAAATCCAACTATTTGTGATCCCACTACGATACGTGTGGACAGTGAACTCCTGCAGCGTGTAGAAATACTTACGGGTGATTTCGAACGCACTTTTAATTATGCTCGTGGCAAAACATTCTTTTATTTTGATCCCCCTTATCGTCCTTTGAGCGATACGTCAAGTTTCAATGATTATACAAAGGAATCATTTAACGATGCTGCTCAGATTCGACTCAAAGAGTATTGTGATCGCATACATCAGGCAGGTTACGGGTTTATGCTTAGTAATTCCGATTGCAAAAGCAAAAACGAAGGTGATAATTTCTTTGATGTTCTATATGGAGACTATGAGATAGAACGAGTGTTTGCATCCCGAAGCATTAACTCTAATCCTGCTAAAAGAGGGAAACTGACCGAGATACTTGTTCATAACTATAAAGAAACGAAACATAATAACGTTTGATTGGAATGGAAAAGAATTTTGATTTGTTCATGTCTCAGTTACAAGAGACAAACCAAACTTTAGACTTCTTCTGCGATTTCAGCAAGATAGAAAAGAATGTAGAGGAAATAAAGTTAAGTCTGTGTATGCTTAACAGTTTGATTGGAGCATCCGATATGCGTAGTGCTGTAGAAACAATTTGGCGGCGAGACCGCTCTGCTTTCAATGTGATGGATATCCTGATAGCAGTAAGAAGTGAAGGGAAAAAGAAGGTGCTCAACTCATTGGGGCAATGTGTCGTGCTGGATACTCTATTCTCGTCAGTTGACGGTGTAATGGAATATTTGGATAATACAGGTCTGACTGAGGTGTTCCAACAACAAAAAGTAAAGGATCTTGTTGATTATGTCTTTGGTATAGAAACAGGTCTTGATACTAATGCACGTAAGAACCGTAGCGGGCATGTTATGGAGGGAATGGTAGCCCGCATACTTACATCACATGGTGTGTGTTATCGTCAAGAGGTATATTCCAGCGAATGGTCTGCCATAACCCGTGTGCTTGGAGAAGACGAGAAACGCTTTGACTTCGTTGTCAAGACTTCTGCAAAAACATACCTCATTGAAGTGAATTTCTATAGTGCCGGAGGAAGTAAATTAAACGAGGTGGCACGTTCTTACTCTGACCTTGCTCCAAAAATAAATTCAGTACCTGGTTTTGAATTTGTGTGGATTACGGACGGACTCGGATGGAAAATTGCAAGAAACAAATTGCAAGAAGCTTATAACATTATCCCCAGTGTATATAATCTGACAAACATTAATCATTTTATCAAAGAAATAAAGGAATGAAAATTCCATCTTACTACAAATCTTTCAATCAGGACTTTACTCTTATTCAAGGCGATTGTGTAGAGACCCTTTCGAAGTTCAGTTTTGGCTTTGATATGATCTTTGCCGATCCCCCTTATTTCCTTTCAAACGGAGGCATCAGTTATCAGAGTGGGCAAATTGTATGTGTTGATAAAGGTGAATGGGATAAACCTATGACCTCTACTGATATGGATGCGTTTAACCTGAGATGGCTTTCCGCTTGCAGAGACCATATGAAGGAAAATGCTACAATCTGGATATCAGGCACTCATCATAATATATTCAGCGTGCAGCAACAACTGTTAAAACTCGGTTTTAAGATACTAAATGTTATAACCTGGGCAAAGACCAATCCGCCGCCAAACATATCTTGCCGTTATTTCACTTATTCAACGGAGTTTATCATCTGGGCAAGAAAACAACCCAAAGTTGCTCATTACTACAACTATGCTTTGATGAAGCAACTCAATGGAAACAAACAGATGACGGATGTGTGGCAGATGCCTGCAATAGGAAGATGGGAGAAGTCGTGTGGTAAACATCCAACTCAGAAACCTCTGGGTGTCCTTGCTCGTTTGATTCTGGCAAGCACAGAATCAGGTGCATGGGTTCTTGATCCTTTTAGTGGTAGCGCTACGACGGGTATTGCTGCAAATTTGTTAGGCAGACGATACCTTGGTCTGGAAATGGAACCTCAGTTCCTGGCCATGAGCAAAGCGCGTAGAGAGGAAATAGAAAATCAGAAGGTAAGAAGCAGTTACCTTGAGCGTTTGGCGAAAGCCCAAATTATACTTCCGCCAGATAATTTCTTTGTGAGTGATGATGTCTCAAACTACAATATTCCGTGGTAGTTGTATCCAAAAGAAATTTTAGCGAAAACTGTTGGGACGTGTTGTGGATGTGATATGACCAAATCGCAGTTGCCTATGCTTGTCATCGGGTGCATTCACTCAAAGTTTATGTACCCGATGACATTTATTGAATCGGGGACGCTTTATATAGGATACTCTTGTTTGAACCACAATTCAAAGATAGGATCGGTAATGGTAGTGATGCCTTTAGATGTCTCTACCAATTCTTTATCCTCAAGACTTGTTTTCAGACGAGCGATATTGGATTTAGTTCCTAATCTGTATGTATCAATAATCTGTTTGCTGCCAAAGTCAGAGTGTACCCTATTGCAAATGGCCTTAATGAAGTTCATCTGATAGGATGTGAGGGTTTCTATCTTGCTTTGGAATAGGGTAGAGTTCTGGCGTAGCAGTTCTCTTACGCCTTCCGAGAAGGACTCTTCGTTGACGATATCATCTGTTTCTGCAAATACATCCCAGGATAGTTCCTGAACGTATGAGGAATGTCTGTCAGTTATCTGGCATATACGCAGAGCGTAATCTTCAGATATTGATTTGCCTCTGCTTTCAAATCTTTTCTGTATGAACTCTACCCAGTCTTCTGTAGGTATTCTCTCAAGAAACATTGTCTCGCCAAATTTGTAGAACGGCATACGTTTGTTTTGGAACAATTTCATCATGAGATGCTTTTTACTACCATACATACAGTATGATGCATTCTTATGGTGCTGCCACGCACTACGCATGCGTTTTTGTACATTGAGACTGTCGGGGAATTCGCCTATCTGCTGAAATTCGTCTATGCATACAATTATGTGTATGCCTCTTTTCTTGGCAATGACTTCCGGAAGGTTAAGTATTTCATCTGGTTGGTAAATCTCTGGCGTAATACCTAACGACAAAGAGAACTCGCTTGCAGGGTCAAGTGAAAACTTAAGGGTAGGGACGACTCTGGTGAGAAATTCCTTTATGGTACTGGCTACCATGTCCATCTTGCCTGCTGTCGCCTTAAGTATGGCAGAGGCAAAGCGGTTAAGAAAATCGTATTCGCTGCGGCAGTCGTATATGTCCATGTGAACAATCTTGATATCTTCGTTGTCTATCATCTTGCTCACTTTTGCCACTAACGAGGTTTTACCCATACGGCGTGGTGAAATTAGAATGGTGTTCAGACCATTCTCAAAGTCTAATTTCAGTCGTTTTGTTTCCTTCACTCTGTCTGTGAAATTGTCTCCTTCGACAGATGTTCCGTATATGAAAGGTTTCTTCATTGTGCTACCATATTAGTGTGATTACGTTGCAAAGATAGTAAAAAAAAGTATGGTACACAAGTTTGTGGTCCACAAAGTTGTGTACCATTAAACATAATTAACATGTTTACGGGTGTTTGATTTGTCAAGCACTGTTCGATATCAGTCAAAATGTATGGCACTGTCTCCTTTTTATTTAAAATGTATAGTCGAAATTTTGTTATTCCACTGAAAAACATTACCTTTGCAGATGTAAAGGTGGGTTATATTAATTACCACCTAAAAACAGAAGATAAAACTAACTGACTATGACCAGAATACTTTCCTCCGTAGCATTGCTGCTATGTCTTATGTCCACGGCTGTGGCACAGAACATTAGCTGTCCGTGGCAAAACAACCATGTACTTCAGATCAACAGAGAACCGGCTCGCGCAGGTTTCATTCCTTATTGCCAGCAACCTGGCGATATGAGCATCTCGCTCAATGGCGAGTGGCAGTTCCGATGGGCACCAACGCCTGATGGCATTGAGAAGTCTGCGTGGGGAAGTATTATGGTTCCTGCCAACTGGGAGGTGAACGGTTTCGGCACACCAATATACTCTTCTGCCGGCTACACCTTCAAGATTCGTCCGCCATACGTCATGGATGAGCCGAAGGCGGGATTTACTACCGTCACGGAACGCAACCCTACTGGACAGTATCGCCGTACAGTCAGCATACCACAGGAATGGCTTACCGACGGTGGCCGCACGTATATCCGTTTCGACGGCGTCATGTCTGCCTTCTTCCTGAAGGTCAATGGCAAGGATATCGGCTACTCACAGGGCAGCAACCACCCTTCGGAGTTTCTTCTAATTGATAATGGAAAATTGAAAACGGAAAATAATTCTCAATTCTCAATTCTCAATTCTCAATTAGAAATCGAAGCCCTCGTCCATAAATATTCAGACGGTTCATACCTCGAGGACCAGGACGCATGGCGTTTTGGCGGAATACATCGTGATGTGACGCTGTTCCATACCCCAGCGTTGCGTCTGCGCGATTTCACTGTGCGTACCATAGCAGCCGACAATACCTATCGCAACTTCCGTCTGCAGATAAACCCTAAGCTGGAGGCTATGCCGGATATGGACGGCAAGGGATATGTCGTAGTGGCAACGCTGTATGATGCTGACGGCAAGGAGGTTGCACGCATGGAGCATGATGCCGAAGAGATTCTGAACGTCAACCATAAGGCTGGCGTAATGAACGAGTGGTTCCCACAGCGAGGATACATGAAGTTTGAGCGAATGGACACCCTGATTAACGATGTTCACCCATGGACGGCAGAAACTCCTTATCTATATACATTGAAACTGGAGGTTGGAGGAGCTTCTGCTATAACGAAGGTTGGTTTCCGCCAACTCGACATCAAGGACGGAAAGTTCCTTGTCAACGGACAGCAGGTGCGCTTCCGTGGCGTTAACCGTGTTGAGCACGATCCGTTTACGGCACATACTATGACCTACGAGCGACTGCTTCAAGACGTGAAACTAATGAAGGCAGCGAATATCAATGCCATTCGCACCGCCCATTCTCCAGCGCATCCTCGTCTCTACGACATCTGCGACTCATTGGGCATGTACATCCTTGATGAGGCTGACTGCGAGAATCATGGTGTTCGTGGTGAGTTCACATCTACGCCAGATTGGAACGATGCGATGATGGACCGCGTCATTCGACTTGCTGAACGCGATAAGAACCATCCATCAGTTGTCTTCTGGAGTCTCGGCAACGAGTCTGGATTCGGTGCTAACCACGCTGCCATGGCAGGTTGGCTGCATGAGTATGACCCAACCCGCTTTGTTCATTACGAAGGCGCACAGGGACCAGACGGTCATGACCCATCGTGTGTCGATGTCATCGCCCGCTTCTATCCTCGCGTCATGCAGGAATATCTCAACCCTGGCATGCCTGAAGGTTCGGACAAGGAACGTGCTGAGAATGCACGCTGGGAGCATCTGCTGCAGTTAGCGCAGAATGATGATCCTCGTCCTGTGATGACCTCTGAGTATGCTCATTGCATGGGCAACGCCCTCGGCAACTTCCAGGAATATTGGGACGAGATATACTCCAACCCACGAATGCTCGGTGGCTTCGTCTGGGATTGGGTTGATCAGGGAATTATTCAAATGGAAAAATCATCAACATCAAATAATTCTCAATTTGTAAAATATGGCGGCGACTTCGGCGACAAGCCAAACCTTAAGGCGTTCTGTCTCAATGGCATCGTGAAGTGCGACCGTGAACTTACAAATAAATACTATGAGGTGCAGCATGTCTATGCGCCAGTGCAGTTCAGCAAGCATGGCGACGATGTGTATGTCATCAATCGCAACCATCATACAGGTCTCTCTTCCTACAAGGCAACAGGTGTGGTGCTCACCAACGGTAAGAAGCAGAAACCTTTTGCCATCGTTCTGCCTGACGTAGCACCTGGCGACTCTGCCCGACTCACACTCCCTGCAAAGCTTGGCATCAAGGCAGGAGCACACAATCTCCTGAATATCATTGTAGAGCGTAATGGTCAGAAGGTCACTGACGAGCAGTTTGCACTGTCAGGAAACGTACTTGACTATTGTCGAATTGAAAATGGAAAATGGAAAATAGAAAATTCGGCAGCGTCAAATAATTTTAAATTCTCAATTCTCAATTTTCCATTCTGCGCCACCTTCTTCCGCGCTCCAACCGACAACGACAAGTCGTTTGGCAACTGGTTGGCAAAAGACTGGACGAAGAACCGCATTGACTCGCCTTCCGTTAAGCGCATAGAGACACGCGAGGAAGGCACAACCATCATAACTAAAGACGAGTATGCCTTTGACCGTGGCATCGAGAACCAAGGCGGAAGGATCATTGTGGAGACACGTATGACGCCTGTGACCATTGAAAGTGCTAAGAATAGCGAGGCATGGGATGTTGTAGTGGACTTCGAATGTCAGGGCAATATGCCCGAACTGCCACGCCTCGGCATGATGCTGGAACTCCCTAAGGACTACGAACAGCTGGAATACTACGGTCGCGGACCATGGGACAATTACCCAGATCGCTGGCGCTCATGCCACATCGGACTCTGGCAGTCAACCGTCACCGACCAGTATGCCCACTTCCCTGTGCCACAGGACTGTGGCAACCATGGGGAGACATCGTGCGTTGTGCTGAAGACGAAGAAGGGCAATATGCTGAAGGTGGTTGCTGTGGATGATAAAGAGGCAGACAATGGTGGCATATTCTCGTTCTCAGCATTACACTACACTCCGCAGGAGATAGCAGCCGTGCGTCACGATTACGAACTTCGTGAAGGCGACCATACGATATTGTCAATTGATTGTGCAGTGCTTGGCATAGGCAACAGCAGCTGTGGTCCAGGCGTATTGAAGAAGTACAGCATCGATCGCAATCGCCGCCACCGTTTGCATGTTGTCTTGATTAGGAAATAATGCACCCATGAACAATAAGGTTTGACCTTTATACTCTTGCTGTTCTGTTTCATGCGGTTTGTCATTCATAACGAATGACAACTTTCCTCAATAGGAATGACACGCACAGGAAAATAAAAATCAACAGCGACTATCACTTTCTGATGAAGTTGATAGTCGCTGTTGATGTATTTTGCTGAGACTTAATACTCAAGGATGAGCGTCTGGCGTGGACGCAACTTTATGTCGCGATTGAGTGAATACTTGCGTTGTGAAGTAACCTCTGTGGCTGTAGTGCCATCAGGAATACACTCCGTGTAGCGATTATGGTCGAACTCTGCTGCTTCGTTCTTGCCGTTTATGATGACGAGACAGTGACGACCGGCATATTCATGATGCATGACGTAGATGCCATTCCATGGTATGAACTGCTTCTGACGGCCCTTCGTAATGATGTCGCGACCAGCTGCCTTGCGCCAATGCAGCAATGAACGCACCCAGTTGTACATGGCGTTCTCTGCCTGAGTTCTGCCCTCGGCAGTAAAGGCGTTACGGCTATCGCCAGGGAAACCGCCAGGGAAGTCCTTGCGGACGTAACCGTCGGTTATCTCCTTTGTGCCGTTCATGAGAATCTCCGTGCCGTAGTATATCTGCGGAATGCGATTTATGGTGAGCAGAAGTGCGAGACCTTGCTTAAGTGCCAGCGTGTCCTTACCGTTGCCGAGGTATCGGTCGGTATCGTGATTGTCAAGGAATGCGAGTACATGGCTTGGATCGGCATAAAGGCAATCG
Organism: Prevotella sp.; assembly: GCA_045643065.1. Classification (GTDB taxonomy): domain Bacteria; phylum Bacteroidota; class Bacteroidia; order Bacteroidales; family Bacteroidaceae; genus Prevotella. Next base: position 9,721 of record JAZUKC010000090.1, read on the forward strand.
TAAACGAACGTGTTGTAGATGCGGTTCAAACCCTTCCACCACTCGTCGGTCTCCTCTGCTTTGGCAGTGTTGATGCGGTCAAAGAACGTGAAGTCCATGACGGTATTAAGGTAAGAACTACCCTTCGCAGAAGTAGAAGACGCATCAAAAGCCTTTTCTACCTTGCCATTCTCAAGTATATTCTGATTGATGCCAGAGTTGTGCTGCAGGGCAGCAGTGAAACCAGGCTCCGTCACCCACGACTCTCCAACGACGTTGAAGTTAGGGTATTCGTCGTTCAGAGTCTTCATCCATTGAGCCATGCCTCGTGCGTCAGCATAAGGGTAAGTGTCCATACGGATGCCGTCAATGCCGAAGGTTTCAATCCACCATTCTGAGTTCTGAATGAGGTAACGCATGAGATGTGGGTTGCGTTGGTTAAGGTCAGGCATAGAACGTACAAACCATCCGTCCACCGTTTCCTTCATATCCACATCAGAAGCGTATGGGTCAATGACCGGCGTAAGCTTGTAACTCGTCTGCAAACCGTAGTCAGGAGAGTTGAACCAGTCAGCCGATGGTGCATCAGACATCCATGGATGCGACGAGCCGCAGTGGTTGAATATCATGTCCATGACAACCTTCAGCCCCTTCTGATGGCACTCATCGATGAGGCGGCGATACTCAGCATTGGTACCGAAACGTGGATCCACCTTATAGTAATCCGTCGTAGCATAGCCATGATAAGCACTTTGTCCTTTGCCTTCCGGCATGTCATTCTCCAAGACTGGTGTGAGCCAGAGTGCCGTAATGCCAAGATCGGTGAAGTAGTCAAGATGCTGTCTCACTCCCTCGAGGTCTCCTCCGTGGCGCAAAGAAGGCTCGTTGCGATTGATGGAGTATGGTATTCTGGTCTTTACCTTGCTATTGTCGGCACGTCCCTGGGCAAAGCGGTCAGGCATAAACATATAGAGCACGTCCTCGTTGGAGAATCCCTTACGCTCCTTACCAGCCATTTCGCGCTGGCAAAGTTCATAGGCAACCGTTTTCTTCTTTCCCTTTTCGTTCTTGAACGTAAGGTTCATCTTGCCCGGTTTTGCATCCTTTAGGTTCAGATAGACGAACAGATGGTTCTCCGAATCGAGGCGCACGAGCGAGTCGATGGCTACGCCTGGATAGTCGGTAGATACCTCTGCATTGCGTATTCCGTTACCATACACCATGAGCTGGACAGTAGGATCGTTCATTCCAACGTACCAGTTGGCTGGTTCTATGTGATCAATCTTGACCTGAGCGTGCATAGTGGCGAGTGCTGAGCAGATGATAAATAAAGCTGATAATAATCTTTTCTTCATGTTACTGTGCGATGATTGAGATAGCGTAACCACCTCCAGGTGCAGCCGTCAGATTGAGTTTGTCGCCTGCCTTTACGGTACGCTTGGTAATGGTGTATGCCTTTGGATTCTTGTCGTATGACGCATTCTTAGCGTCAGCGTAGATAGTAGCTGTGTATTTCTTGCCCTTCTCCAGGAAGTCAAGATTAAGAACAGACTTGTGAGCGTTCTCATTGGTCTTGCAACCTACGAACCAATTCGCCTTGCCCTTCTCCTTTCGTGCCACTGTAAGGTACTCGCCAGGCTCTGCTTCAAGATAGAGCGAGCAGTCCCAATCCAGCGCAACGTCCTTGATAAACTGGAAAGCGTCCATGCGCTTTGCATAGTTCTCAGGTGTGTCTGCTGCCATCTGGAGAGGCGAGTACATAGTAACGTAGAGTGCAAGCTGGCCTGCCAGCGTGGTGTTCAGGTGGTTATGGTTGTCAGGTGCCCATGTAGAGAAGTCGGTTTCGAAGATGCCTGGCGTGTAGTCCATTGGTCCTCCGTGCAGACGAGTGAACGGAAGAATGGTGGTGTGAGCAGGATAAGAGCCTCCAAATGCCTCATATTCTGTACCCTTGGCACTCTCGTTGCCGATGAGGTTAGGATATGTTCGGCATAGACCTGTAGGGCGAACAGCCTCGTGACCGTTGACCATGATGTGGTGCTTGGCAGCTTCTTTCACGGCATAGAGATAGTGATTGACGAGCCACTGACCGTAGTGATGTTCGCCACGTGGCACCATGTCGCCCACGTAGCCCGACTTCACGCTGTTGTATCCGTACTTGTTCATCAGCGAATAGGCAGCCTCCATGTGGCGTTCATAGTTGCGGATGGAACCCGATGTCTCATGATGCATCATCAGGCGGACACCCTTTGAGTGAGCATAATCATTCAGAGCCTTGATGTCAAAGTCTGGATATGGAGTCTGGAAGTCAAAGACGTAGTCCTTTGTCTTGCCGAACCAGTCCTCCCAACCTACGTTCCAACCCTCGACAAGTACCTGCGAAAGGCCGTTGGCAGCAGCAAAGTCGATGTACTTTCTTACCTCTTCGTTCGTTGCTCCGTGTGTTCCGTTTGGCTTCACCATAGTGTAATCGTCAAGGTCGAGGTTGATTGATGGTAGCTCGTTGGTATAAGCCCAAGAGTTCTTGCCTATGATCATCTCCCACCAGACGCCACAATACTTGACTGGTTGAATCCAACTGGTGTCCTCAATCTTGCATGGTTCGTTCAGGTTCAGTGTCATTCGGCTTGCCAACTGCTCAGCAGCCGTGTTGCTGATACGCAGCGTTCGCCATGGCGACTGGCATGGAGCCTGCAAGTAACCCTTGTTTCCCTCAGCGTCAGGGGTAAGGAACGACGTGAAGGTCATGGTCTTATCGTCCAGGTCAAGGTGCATGCACGAGTAGTCAACGAGTGCTGCCTCGTGGATGGAAACATAGATTCCCTCAGGTGTCTTCATCTGAAGTGAGGTCTGAACGCCTGTGTCAGAGAATGTCTCCCATGAGGAGTTGTCCTTATGAGCCTCAATGACAGCAGGCATGATAGAACGGATTTCAGACAACTTAGACTTGGTAAAGCTGTACTCCTGAGTATCGAAATCGCCTGGAATCCACCATGCTGTGTTGTCTCCAGCCATAGCAAACTCAGTCTTTTCCTCCTTCAATGTGAAGTAAACGAGATTCTCCTGACGAGGGAACTCATAGCGGAAACCGACGCCATCGTTGAAAACACGGAAGCGAACTACTATGTGTCGCTTTGTCGATTCCTGACTGAGCGTGACGGCAAGCTCGTTGTAGTTGTTACGGATGCTTGACTCTTCGCCCCATACAGGCTGCCATGTCTCGTCGAAAGAAGCCGTTGTCTTGTCTGCGATAGTGAACCCATCCATCAGGTCCTTGCCACCTTTCGAGAGCTGAAGACCAAGGTGCGATGGCTTGACGATTGGCGTTTCGTTGAAATCAACGGTGTAAGTCGGGCGTCCGTTGTCAAGGTAGAAGTTGACTTTGATACGTCCGTCAGGTGAGTTCACGCTTTCTGCGTAAGAGAAAAGTGAACAACTTACTGTGAAAAATGCGATTAATGCAAGTATTTTCTTCATATTGTATCTTTGAAAGTTTGATAATTTCTTGCTTTTATTTTACAAATTTACCTTCTTTAATAAGATATGTAACTATTCCTTTTGCTACAACTACTCCTCGTCATAGTAACGTGATGCATTCACTATGAGTCTCTTTCTTTCCACGTATTTCTTGGAAAGCGGACTCCTTGTCAGGTTAAGGGACGGGCTCTTTACCTGTAGTAAGTCGAGCAGAAAGTGAGGGAAGTCGTCGGTCATGAATGGCAATTGCTGTGCGCTGCGTAGTCGGGTAGGGATGTCAGGATGCGAAGTGATGCAACGAGTAGTAGGAATCACGAAGAACGGGATGTCCAACTGCTGACGCAATGCTCTGCTGTCGTCCTTGTCAAGTGCCGTGCGTCCCATCTGGTTCCTGAAGTCATAGACCTCTTCGGCATGGTCAGGGAAGAATACGATGACAGCATCGCGATTCTCGAACATCTGCACTATGCTCTCCACAACAGCATCATCGTAGAGTGTCGCGTTATCATAGTGAGCTATCATTTCCCTTTGCTGGTCGGTACAGTCGGTACGCTTGATGTCGTTGGCATGGAACTTTGCCTGGTTTTCCGGGTATCTGCTGTTGAATCTGACATGCTGACCTATGAGGTGGAAGATAATGAAATTATGATGTTCCTGCTCCAGTTTGTTGCGGTTTTGCTTGTAATGCTCAACGAGCTGCATGTCATACGGGAATGTCTTGTTGTTGCGTGAGGAAAACATTCGGTCGCTTATCTTCGGATGATTCATAAATCCCATAGACGCATCCCACTGCCCGAGGTCATCCGTAGAAGTGAACTGATTGCTGTAGAACACCACGTTCCACCCCTTGTTGCGGAACAAAGCAGGCAACATCGGGGCATCACACCATTTCAATTTGCTATCAGATGACGCCATGGACATGAAAGCCTTGAAGCAGTTTGACGTGCCGTTGTCAGGTGCTATGACATCATCAAAGCGGAACAGATGCCCAGACTCCATGCGTCGGCATGAGTAAGGCGTTGTCATGAGATTATAGCCATAGAGTGCAGAGTGGTGGCGACTGTAACTCTCACCAATAATCCACACAACGTCAGGAGCATCTGTCGGTATGCTGTCCTGATAGCTATAGTCTTGCAGAGTCTTTATGCAGCGATTTATTTCGCCACCATACTCCTGCCGTTGCAGCATGGACTGCCGTATATTGAATATTGCAGTACACTTGACAGGCCATCCTGCAGCCCGTTCGTAGTTGTCGTTCAACGATCCCGTCAGGAAGTAAACTTGAGCGTAAACAGAGAGAATGTATAGACCGAGGATAACCTTTTGCCATACTTTCCGTGGCATTTGATGTCGCCGTATCTTCCTGTCTGCCAGCACACTGATACCGATAGCAAGCGAATATGCCAAGAGTATCAGAAGTGTTGTGGGCGAAAGGACGTATGTTACGAGAAATTCTGAACTTTCGTTAGCATTTGTCTCGCTGACCAGTTGCATCGTAAACTGATCCCAACGGCGATAGAAATGGAACCATAGGAATGATTGCGACACTGAGTATGCTACGGCAAACATTCCAAACGCGATGCAGATAATGCGACCAAGCCATCGGTTACACTTCGCCTCAATGTAGGAACCAAGCATCAGAACGGAGAGGACGATGGCCAGATAGTCATAGCAACCAAATCCGATGCTTACAATCGGTCTGTACCAGGGATTAGTATCCGTCAGCCACGTCTCAGGCAGAAGCAAAAAGATAGTTAGAGTAAGCAACCATACGATGGATAACGTAGGTTGCTTACCACTATAATTTCTGCTGTCGTTTCTTGCCTCCCGGCGACTTGATACGAATTGCATTTAAGGGTTCGTTCTTAGTATCACTGCTCCCTGTGCTGGCACTTTCACCTTGCCCTTGCTCACGGTTGCGGTGGCATTGCTGCTCAGTACAACTGCCCACTGTCCTGCTGGCAGTTCCTGAGTCATAGCCTTGCGGTTGGAGTTGAGTATTACTATGCAGTCATTGCCATATTGCGAGGCGATGATGTTGCTGCCCTTTACCGGAAGGAACGTGATTTCGTTGTTTTGGAAAATACCTGTCTTGCGTAACGAAATGAGCTGACACATATAGTCGAAGACCTCTTTGTTCTCCGTCTTCAACTGCCATGGGATGGCATTGATGGAGTCAGGCGAAGTGTAACAGTTATGCACTCCCTTGCGGTCTCGCATAATTTCGTCGCCACACCAGATGAAAGGCACACCGCGACTTGTCATGACTGCCGTGTAGGCAAGCTTCTGCAGACGCATGCGTTCTGCCTTGTTCGCCTTAGGAGCAGTAGCCTTTATGCGGTCGGCCAGACACATATCGTCGTGGCAAGAGACGTAACTTATCATCTGCGATGCATCCGTCGCCCATGCCTCCTTGCTGTAGTTAACCTTCTGCAGGTCAACCTGCGGATGCTGAACAGCACCGACGAGACCGAACTTTACGCTCTCTTCGTTGCCCGCTTTGCCAATTAGGAAGGCACCATCCTTGTCATTTGTCCATCCACCTCGCAGTCCGTCGCGCATCTCGTCGCCAAAGGCAGCAATGCCACCCAGTTGCGATGCGTTCGCCTTCATTGCCAGTTTGTCGGCAGGATAGGCAGGAGACTCTGCCGCCCAACCTTCTCCATAGATTACAACATTAGGGTCAATGTTCATCGCAGTGTTGCGAATCTCGTTCATTGTCTCTATGTCATGGATGCCCATCAGGTCAAAACGGAAACCGTCGATGTGATACTCCGTCATCCAGTAGCGTATGCTGTTGACCATGAACTGCCTCATGCAGTTGCGGTCAGAGGCAGTCTCGTTGCCGCAACCAGAGCCGTTGGCAGGTACTATTCCTGCTCTTTCGCTTACAGAAGGAATATCGGTCACAGCGTTACCCTCCTTATCCTTATAGCGGAAATATTGGTAAGGAGCAGTGAGATGGAACGGACTCTTGTCATGATCGAACACATGATTGTACACGACATCCATCACTACGCGCAGTCCTGCCTTATGCAATGCCATTACCATCTGCTTGAATTCGCGGATGCGAGTTGCCGGATCGCTGGCGTTTGTAGAGTAAGACCCCTCTGGGACGTTGTAGTTCACAGGGTCGTAACCCCAGTTGTAGGTCGAAGGAATGCGTCCTCCACCACCTAAGGCGTTACCTGTCAGTTCGTCGATACTGCCGAAGTCGTAGCTTGGAAGCAGATGAACGTGCGTCACACCGAGTTCCTTCAGGTGGTCGATGCCTGTCGATAGACCGTCAGGATTGTGTGTTCCCGACTCCGTAAGAGCAAGAAACTTGCCCCTGTTCCTAATGCCACTGGTCTCGTCTATGGAGAAATCACGGTGGTGCATCTCATAGATTATTGCGTTTTGCTGACCGAAAAACTCTGGCGAACGGTCCTTCTCCCATCCCGAAGGATTGGTATCGCGGAGGTCAATGATAGCACCTCGCTTGCCGTTTACGCCTACAGCGGTGGCAAAAGGACCAGTAGTCTCGTCCATCCAACGACCATTTTGCTTTATCTGGAACGTGTAAAACTTTCCACGAAGGTTACCAGCCTGGATGGCCGTCCATGTGCCAGATGCTGAGCTTTGCATTTCTATCTGCTGCGAAGGTTTACCATTCGTGCCGTTGTCGTATATGTTCACCTTTACGGCTTGTGCCTCAGGGCTCCACAAAGCGAAGCGTGTGGCAGTGGGACTCCATGTCGTTTCTTGTGCTTGCATGTTGTTTGCACACATCAGGGAAAGGGCTATGAGTATGGAAATGAATGTTTTTTTCATCTTATTGTTTCCTTAATGAGTTCCTGCAGAGAGTAGTTGAACTCATCGTTTTCGAGCAAATCTTCGAGGTTAAGGTGCATGCGATAGCGCCAATAATGCTTCGGATTGGCTGGGATATTGATTCGTTCAGCATTCTGATCGGCAAGACGCAGTTTCTCGTCGATAGCCAACCAGTCCTGCAGAGTGAGTATGCAGAGCATTGAAGGGCAGGTGAGGTGACGATAGATGATGTCGCGTGCGAGCCATCCTGGCAGCGGATGAGGCGCACTGTCGCCACGATGCAGACGTGTACGGTAGTATTCCTGCGTCAGTTTCTCGTCTTCATCCCACCACATTCGCATGGTAGCGGTATCATGACTTGATATGGTACATACCGAACGGTATGGGTTATGCTTCAGCTTACCGAACGTGAGACCCGTCTCCTTTGGCATGTTCTGAATCTCAAGCGACAGTATTTTGAGTTCGTTCATCACCCAAGGCACGCAGTCAGGCACCATGCCGAGGTCCTCAGCACATACCAACATGTGTGTGGCATTGACCAGACGAGGCAACTTCTTCATAGCCTCAAGATACCAGAAATGGTTGTTGCGGCGATAGAAGTAGTCGTTGTAAAGCTGGTTGAAGGCATCCTTGTCGTTGCCCCAGAGATTCTCATAGCATGGGTCCAGCTGTGCTGAGATGCGTGGATGGCACTTGTTCGGATCGCGATGATCACGCAGGAAGAGTACGTTTGAGATGAGAGCGTAAAGCGTATCGCGTACGTTAGAGTCCTCCTCCCATAGTTTTCCTTCCTCGTCGCGGCGTCCATGAGCCTCAAACCAAGCCTCGACCTTGCGCTGAGTGTCAAACTCTGGCTTCATGCGATACTGCCCATAGTACTTCTGTTCGAGGAAAGTCTCGGTCACCCAGTTTGCTTTTTCGCCTAGCCAACGCTCCAGAATCCAGTCGGTGATGAGAGGTTCGAAGAGCTGTTCGTCATTGAGATAGATGCCGTATGCCTCTAATTCAGCGCGTGTAAGGCCAAGAGCAGGCTGGAACTGACCAAGAAGTCCGTGGACAGAATGTATTGGAATCTCCCATATACGGAAGAATCCGAGTACGTGGTCGATGCGATAAGCGTCGAAATACTTGGCCATATTGGAGAAGCGGCGTACCCACCATGCACAGTCATCCTTAAGCATCTCCTCCCAATTATAGGTAGGGAAACCCCAGTTCTGACCGTTTGTAGAGAACGAATCAGGTGGAGCACCAGCCTGACCATTAAGGTTGAAGTAGCGTGGTTCCATCCATGCGTCGCATCCATGACGGTTAACACCGATAGGAATGTCACCCTTCAGCACTACGCCTGCCTGCCTTGCGTAGCTATGAGCGTCCTTCATCTGCGAGGCAAGGACATACTGCTGATAGTAGAAGAATGCAGCTTCCTTGTATGCCTTGTTGCGAGACGTGGTCAGAACCTTACGCTCTGCCTCGTCCCACACGTTGTGGTCAGGCCACTGGGTGTAGTCAGGCGTGCCGTATTTGTCTCTCAATACGCTGTACTGAGCATACGGAACGAGCCACTGCTGCTCTTCGTTGAACCACGCCTTGAATGCCTCTGAGTTCATGACTTCTTTGCCTTCCTGCTCAAAGACGATACGCATGTACTTGTTCTTAGCATTGTTCACGCGCTCATAGTCTATCTGCTTGAGGTCGTTAAGTTCCTTGCGCAGAGTTTCAAACTCGGCAGCCAATGCCTCGTCCTGCAGCGCTGGGAGCTGCCTGAGGTCAGCATACATAGGGTGAAGCGCAAAGATTGAGATGCAGGAATAAGGGTAGGAATCAGTCCATGTGTGCGTGAGCGTGGTGTCGTTGATAGGGAGAACCTGAAGCACTCGCTGGCATGTGCGCTCCACCCATTCAATCATAAGTTTCAGATCGCCAAAGTCTCCGACGCCGAACGAACCCTCTGAGCGCAGTGAGAAGATAGGAATAGCCGTACCGGCATAGCGCTGTTGGTCGATAGGGAAGTTGGCACGGTGAAGCTCAAAGCTGCAAACCTCACGCTTGGACATATCCGGAATCTGCAGGAAACGGTTGCTTCCTTCCTCCCACATGATGTCCGGGTCGCCATTATCTTTCTTTATTATGAACTTAAACGTGATGCCATCCTCAATGAAAGTGGTAGCATCGAGCATGGTTGTCCATTCGTTTTCTTCGTGCTCATACATCGGTGTGGCACGGTCGCTGCGCCAATCGCCGAGCTGTCCACCTTCTCCTACGAGGTAGAGTTTCTCTCCTTTGCGCAACTGTGGAGCACGAACCTTCAGCAGAAGCATCTTTTTATAGTCGAACTTTGGCATCTTCTGATGCTGGCGATGCTGTATGCATTCGGTGAAAGCAGAACTGAACAGGTAACTGTCTTCTGGCACATCGTACCAGATGTCGTAGCATGTGTAGAAGTCGTGAGTTTGTACGTCGATCTCTATGTTATGCGTTATGACACCCCATTCGCGGCGAATCTCGGTGTCCATTCTGCAGATTGAGTAGAAATAGTAGATGCGATTGTCTTCCAATGGTTGTGCATCGATGGCAGCGGTCCATTCGTACCCGTTCACCGATTGCATCCTATGCTGCACGTAAGTGCCATCAGTCTGGCGGATGTTCACACACAATTCCTCGCCAGGTTGTGTCTGATAGTTTATGCTTAATTTAAGTTTCATAGTAGTATATATTTTTATTTTCTTATTCCGTTGAATTGCTTTTATATTTTGCAAAGGTAGTCATTAATTCATAATTTTTAATTCATAATACATAATTATCTCGCGCGTTATCTGTGCAATCGGTTGCAAAACAGGAGCGATTAATGCATAATTCATAATTCATAATTATTACTGTCCGCTAAAACTTTTTGTTAAAAAAATAAGAAAGGGCTGATTCCATTTGGTGGAGTCAGCCCAAATTGTTACCTTTGTTTCTGCTACAAAACTTCAATAACAATGCACAAAGGTACACATTTTTTCGG